>DATITS010000083.1:0-49867 GCA_035467535.1 Desulfobacterales bacterium
GGTCGACAAGCGGCTGCAGATGATCATGAAGAGCATTCACAAGGCGGCCATGGACGCCGCGGCGCAGTATGGGCACCCGGGCAACTATGTGGTCGGTGCCAACATCGCCGGGTTCCTGAAAGTCGTCGACGCCATGATGGACCAGGGCGTCGTGTGAGGCGTAGCGAGTTGTGAGGACTGAGGGCAGAGGACTGGGGGCTAAGCCCGGTTTTCTCCCTCAGTTCTTTTTAGACGGAGGGGCGAACGGTGATTCGTACCCGGTCGATCCGCGGACCCTCCGGCGTAAAGGAGCCCCCATGGACATTCGGCCCGTCCCCGCACCGGAGCGCAATCTGCGCGGCATCGATTTTTTCCTGCTGTGGGCCGGAGTGGCCATCTCGCTGGCCGAGATCTGGGCCGGCGGGTTTCTGGCCCCGCTGGGGTTCTGGTCCGGCCTCTGGGCCATCCTGCTGGGCCATCTCATCGGCAACACCCTCATGGCCCTGGGAGGCGTGGTCGGCTCCGACCACGGGATCATGTCCATGGTCTCGATTCGGCCCGCCTTCGGGATCCGGGGCTCCAACCTCGCGGCAGTGCTCAACATCGTGCAGCTCATCGGCTGGGCCGCCATCATGCTGATCATCGGCGGCCGGGCCGGTGCGGCCCTCGGCAAACCGATCGGCGGCCTTCCGGCGACCGATGCCTTTTGGGTGGTCCTGATCGGCTTCGGCACGCTGCTGTGGGCGATGGGGACCGGAAGAACCGTCTGGAAGTTTCTGCAGAGCGTTTCGGTCGCTGCCTTGGTGGTGGTCCTCCTGATGATGACATGGATCGCCTTCACCGGGCTTCCGGCCCAACCGGCCGTTGCGGCCGCACCGCTCACCTTCATGACCGCTCTCGACCTGGTGATCGCCATGCCGATCTCGTGGATGCCGCTGGTGGCGGACTACGCACGTTCTGCCCGCAGCACGCGCGCGGCGTTCTGGAACACGTGGTGGGGGTATCTCCTGGTCTCCTCCTGGATGTACGTGCTGGGGCTGCAGGTCGCGCTGCTCACCGGTGCGGCCGACCCGGGCCAGGCGGTGCTGGAGACCATGGGGCGGCTCGGTCTGGCGGTTCCCGCTCTGCTCATGGTGGTGTTCTCGACCGTCACTTCCGATTTCCCCGACGTTTACTCCGCCACCTGCTCCATGCTCAACATCTCGCAGAAGCTGAGCGCCCGGAGCCTCATGTGGATCGCCGGGATCATTTCGATCCTGGTCGCACTGGTCTTCCCCATGGAGCAGTACGAGAATTTCCTGTTCTTCATCGGGGCGATGTTCATCCCGCTGTTCGGGGTGTCGCTCACCGACTACTTCATCCTCCGGCGGCGCCGGCTGGACGTCGCCGACCTCTACCGGGAGGGCGGAGCGTACTGGTATCGCAAGGGGTTCAATCCGGCGGCGATCATCGCCTGGGCGGCGGGCTTTGCCGTATACGAGGCGATCGCCGTGCTCGCGCTTCCCGTCGGCGGCTCGCTGCCCTCGATGTTCACCGCCGGGATCATTTACTGGGTTTTCGCCCGGGCGGGGAAAACCGCGTCTTGAGACGCAGTTTTCCCCGTAAGAGAGCATAACGAAAAAAGCCGTCTGTGACTGCTCGGGCAACCCCGTCATGTAAGCAGCGCGCCATCCGTGATGCCTTCAATTTCCCACTGGATGCCGCTCACATCAGCCCAGGATCGCCTTCAAATCCGCATCCGGGGTGCCGATTGGTTTTATGTCAAAGTTTTTCACCAGCGTGTCGAGCACGTTAGGGGTGATGAACGCCGGCAGCGACGGCCCCAGGCGGATGCCCTTGATCCCAAGGTGCAGCAGCGCCAGAAGGATGCAAACCGCTTTCTGCTCGTACCAGGACAAAATCAACGAAAGCGGCAGATCGTTCACCGGCACGTTGAACGCCTTGGAGAGGGCCGCGGCAATCTGGAGAGCCGAGTAGGCATCGTTGCACTGACCGGCATCCAGCAGGCGGGGGATGCCGCCGATATCGCCTAGCTCTTTGTCGTAGAAGCGGTACTTGCCGCACGCCAAGGTCAGCACTACACAGTCCTTGGGCACCTTCTCCACGAATTCGGTGTAATAGTTCCGCCCCGGCTTGGCGCCGTCGCAGCCGGCCACCAGAAAGAAATGCCGAAGGGCTCCGGATTTGACCGCCGCCACCACCTTGTCGGCCACTCCCAGAACGGCGTTGCGCGCGAATCCGACCGTCACGTGCTTGCCGTTTTTGTCCTCTTGAAAACCGGGCATTGATAGCGCTTTGTCGATGACCGGCTTGAAATTGAGGTCGGATACATGGGGAATGCCGGGCCAGCCGACCATGCCGCTCGTGAAGAGATTTTCCTTGTATTCGTTCTTGGGCCTTTGGATACAGTTGGTCGTCATGAGGATGGCCCCGGGGAAGTCCGGGAATTCCCGGATCTGATTTTGCCAGGCCGTCCCATAATGCCCGTAGAAATGTTTGTATTTTTTCAACCTCGGGTACCCATGGGTCGCCAGCATCTCCCCATGGGTGTATATGCTGATCCCTTTGCCTTCGGTCTGTTTGAGAAGCGCTTCAAGATCTTTCAGGTCATGGCCTGACACGAGAATGGCTTTGCCTTTCTTGTGGCCCAACGGGACGCTGGTCGGTACCGGGTGGCCGTAGGTTCCGGTGTTGCCCGCATCCAGAAGCTCCATGGCTTTCAGCGCGGCCTCCCCGCACTTGAGGGTCAGACCCACCCAGTCGTCCAGGCTCAAATCCGCCCGCTGAATGGCGGCCAGGCCTTCATGGACAAATGCAAACACCGCGTCATCCTGCTGCCCGAGAATCAGGGCATGGTCCGCATAGGCGCTCACGCCCTTGATGCCGAAGAGCACGGTGTGCTTCAAAGAGAGGATGTCCGGGTTGGCGGCGGGATAGGATTTCAGGCCGAACGCCTCGGCCTGCCGGATCAGTTCCTCCAAGGTGGTCTTTGGAACAAACGTGGAGGCCCCTTCGGGAAAATCGGTCTTTCCGCCGGCGGCTTTGACCGTTGCCTTGAGTCGTTCACGCTTGCCGACGGCCTCGGTAATCAAGGCGAGAAAACGGTCAGGGTCAAAATCCACATTGGTCAAGGTGGAGAAGGCCGCTTTGACGGTAAAGGAATTGACGTTCGCGTCCGACACCCCCACTTTCCGGCCCTCGACCGCGACCTGCGAAAGCCCCATGAGCGAGTAGAGCAGCAGATCCTGAAGGGCCGCAACCTCCGGTTGTTTACCGCAAACACCCAGCACGGTGCACCCGGTGCCCTTGGCCGTCTGTTCACACTGGTAGCAAAACATGACAAACCTCCTTTCGGTCGTTATGGACGGGTTGATGCGTTCGCCCGGAACATAGCCGTAAACCCGGGAAAACGGATTGACCTAAATCAATTCGCGGCGTCCTTGGCTTCCAGGCCGGCCGCAGCCGCGTCGATCGCTTCCAGCTCCCGGTCGAAGCCGGCGCTCTGAGCCTCGTGGTCGCGGGTGGCCCGGTCGAGGGCATCGAACAGGCCGTCGATCGTCTTCTGGCCGGCGTGGATGGACTGGGAGATTTCGGTGATCCGGGCGCCGTCACGGTTTTCGGAAGCGGTCTGCATCGCCTGGCTCAGAATGGCCATGTCGCCGTCCCGCCTTTCGATGTCGCGCTCCAGCCGCCGCATCGCCTCCTCCAGCGGCTTGAGGCTGCGCGCGCGGCGCGCGAGGAGCTCCGAGCGCTGCCGGCGCAGGTCCTTGCGGGCGGCTTTCAGGTTCTCAGCCGGTTCGCCGTCGGCCGTAACCTCCGCCGCGCGCGGCGCTTTTTCGTCCTGCCAGCCGCCTTTTTCGAGAAACTCCTGGTAGGTGCCGTCGAAGACCTCGATGCCGTCCTCCCGGAAGACAATCAGCCGCTCGGCGAGCGCCTGCAGGAACATCTCGTTGTGGGTGACCAGAATGACCGTGCCGTCGAAGCTGTCGATGGCTTCGAGCAGGGCATCGCAGGATTCCATGTCGAGGTGGTTGGTGGGCTCGTCGAGCAGCAGCAGGTTGACCGGGGTCGCCAGGATTTTGCCCAGGACCACCCGGCTCTTCTCCCCGCCGGAGAGCACTGCGATCTTTTTAAGGGCGTCGTCGCCCGGGAACATCATGGCGCCGCAAATGTCGCGGGCCATCTGCCGGTCGACCCCCGGGTCGGAATAGAGGATCTCCTCCTCGACCGTCCGGCTGTCGATCAGGTGGGTCACGTTGGTCTGCTCGAAGAAGCCTTTTTGAATGGCGGGGTGGTAAACAACTTCGCCGGACTGCGGGGCGAGCTCGCCGGCCAGGATCCGCAGCAGCGTGGTCTTGCCCTTGCCGTTCGGACCCACGATGCAGACGCGCTCGCCGGTCGTGATCGTGAGGCTGACATCGCGAATGAGCGGTGTCTCGGGCGCATAGGTGAACCCGACGTGCCGGGCCGAGAGCGAGTGCTTTCCGGAGAGCGGCTTTTCGCGGAAGGCGAACTCGAGATCTCGCAGCTTTTCGAGTTTGTTTCGTTTCTCCATCTTCTGCAGGGCCTTGACGCGGGACTGCACCAGGCCGGCCAGCCGGGCCTTGGCGCGGAAGCGCGAGATGAACAGCTCGACCTCTTTGCGGCGGCGCTCGTCGTTGAGGCGGGTTTTTTCGTGGATCTCCTCGTCCTGGGCGATCTGGGCGTAGTATTTTTCGGTTGCGCCGGCGATCTTGCGCACCTTCTGACGATGGATGCCCATGACGTGGGTGACCACCCGGTCCATGAAGCTGCGGTCATGGGTGATGACCATGAGCTCCCGCGGCCAGGCGACGAGGAACCGCTCGATCCAGCGGATGGAGGTGATGTCGAGAAAGTTCGTCGGCTCGTCGAGCAGGAGCAGGTCCGGCTCGGATGCCAGGGCCTTGGCGAGGTTGAGGCGCACCTGGAACCCGCCGGAGAATTCAGCCGGGGGGCGGTCGAAGTCGGTTTTCGAGAAGCCCAGGCCGGCCAGAATCTTCTCCGCTTTCCAGTGGTGGTCGCGTTCGGTGGGCGGCAGGGCCGTCATGGCTTCTTCCAGAACCGATGGCCGCGAAAACTCCAGAGCCTGCTTGACATAGCCGGTGCGATAGTTTTTGGGGACCACGAGGGCGCCGGAATCCGGCGACTCCTCTCCGGCAATCAGCCGGAAAAGGGTGGTCTTGCCGTGGCCGTTGCGGCCGACCAGCCCCAGCCGTTCGCGGGAATTGAGGGTGAAGCTCAGCTGGTCGAACAGGGATCGGCCGCCGTAGCTTTTGCTGATGTTTTCCGCTCGAATCATGTGGGGCGTCTCTTTAGTCGTTGGAAAAAAAGACCGCTGCCGGCCCAAGCGGCCGCGCCGGCAGGCGAGGTGCCGCCGCGGGGATGCCGGTATTCCCGGCTTGACTTTAAACGTGCGGTCGCATAAAAGATTGAGGATAACAAGGCATTGAACCGAACAGCGAGCGCCAACCCCGCCGCTTGCGGCGGAGAATCTTCAAAAACAGATCCTACTACCACGTATGGCCATTCTTGTCACACTCAAAAGCCCCGTCGCCGCCATCGGGCGCGATGTCCTGGATTTCACCCAGCACCTCGGGCGTCTCTTTCTCTTTTTCGTGTGGGGGTTCGTGCTGATTTTTCAGCCGCCCTTCCAGTTCGACAAGATCCGGCAGCAGGTCTATTTCATCGGCATGAAGTCCGTTTTCGTCATCTGCCTGACCGGCGCGTTCACCGGGATGGTGCTCGGGCTGCAGGGCTATTACGCCCTCGTGAAATACGGCTCCACAGCCGCCCTCGGCTCGGCCGTGGCGCTCTCCCTGATACGCGAGATGGGGCCGGTGCTCACGGCGATCATGGTCATCGCCCGGGCCGGCTCCTCCATGACCGCGGAGATCGGCATCATGCGGATCTCGGAGCAGATCGATGCCCTCCAGACCATGGACATCAACCCGATGCGGTATCTCGTCAGTCCCCGCATCGCCGCGGCGCTGATCTGTTTTCCGCTGCTCACCGCCCTGTTTGACGTCGTCGGGCTCTACGGCGGGTACTTGTCGGGCTCGGCCCTCCTGGGACTGAACCCCGCCTTCTACTTCGCCCGGGCGCAGTCAAGCGTCCAGATGATCGATATCCTCGGCGGGTTCATCAAGTCCGTCGTCTTCGCGGTGGTGGTGGTCACGGTCTGCTGCTTCCAGGGCTATTACACGCACACCCGGGCCGAGTTCGGCGCCAAGGGGGTCAGCATCTCCACCACGAGCGCGGTGGTGATTTCCTGCGTGCTGGTCCTGGTCACCGACTATATATTAACCACTTTCTTGCTCTGATGCATTTGGCCCATGACCCGATCGCCCTTGATTCAACTTCAAGACGTCGTCAAGACCCTGGGGGTCAACCGCGTGCTCGACGGGGTCAACCTGAATATTTACCGGGGGGAGATCACTGCGATTATCGGCAAAAGCGGCTCGGGCAAGAGTGTTCTGCTCAAGCACATCATCGGCCTGCACGAGCCCGACGGGGGAGCGATCCTGTTCGACGGCAGGCTCCGCGCGGCGATGAGCCCGGCCGAACGTAAGGCGCTGAAGAAAAAATTCAGCTATGTGTTTCAGGATACGGCGCTTTTCGATTTTCTGAACGTTTTCGAAAACGTGGCCCTTCCGCTCAAGGAGCGCAACGCCCTGTCCCCGGCCGAGGTGAGCCGGCGCGTGCGCGACAAGCTGCACCAGCTCGACCTGCACGACATCGAACACAAGTACCCGGCCCAGCTCTCGGGCGGCATGAAAAAACGGGTGGCGCTCGCCCGGGCCCTGGTGACCGACCCCGAGATCGTCCTGTTCGACGAGCCGACCACCGGGCTCGACCCCATCCGCAAGAACGCGGTCCACAGCATGATCCTGGACTACCAGCGGCGTTTCGGCTTCACCGGGGTGGTGGTCAGCCACGAAATCCCGGACATCTTTTTCATCTCGCAGCGCGTGGCGATGCTCGACGAGGGTCGGATCGTTTTCGAGGGCGGCCCGGAGGAAATTCAGGAGGCGGTCGCCCCGGAGGTGAAGAATTTCATCCAGGGCCTCGAGAGCCCCCGCGACGACCTGACCGGGATCGCCTCGCAGTCGATCGGGCAGAACCGCCTGCTGCAGGAGATGAGCCGGCTGCAGCGCTACCAGATCCCCTTTTCGATCGTGCTGCTGGCCATGGACAACCTGGAGGACGTGGACCGGATCGCGGGGCACGTGGTCGGCCAGACGGTGTTCAAGACCTTTGCCAACCACGTGACCCAGAGCACTTACATCACCGATACCTGCTTCCGGTTCGACATCAACAAAATCCTCGTGGTCCTGCCGGACACCAACGAGGACCAGGCCCGGGACTTCTGTCGCAAGCTCGCCCGGACCATGCAAAGCCACGCGCTCTTCGGCTCGATCGAAGCCGTCAAAGAGTTCTGCTACTCCGTGAGCGCGGGTGTCGCCCAGGCAAGGCAGGGCACCGGCCTGGACGATCTGATCGCCGCGGCCGGGCAGACGCAGGCCGTTTTTTATGAATGCCGCAATTAAAACCCGCCGCTGGGCGGCGGGTTTTAATTGGTAAATTTAAGTTTGTTTTTCTGTGGAGGCGGCTTCCAGCCGCGATTCCCTGAGAACTTAGTGGAGCGTGAATAAATGAAGCAATCATCGGTTGAATTGGGAGTGGGCGTATTCGTTCTGCTCGGGATCATCTGCGTGGGGTATCTTACCATTCGCCTGGGCGAGATCGAGGTGCTGGGCGATAAGACCTATCTGCTGAACGCGCGTTTCAAATCGGTCGCCGGGCTCAAGGCGGGCGCCCAGGTGGAAATCGCCGGCGTGCAGGTGGGACAGGTGGACTCCATCGGCCTGGACCCCAAGGACCTGGTGGCGATGGTGCGCCTGAAGATCAAGGAGGGGATCGTTCTCAGCGACGATGTCATTGCCTCGGTCAAAACCGCTGGGTTGCTGGGGGACAAATACATCCAACTGTCGCCCGGGGGGTCGGACAAGCTTTTGAAACCGGGCGACATGATCATCGAAACCGAGCCGGTGCTCGACATCGAGGCACTGATCAGCAAGTACGCCTTCGGCAAAGTGAACGAATAAGCGCCTTGACAACCGGCGCGTTTCCCATAGAGTATCCCCAAGCAGGAGAAGCCGGAACCCGGTTCGAAATTCGAAGCAAATTCAAATCACCCATCTCAATTCTTCCGCAGGAGGCGCTATGCCAGAGCAGGAAAAAGGCTTTGTGGTCAAAGACCGCCGGATGTTTTCCCAGGAGGGAGAGCCCACCCCGCCCGAGGAGCCGGCCCAGGCCGAAACCAAGGCCGAAACCCAGGACCAAAAGCCGGAGGACCCACCCGCCGCCGGCGTCCAGCCGCCCCCCACGCCGCTGCCTGAAATCAATCTTCCGACATTCATCGCCTCCCTGAACGCCTCGGCCCTGGTTCATCTGGGCGTCATTGAAGACCCGGTTTCCGGCAAAGCGGAAAAGAACCTTGCCATGGCGAAGCAGACCATCGACATCCTGAGCATGCTCCAGCAGAAAACCGCCGGCAACTTGACGCCGGACGAGGAAGCCATGCTGAAAAGCATTCTTTACGACTTGCGTATCCTTTACGTGAAGGAAAGAGGGTGATGCCTCTTTCCGGGCGGCACCCGCGATGATCGTTCGTGTCCTGTCCCCCGCCAAGATCAACCTGGTTTTGCGTGTTACCGGCAAGCGGACGGACGGTTATCACAATCTGCTCTCCCTGATGTGCCGCGTCGGCCTTTGTGACGAGATTCGCCTGCGCCCCGCCCCGGGGCCCGTCACGTTGCGGTGCTCGGACCCTGCGCTGCCACGGGACGAAACAAATCTGGCCTTTCGCGCAGCGCAGGTATTCTTCGATGCGCTGGGCCGCGAGCCGGGGGTTGCGATCGCGCTCGAGAAACGCATTCCGGTGGCGGCCGGCCTGGGGGGCGGAAGCAGCAACGCGGCCAGCGTGCTGATCGGACTGAATCACCTGCACGGCGCCCCCTTTTCCCGGCGCAAACTGATGGCCCTCGGGCGCACGCTCGGGGCGGATGTCCCCTTCTTCATTTTTCAGTCTCCGGCGCTCGCCTCCGGGATCGGGGACATCCTGCAAGCCTGTCCGCGCCTGCCGCGGTTCCACCTGCTCTTGGTCTGCCCGGCGCTTACCGTTTCGACGCGGGCGGTTTACGAGAATCTGAATTTGCGATTGACAAATTGTCAAAAACAACTTACAAAAGCACGTTTAAAAAAGGAAGCGTTCCACCCTGCGCGCCACTTATGCAATGATCTCGAGATGGTGACGCTGACTCTGCACCCGGAGCTGGCATCCATCAAACGCCTGCTGGTTCGGCATGGCGCGGTGGGGGCGCTCATGTCCGGCAGCGGGGCCAGTGTCTTTGGTCTTTTCAGGGGCGTGGATGCCGCCCGAACCGCGGCGGCTTCCATGCCGCAGGAGCCCGGATGGCGTCTGTTCCTGGCCGACATGCTGCTGGACCCGGTCCAGTTGGTTCAGGAACAGTAGGCCCCGAACCGCCTTCCTGAAGAAGCCGGGTGGTGGAGGTGTGAGTTTATTCTGGGGCGTCGTCAAGTGGTAAGACACAGGACTTTGGTTCCTGCATTCGGAGGTTCGAATCCTCCCGCCCCAGCCAGTCGACCGGGGCGCCTGGTCAAACCGAAGCGAACGTGCCGAGGGCGGAACAATGGACAACGGAGTGGTCATTTTTGCGGGGAATTCGAACCCGGCGCTCTCCCAGAAAATCTGTGAGCACCTGGATCTGAAGCTGGGTGGTGCCAAGGTGACCACCTTCAGCGACGGCGAAATCCAGATCGAAATTCACGAGAACGTGCGCGCGAAGGATGTTTTCGTCATTCAATCCACCTGCTCGCCGGTCAACGACAACTTGATCGAACTCCTGCTGATGATCGATGCGTTCAAGCGTTCTTCGGCCCGCAGGATCACAGCCGTCATACCCTACTACGGATACGCGCGGCAGGACAAAAAGGTGGCGCCCCGGGTGCCGATCAGCGCCAAACTGGTGGCGGACATGCTGACCGTGGCCGGCGCCCACCGGGTGATCACCATGGACCTGCACGCGGGCCAGGTTCAGGGTTTTTTCAACATACCGGTGGACAACCTGTTCGCCGCGCCGGTGCTGATCAAGTACATCCGCAGCCAGTTTGACCACGACCTGGCCATCGTTTCGCCCGACGCGGGCGGGGTCGAACGGGCCCGGGCCTTCGCCAAACGGCTGGATGCGGATCTGGCCATCATCGACAAGCGGCGCTCCGCGCCGAACCAGGCCAAGGCCATGGCCGTCATCGGCAACGTGCGGGACAAGGTGGCCGTGATCCTGGACGACATGGTGGACACCGCCGGCACCCTTGTGGAGGCGGCCGAAGCGCTCTCACTGGAAGGCGCACGCGAAGTCCATGCCTGCATCGCTCACCCGGTCCTTTCCGGTCCGGCGGTAGAGCGGATCCAGGGTTCGGTACTGAAAAGCATCGTGGTGACCGACACCATTCCATTGCGGCCGCACGCACAGGCGTGTGCCAAAATCAAGGTCCTGTCGATTGCCGACCTGGTGGGGGAGGCGATCATTCGCAGTTACCGCGGGGATTCCGTGACCTCGCTGTTTGTTTGAAGAAGCCGACTTTTTTATATTTCAACCGTCAAGGAGGATTTCCTTTTGAAACAGCTAGAATTGAGTGCGACGCTTCGGACGATGACGGGCAATGGACCCGCGCGCAGATTGAGAGGGCAGGGCATGATCCCCGCCGTACTTTACGGGCCGGCGACACCGCCGGTCATGCTGGCCGTTATTGCCAGGGATTTCGAGCATGTTGTGAAGAAAGGCAACATCCGGCGGACGATATTCTCCCTGAACATGGAGGACGGCAGCGGCGCCGCCACGCCTGCCGTTGTCAAGGAACTGCAGCGAAATCCCGTGAGCGGTAAGTTTTTGCATGTCGATTTTTATGAAATCGACCTGAACCGCAAACTGCGGGTCATGGTACCGGTGGTCATCCGGGGCAAGGCCAAGGGCGAGGAGGACGGCGGGATGCTCCAGATCATCGAGCGCGAGATCGAGGTCCTGTGCCTGCCGAGCGAAATGCCCGAGGCATTAGAGGTGGACGTGACCGATCTGGGCATCGGCGCTACCCTGCACGTGAACGACATAGCGCTTCCGAGTGGCGCGGAGTTGCCCCCGGGCGGCAACTACACCGTGCTGACCGTCGTCAGCCCGAAGGCGGAGCCGACCCCGGTCGAGGCCGCCGCCGAAGTGGCGGAGGGCGCGGAGGCCGAGAAACCGGCGGAGGCCGGCGCGGCCGCCGAATAGGCGCAGCGCCCCCGGCAGGCTTGAGGGGCCTTTCCCACGGCCCGGTTGAAACACAGGCGGGAAGCGGGCTTTTCAGCCTGGAGGGACGATGGGGATGGATGGTTCGCACGGCGATCCGGGGGGGCGGCTGCGGCTGGTGGTCGGGCTCGGCAACCCGGGTTCGAAATACCGCGCGACCCGTCACAACATCGGCTTCACGGTGTTGGACCGAATCGCGCAGGAGTTCGCCATCGACGTGGCCCGGGAGAAGTTCGACGCCGTTTTCGGGCGGGGCCGCATCGACACCGGTGAGGTGGTTTTGGCGAAGCCCCTGGCATTCATGAACCGCAGCGGACCGCCGTTGCGCAACCTTGCAGAGTTTTTTCGAATATCTCGCCAGGATGTACTGGTCATCCACGATGACATCGATTTGGCTTTCGGTCGCTTAAAAATAAAAGAGAAAGGAGGGCATGGCGGACACAATGGCATACGGTCGGTGATCGAGGCCTTCGGCGGGGGCGATTTCGTGCGCCTGCGCGTGGGCATCGGGCGCTCCGGGACCGGTCAGGATGTGGCAGGCTACGTATTGGACCGGTTCGACCGGGATGAAGCTTCGGTTCTGCCGCAGATCCTTCAGCGGGCCCGGGATGCAGCGGTCGCCGTCTTGTGCAAGGGCACGAAGGTGGGGATGAATCAGTTCAACGTCAACCCAGTCACGCTTAACGATTCAACTTCGGGATTTTAAGGGAGGAGAGGATGAATTATTTGCCGTTAGTGTGTACACTAGTTGGTGCGGTCGGCGTGCTCTACGCGATCATCGTGGCCGGCATGGTCAAAAGCGCCCCGGCCGGTAACGAGCGGATGCAGCAGATTTCCGGGGCCATCGCGGAAGGCGCCATTGCCTACCTGAACCGTCAGCTGAAAAGCGTCGCCATTACGGGCGTCATCATTTTCGCCATCATGGCCGTGACCATGAAACTCTCCACGGCGGTCGGGTTCCTGATCGGGGCCGTGGCCTCGTACCTGGCGGGCTACATCGGAATGCGGGTTTCGGTTATCGCCAACGTGCGCGTCGCCGAGGCGGCTAAAAAGGGTCTCAATGCGGCCCTGCAGCTGGCGTTCCGCGGCGGCTCGGTGACCGGCATGATCGTGGCCGGGCTCGCGCTGACCGCCGTGGCCGGCTATTACGCTCTCCTGATCAACATGGGCAGCAGCAGCCGCGATGCGGTGGTGGCGCTGGTGGCCCTGGGCTTCGGCGGCAGCCTGATTTCGATCTTCGCGCGGCTCGGCGGCGGCATCTTCACCAAGGGTGCGGACGTCGGCGCCGATCTGGTGGGCAAGGTCGAGGCCGGGATTCCCGAGGACGACCCGCGCAACCCGGCGGTCATCGCCGACAACGTGGGCGACAACGTCGGCGACTGCGCCGGCATGGCGGCCGACCTGTTCGAGACCTATGCCGTCACGGCCGTTGCCGCGATGCTGCTCGGCAACCTGCTGTTCCCCAAGGCGTTGATTGCAACCGAGTTCCCGCTGGTGCTGGGCGCCATCTCCATCGTGGCCTCCATCATCTCGGTGTTCTTTGTCCGCCTGGGCAAAAACGAGTACATCATGGGCGCCCTATACAAAGGCATGTTCGGCAGCGCCATCATCGCCGCCATCGCCTTTTTCTTCGCCGTCCAGAACATGGTGCCGGCGCTCACCCTCGTCGACGGCAAGCAGGTTTCGTCGATGAACATCTACCTGGCGACCCTGGTGGGGCTGGTTTTGACCGTCGTCATCGTGATCATCACCGAGTATTACACCGGCAAGTACGGCCCCGTGAAGGGGATTGCGCAAGCCTCCACCACCGGCCACGGCACCAACATCATCGCCGGCCTCGCCGTCAGCATGCAGTCCACTGCGGCGCCGGTGCTCGTCATCTGCCTGGCCATCGGCCTGGCGCATCATTTTGCCGGGCTTTACGGCATCGCCATGGCGGCCATGTCCATGCTCTCCATGACCGGCATGGTCATCGCGATTGACGCCTACGGCCCGATCACGGACAACGCCGGCGGTATCGCCGAGATGGCCGGGATGGACGACAGTGTCCGCGCCATCACCGACCCGCTGGATGCGGTCGGCAACACCACCAAGGCCGTCACCAAGGGCTATGCCATCGGCTCCGCCGGGCTCGCCGCCCTGGTGCTGTTCGCCGCCTACACCCAGGAGTTCGCTCTGCTGGGCAAGGGGGTCGAATTGCGGTTCGACCTGAGCGATGTCAACGTCATCATCGGGCTGTTCATCGGCGGCCTGCTGCCGTACCTGTTTGCCTCCATCGCCATGATGGCGGTCGGCAAGGCCGGCGGCGCCGTCGTCGAGGAAGTGCGTCGTCAGTTCCGGGAAATTCCCGGGATCATGGAAGGCACCGGCAAACCCGACTATGCCGCCTGCGTCGACATCGTGACCAAGTTCGCGCTGAAGGAGATGATGATTCCGGCCCTGCTGCCGGTCGTCACTCCGATCCTGGTCGGGCTGCTGCTCGGCGAGATCGCCTTGGGCGGCCTGCTGATCGGCAGCATTGTCACCGGCGTGTTCGTGGCCATCTCCATGACCACGGGCGGCGCGGCCTGGGACAACGCCAAGAAGTACATTGAAGACGGCCACCTGGGCGGCAAGGGCAGCGATGCCCACAAGGCTGCCGTCACGGGCGACACCGTCGGCGACCCGTACAAGGACACCGCCGGCCCGGCCGTCAACCCGATGATCAAGATCCTGAACGTTGTGGCGCTGCTGATGGTACCGTTCCTGCTGTAATTTCAAGTATATCAGCGCGTTTTAGTAGTAACCCAAAAAGGATTGGTGCCGAAAGGCACCAATCCTTTTTTTTGGTTGTGGCGCGCCCGGCAGGACGCACCCGCTTGGAGGTGCACGTCCTCTACACGCCGCCTTTCGCCCCCTGCGATCGTTTTTCGGGCGGCGCACGTTTGCGGGTGGCAGTTGACTCCCGGCCGCGAATATGCTAAACAATTGGCGCATGTCGAGGAAACACACATCGGATCCTTCCAAATCAAAAAGATGAAATGAGTGGACATATGGCTGTGAAAGCACCCAAAGAAGTCGTGAAAGTAGGCGTGTCGGCGGCAAAGTCCAGGCTGCGTAAGTTCCGGGTCGGCGACCTTGCCGTCTATCCGGCCCACGGAGTCGGTCAGATCCAGGCCATCGAGAAACGCGTGGTCAACGGGGAACAGCATAATTTTTACATTCTGCGGGTGCTGGAAAACGGAATGGTCATCATGATCCCCATCAACAACGTGGAATCGGTCGGACTGCGCTGCCTGATCGATGCCAAGGAGGTTCCCAAGGTCTACGCCATCATGAAGACCAAACGGGAGGTCCTGGGCGACAACCAGACCTGGAACCGCCGCTACCGCGAATACATGGAGAAAATCAAGACCGGATCCCTCTTCGATGTCGCCGAGGTGTTCCGCGACCTCTTCCGCCTCAAGCTGACGAAGGACCTCTCCTTCGGCGAGCGCAAGCTCTACGACACCGCCCAGATTCTGCTGGTGAAGGAGCTCTCGAAGGCCAAGAAAAAGGACGAGAAGACCATTCTATCGGAAATCGAGTCCCTGTTCGCCTCCGAGGCCGCCTGACCGACCGAATTCAGCGTCCATGACCCACGGCGACGCCTTTTCCATCTTTGTGGACCCTTCCGCGGCAGGTGAGCGGTTGGACGCCTTCCTCGGCGCCCGCCTGCCGGGTTGCTCGCGCTCTTTCGCCGCCCAGCTCATTGCGGGCGGCAACGTCCGGGTCAACGAGCAGCCCCAAAAGCCGAGTCACCGCCTGAAGACCGGGGACGCCGTCACGGGACGCATTCCGCCCCCGCGGCCGGCCGGTTTTCTGCCCGAACCCATCCCGCTTGCCATCCTCTACGAAGACGCGCACATCGTGGTGCTCAACAAACCGCCGGGTCTGGTCGTGCACCCGGCCCCGGGCCACTATTCAGGGACCCTGGTAAACGGGCTGCTTTACCACTGCCCGGACCTCGGCGGCATCGGGAGCGAGCTGCGCCCGGGGATCGTGCACCGCCTCGACAAGGACACCTCCGGCACCCTCGTGGTGGCCAAGGACGGTGCCGCCCTCGAGGGGCTCAGCGCCCAGTTCAAGGCCCGCACCGTGCAGAAGACCTATCTGGCGCTGGTCCACGGCGCGGTGGCCACCGCCGAAGGGACCATCCGGCTGCCCATCGGGCGGCACCCCGTGGACCGCAAGCGCATGTCGGTTGCAAGCCGCAAGCCGCGGCCGGCCGAGACCGGCTGGCGGGTTCGCCGCCGTTTTCCCGGTTTTACCCTCCTGGAACTCGATCTCAAGACCGGCCGGACCCACCAGATCCGCGTCCACTGCGCAGCCGTCCATCACCCCATCGTCGGTGATCCGGTCTACGGCAAGCGCAACATCGAATCGCTGCAGTCAAATGAAATCAAAGGGCTATTAGGCAATATCCGACGCCAGATGCTGCACGCCTGGCGAATCGGGTTCGTGCACCCCGCCAGCAGCGCGGCGATGACGTTCGAGTCGCCGATGCCACCGGACATGCGGCGGCTGATCGCCGCGCTTGAAGCTCGAAGCCGGAAGCTGGAAGGGGAAAAATAGAGAAGACTTGAAGCGATCCCCGGTACCGCTTCGACGGGAATTTTTTGTCTGGCGCATGTTCACGAAGACCCCTGAAAGCCACGCCAGCAGACGATTCGAGAGAGATGTTCTTGGCCTTGACATTCCCTGTGTTTATAGTAAAAGCAATCGGTGGCTGACCTTGATTGGTTCGGTAGGGTTAGCCCCGTCGCCCTGAAGCGGGTGCGTTATTCGGCCCGGCATGGCGGCATGCGATTGGAATTTCGCGAGTCGCGCTGAACGTCAATACGGACGCCCCATTTCAACGCCCATCAGCGACAGGAGGAAAGGTATGGCAGCAGACACTGTAAAATCTCAAGCGGAACCGGATTTCGTCGTGATCGACAGCGGCAAGACCTCTCTCAGGGACCTCTACACCAAGGAAGATTGGATGGCCGTCTGGATGGGTTTTTTCCTGCTCATCGTCGGCCTTCTGATTTACCTGCCGAACCCGCCCGAAAAAGCGGCCGAGATCCCCAAGTACAACACCGTCATGAAGGAAGAGGCCGCCAAGGCCCCCTTCAAGACCATCGAATGGTACAACGCCTCCTCGTCCAAACGCGGCGTGCGCGCCCGTGACCAGGAGTTCGGCAAAACGATCCAAGCCTTCCTGGCCGCCCCCAGCGACTGGTCGAGCAACCCCCTGGATGCGGTGTATCGGAGCAAGGAAGCGGCCGACGCCCTGAGCGCACCGTTCAAGGAGGCGGCGGACAAGGCCAAAGCGGCGGAGGATACCGCGCTGGCCGCTGCCAAGGCCGCCCAATCCGCTGCTGCGGCCGCAAGCTTTAAAGACGCCGCCCTCAACTCCACGGCCGAAAAGGCGATTAAAAGCTGGCAGGAGGCCAAGGAGAAGGCATCCAAGGCCAAGGGCAAGGCGTCCGCCAAACCGTTCAACCGGGTACCCTACCTCATCGGCCTGTGCATCCTGTTGGCGGTCTTTTTCGGCATCGGCAAGGCCATCATGGGAAACTCTTTCGGCCAATTCGTGGTGGGTTTCCCGGCCGTGTTTCTTCTCGCCGTACTGGCCTACATGGCTGAAACCCAGGCCCTGATGAAATACTGGGGCTTCGGGTTCCCGCTGTGGGCCATCGTCTTCGGCCTGCTCATCAGCAACACCGTCGGCACCCCCAAGTGGATCATGCCGGCCGTCTGCACGGAATACTATATCAAGACCGGTCTCGTTCTGCTCGGCGCTGAAATCCTCTTCAACAAGATTCTCGCGATCGGCAAGCCGGGCATTTTCGTGGCCTGGATCTGCACGCCCATCACGCTGGTCCTGACCTACTGGTTCGGCCAGAAGATCGTCAAAATGCCTTCCAAGACCCTGAACATCACCATTTCGGCCGACATGTCGGTCTGCGGTGTCTCCGCGGCCATTGCCACGGCCGCCGCCTGCAAAGCCAAGAAGGAGGAGCTGACGCTCGCTATCGGTCTGTCCATGGTCTTCACGGCCATCTGCATGGTGGCCCAGCCGGCCTTCGCCAAATTGGTGGGCATGCCTGAAATTCTGGCCGGGGCCTGGATGGGCAGCACGATCGACTCCACGGGTGCCGTGGCCGCGGCCGGCGCGTTTCTCGGGCAGAAAGCCCTGTACGTCGCAGCGACCATCAAGATGATCCAGAACGTGCTGATCGGCGTCGTGGCCTTCTGCGTCGCCGTTTACTGGTGCGCCCGGGTGGATTGCAAGCCCGGTGCCACCGTGAGCTGGTGGGAAATCTGGTACCGTTTCCCAAAGTTCGTCGTCGGTTTCATCGTGGCCTCGATCGTGTTTTCCATTATCGACCAGAGTGTGGGCAAGGACATGAGCACGGTCATGATCGACCACGGGGTGTTGAGGGGCTTCACCCGCATCGCCCGCGAGTGGTTCTTCGCGCTGGCCTTCACCTGCATCGGGCTTGAGACCAACTTCAAGGAGTTCGGGCCTTACTTCAAGGGCGGCAAGCCCATCACCCTGTACGTGTTCGGCCAGACCTTTCAGCTGGCCTTCACGCTGTTGATCGGCTACATCATGTTCTACATCGTTTTTCCCGAGATCACCGCGGCCATATAGTCGCATGGTCGTAAAGGAGACAGGCACCCTACCCGCTGCCGACGGGGCTTCGGCCCCGCCGGCAGGGCTCAATCCCCGGCTGAAACTGCTCATCGGGATCGCCCTGATCCTGCTCTTTATTTTCGGCATCGGGTCCCTGGCCCAGTATATCCCCGGCGCCCGCCATATGGCGCAGGTGATCGACGAGCGCAACCTGAGAGTCACCGCCATTTATTACACGGACTTCGAGGAGCCGGCCGAAGGCTCGGAACGCATCCGCGACAGCCTCGATTACAGCCCGGGCGGCAACCCCTGATCGGCGCAGGGCGCGACGCCGAGCCCCGGTGCTTATACTGGCCGCTTTTTCATTTTGCCACCCGGACGGCCATGATCGCATTGGCTCAAAAGAAAGAGATCATTCTGCAGCGCGAACTGGCCTTCGCCAATGCGATCGGGGCAACCGTGTTCGAGAAGCCCAAAGTCAGCTTCTGGATGGTGCTCATCCCGATTCTCTTTGTCTATTTCATCTACCGCATGCAGAGATTCAAGAGCGGCCGCATGAAGTTCGACGAAGAGTTCATGACCACCCGCCGGCGGGCGATGGACGTTGCGCTCGACGCCTTGGAGGCGAGCGGCCGGCCGGACATGGCCGAGGTTGCCCGTACCTCCAGCCTTCCGGAGGCGCTTCAAAAACCTTACGTCTCCTGGGTGAAAGCCCTCGTCGAGCATTACATGGATCTGCTGGTCGCGGACGGCGACAGCTTCGAGTCCCTGGTCCGCACGGCCTACCGCAACCGGACCGACTACCTGCTGACCCTCAACCGGTTGAACACGGTTGAAAAAGAGTTCTACACGGCACTCACGCCGCATATGGGCGCCGCCGAAGGGGCGGCCGACATCATCGCCACGATCGAAACGCAGTCCCAAAAGCTGCGCCGCGAGCTGGCCGAACAGATTTTTCGTTGAACCGTGACCCCTTCCGAGCTGACCGCGGTCCTGGAGGACGCCACTGTCCCCGAGCACTCCGCCGCTTTCATGGGCGCCATGTCGGGCGGGGAGCCGTTTCAGATCGGCCCCTACCTGTTTGTGGCGGCCCAGGACTGGCTGCTGGCGATCGGCTACGCGCTCGCCGGCGCTGACGATCCCGCGGGGTTCGACCGGGCGCTGAGTGCCGCGCTGAACCGGACGCACGCCAGAGACGTCTGGGCCGTGGCCCCGGCCCTGCCCGAGCGGCTTAAGCCCCATCGCCGCGACTGGGACCAGTATCACACGCTGCCGCTTACTGCCGCCCTGCCCGCGCGCCTGGAACGCGCGGCCGGCCGGGCATCCGCAGCGCTGCGGGTGGAGGAGGGCGGCTCGTTCACCGCCGCGCACCGGCGACTCTGGGCCGAGTTCACGGGCCGGGTGGCCCTGCCCGCCAACGTGCGCGAGCTGTTCGCCCGAACCGAAGCCGTGCTTTCGCAGGCCCCCGGATTGTCCCTCCTGAACGCCTGGGATGCAAACGGCCACTTGGCGGCCTGCCTGCTGCTCGACTCGGCGCCGCGCCGCTTTCTCAGCTACCTCATCGGCGCCCACTCCCGCGTTCACTACACGGCGCACGCCTCGGACCTGCTGTTCCTGGAGATGATCCGAATCGCCCGGCGGCAGGGCAAGGAGTTCGTGCATCTCGGCCTGGGGGTCAACGACGGCATCCGCCGCTTCAAAACGAAGTGGGGCGGCACCCCCTCGCTGCCCTACGAGATGGCTCAGTGGCAGGCGGATGAAGGCCTGCGTGCCGGCGTGAACGATCTCATGCGCATGCTGGCAACGATGCCCGCTGCCTCCATGTCCAAGCGCGAGTACATGGCCAGTCTGCCGCCCCAGCGGCCGTTCCGCATGCTCTGGGAGATCACCAAGAACGGACGCCGTTCGTGGATCGGGGGCACGGCGCACTTCTTCTGCTACAGTTTTGAGGCCTCATTCCGGGATCTGTTCGAAAAGGTCGAAACGGTGCTCTTCGAAGGTCCGCTGGACCCGGCGAGCCTGGACCAGGTATCCGCCATCGGGCGCAGCCCCGGCCCGGGGGCCGTCCGTCTCAGCGCGGCCCTGACCGAGGAGGAGATCAGCCGCCTGGAGCGGGTGGTCTGCGGGCCGCGGGGCTTCTGGGCGCGGCTGCTCGGCTATGCTTCGCCCCACCCGCCGGACGTGCGGGGCGTTCTGTCCGAAACCCGCCACTGGATGGCGTTTTTTTCGACGTGGACGAGCTACCTGGCGCGCCAGGGCTGGACGCAATCCGTGGACCTGGAGGCGTGGCAGCTTGCCCAGGATATGGGACGTGCCGTACGCGGCATGGAAACCATTGCCGAGCAGATCGAGACCCTGGAGGGCATCCCCATCGCGCGCATCGTGAATTTCCTGCGGCAGTGCGGGCGCTGGGGGGACTACCTCAAGCGCAACGTGCGCGCCTACCTCCGGGGCGACCTGGAGGCGATGCTGGGCACCAGCATCGAGTTTCCGACCCGCACGGAGCTTGTCATCGGCCGCCGCGACGCGCGCTTTCTGGAGCGCATGCGGCCCTTTATCGAGGCGGGCGGCTGTGCGGTCTTCGTGGGCTCGGCCCACATGCTCAACCTGCGCCATATGCTGGCAGCGGCCGGTTTCAGTGTGCGGAGGTGCCGGTGATCGTTCCCGATCGTCTGGCAGGCGTGACCGCCGCAGCCGCCGTCCCCGAGCAGGTGGTACCCTACGTCCGCGCTGTGGCGGGCTCGCAACCGCAGCGCGTGGGCAGTTGCGTGGGGTACGCGTTCCCCTCCGAGTTCGTGCTCGTGGGCTACCCCCTGCACGATCCCCGGGATACGTTCGCCATGACCGCCGCCGTGGACCAGGCGCTCAAGCTCCCGGGCCTGCGCCGGATTACGGTCATCGGGCCGGTGCGGCCACCGCAGGCACCGGAAGGCCTTCCGTTGATACAGGATGGCTACGTGTCCGTGCCGGTGCCGCACCCGCCGCCGGGCCAGAAGCTCCGCAACCTCCTGCGTCGCGCGGGGCGCGAGCTTGCCATCGAGCGGGAAGCAACCTGCGGCGGCGAGCATATGGCCTTGATTCAATCGTATCTCGACGGCCGGCTTCTGGCGCCCGGCACGCGGCACATCTTCCAGCAGTTGCCGCGCTACCTCGAAACATCCTCCGGCAGCGTGATGCTCTCTGCGCGTCTTTCGGACGGCCGCCTGGCGGCATTGAGCGTGGGGGAGTTCGGTTCCCTGCACACCGCCTTCTACATGTTCTGCTTTCGCCACCCCGGGCTGGCGCCGCCGGGGAGCACGGACCTTCTGCTCGCAGCACTTCTGGAAGAGGCGCGGGAGCGCGGGCAGGCGCGCATAAATCTGGGGCTTGGGGTCAACGCAGGGGTTCGCTTCTTCAAGCGCAAGTGGGGGGCTGTGTCCTTTCTGCCCTATGTGCAGGTGAGTTGGGGGCCGGCGGCACCTAAAATATTCCAACGGCTTCGAGGTTTTTTCGGCGGCGGACCGGCGAGGAGTTCGCCATGAAGAACACGACGGGTATGGAATTCAGGCAACCGGGGTTCTGGGAGAGCCTCCGCGGGGCGTTCCTCGGCGCGCGGCGGATGATGGATTGCGTCCAGGTGGAGGTCACCTCCCGCTGCCCGGGCCGCTGCGGCTACTGCCCCCACACCACCCGGCGCGACCAGTGGCGGGCGCGCGACATGGACATGGGCACCTTCGAGCGGCTGTGGCCCCTGATGCGCAAGGCAAGCCGCGTGCACCTGCAGGGCTGGGGAGAGCCGCTGCTGCACCCCGGTTTTTTCGACATGGCCGCACGGGCGCGCCAGGCCGGCTGCGCCGTGTCCACCACCACCTGCGGGCTGTGCATGAACGGGGAGATCGCCCGGAAGCTTGTCGACAGCGGGATCGACATCGTGGCCTTCTCGCTTGCCGGCACCGACGCGGTGAGCAACGCCGCGCGCCATGGCGTGGATTTCGATCGTGTGTGCGAGGCCATCGGCCTGCTTCAGGGCGTGCGCCGTTCGGCCATGGCCGTACACCTGGAAATCCATTTCGCCTATCTGATGCTGGCCTCCGACATGGAGGCGGTTCGCCGCCTGCCCGGCCTGGCGCAGCGGCTGGGGGTGCACGCCGTTGTCGTCAGCACCCTGGGAACCATTGTCGAGCCCGGTTTTGAGGACGATGCGTTCATGCCCCATGAAGCCGAAAAACTCGCCCGGGCTGCGGCGGTGCTGGCCGAAGCCGAGACCGAGGCGCAACGCCTGGAGGTGGCCTTCCACTGGTCGCTGCCCCGGCCCGACGCTTCCGGCACGGGTTGCCGGGAAAACGTCGCACGCTCCCTTTACGTTGCCGCCGACGGGTCGGTCTCCCCCTGCGTCTATGTGAACGTGCCCGTCGACCGCCTCGACCCATACTGCCGGGTCTTCGGCAACGTCAACGCGACGGATCCGCTCGAAATCTGGGAAAGCGCTGCCTTCCGCCGCTTCCGGGACGGCCTGGCCTGCGGTGACCCGGACCTGCCGTGCCGGACGTGTCCCAAGCGGTATATGAAATAGAAAGGCTGTAACTCGGGTAGATAGGCTGAAGGCTTTAAGGGACAAACAATGCGGGATCACAAGAAAGCTCGAAGCTGAAAGCTCAACGCATACGCAAATAAAAACGCCGCAATCCGCGGCGTTTTTATTGAAAAATAGAAAAAGGGCGCGCAGCGCCCTTTTCTAAACCCAGCCCTTGAAGGCAAAGAAGGTCAGGGAGAGCATGCCGGCCGTGACCAGGCCGATGGCGGTGTCCTGGAAGGGCTGGGGTGTGCGGGCAAGCAGGATGCGCTCGCGTACGCCCGCAAAGAGGACCAGCGCCAGCCCGAAGCCCGCGGCATAGCTGAATGAGACCACCAGCATTTCCAGGAAATTGTACTCCTCCTTGATGTTGATCAGGCACACACCCAGCACGGCACAGTTGGTGGTGATCAGTGGCAGGAAGATGCCCAGCCCGGTGTAGAGGGCCGGGATGCTCTTCTTGAGGAACATCTCGACGAACTGCACCAGGGCTGCGATCACGAGGATGAAGGCAATGGTGCGCAGATAGGTCAGGTCGAAGGGTGCTAGCACGTACCGCTCGACGACCCAGGTGATGATGCCGGCCAGCACGAGGACGAACACCACCGCCATGGCCATACCGATGGCGGTTTCCATCTTTTTCGAGGTGCCCAGAAACGGGCAGTTCCCGAGGTATTGTGCCAGCAGGATGTTCTTGATGAGGATACAGCTGATCACCAACACCACTAAGTCGCCCATCGTCAGCTCCTATTTTTTTCCCAAAATGTTCATCACGGCCAGCATCAACCCCAGGCATATGAACGCCCCCGGCGCCTGCACCATGAACGTGAAAGGTTCGAAGGAGGGGCCGAATAGCTGGATCGGGGTTTTATAGAACGTGATGGCCCCCGCTCCCAGGATCTGTCGGAAGGCCGCCAGAGCCCCCAGGGCCAAGGTGTACCCGATGCCCATTCCAAGGCCGTCGAGCGTTGAGCGTATGATCCCGTTCTTGCTGGCGAACGCCTCGGCCCGCCCGAGCAGGATGCAATTGACGACGATCAACGGAATGAAGATGCCCAGCTGCAGGAACAGCGCGTACGTGTAAGCCTGCATGAGCAGCTCCACCACGGTGACGAAGGTGGCAATCACGATGATGAAGGCGGCGATGCGGACCTTGGCCGGGATTATTTTGCGCAGGGCCGAAATCAGGATGTTCGAAAAAACCAGGACGAACGTGACGGCGATGCCCATGCCGATGCCGTTTTCAAATGTGTTGGACACGGCCAGCGTGGGGCACAGGCCCAGGACCAGACGGAACGGCGGAATTTCCGCCCAAAGGCCCTTGGTGAATTCCTGGGTGAGTGATTTTGCCATGGCGCCTTCCTACTTGGTTTTGACGTCTTTCATTTTGTCGATGATCTGAGGCTTCAGCCGTTCGTACAGGGCCAGCGCATCCGCCACCCCGGAGCTGACCGCCCGAGAGGTGATCGTGGCGCCGCTGATGGCGTTGATGGGCCCCCCGTCCTGGGTGACCTTGACGGGGTCGGTCATGGGCCGGCCTTTGAACTGGGCCACAAACTTGGGGTCGCTTTTGGCCCTGGCCCCCAGACCGGGTGTTTCGGACATGGTGGTGACCCCGACGCCCAGGATCTTGTTGTCCGCTACGTCGATGCCGACCATCAGGCCGACATCGCCGCCGTAGCCCTTGCCGGAGGACTCCAAGGCGACCCCGCGCGGCTTCCCATCAATGACCGCCACGAAGAAGGTCCGCAGCACCTCGCCGTCTTTGATCTGGAACCGGCTGGATATCGGGTCGTTCGCGGCCGCCTTGAGGATGTCGCGAACCGCCGGCCCCTTGACGAACTCCAGCACCTGGTTGTCGATGCGCTCCTGGGTGCCGTCGCGCAGGGCTGCAAGCAATCCCCCGGATGCGAGGCTGATGATCGTCAGCACCACCACCATTTTGATCATTTCACGCATACGTCACGCGACCTTTCCAAGGGCTTTGGGCCTGATCTTGTCCAGGAGCGGCTGAATGAGGTTGATGACCAGCACCGCATATACCACCCCATCCGGGAACGCCCCGATGTTGCGGATCAGGACCGTGATGATTCCGCCGACCGCGCCGTAGATCAACATGGGAATGAAATTGACCGGCGAGGAGGAGTCCTCGGTGGCGAGAAAAAAGGCCCCGATCAGGGTATAGCCCGTGAGCAGATGAAAACCGGCCGGCGCGTACTTGGCCGGGTGCGCCAGGTTGAAAAGGAATGCCGTCACCGCGACCCCGGCCAGAAAGCTCACGGATATCTCCCAGCGGATGACGCCGCGCCGCATCAGGTAGACCCCGCCGAATATCAGGCCGAGCCCGAAGGTCGTCCCGATTCCGCCGATCTGCCGGCCCAGCAGCAGGTCGGCCATGCTGATGTGCTGGATGGCTTGGGTACCGAAGGCCTTCACGGCGCTCAGCGGATAAAGCGCGGGGAAGTCGAAGGGAAAGTTGACGAGGGCGATATCGAAGTCCATCTGCCGCTGCCACGACAGCATCAGGATGGCGATAGCCACCGCCACCGGGTTGAAGGGGTTGGCCCCGATGCCGCCATAGATCTGCCGTCCCACCACGATGGCGATGAAGGTGCCGGTGACAACGACCCACCAGGCGGCGGAGGCCGGGAGCAACATGCCGAAAAGGAGCCCGATCACGGCCGCCGTGCCGTCCCCGACCGACGTCGGTCGGCGGGCGATGCGGGTGAAGGCGAGCTCCCACAGCACGGCCGACGCTACGGCCAGCGCCAGGACCCCGAGTGCGGGGCCGCCGAATTGGTATATCCCGAACAGGGCTGCCGGAGCCGCACCCAGCAGCACCTGCCGGCTGCGGTCGGTCACACGGCTGCCGTTGTGCCAGAACGGTGCATGGGAAACGATCAGCTTCTTTTGGTTAGGCATTCGTGCCCTCCGCCTGTCGAGTTCGCGTCAGCTCGTATTTGGCCAGGGTGATGTATTGCAGGATCGGGATCTTAGACACACAGACATAGCTGCACAGGCCGCACTCGACGCACGATAGCAGGTCGTAGGCCTCCTCGGCGTCCTGATACTTGCCGGCCTCGAGGTAACAGACGAGGAGGTTGACCTGAATCCGGGCGGGGCAGACCCTGACGCAATCCCCGCAGTTGATGCAGGGGTAGTCGGAAACATCGGCCGCGCGGGCCGCATCCAGCACCATGACGGCATCGGTGTCGGGCCGAACCGGCTGACCGGGTGAATAGGCGGCAGTGCCTCGCATCGGGCCCCCCAGCACGAGGCGGTCGCCTTCCTCGAGCGCAATGCCGAAATGGTTGAGAACGACGTCGATGGGGGTGCCGACGGTCGTTTCCACCAGTCGGCCGACGCCGTCCTTGGCAATGACGGTCAGCATTTTGGTGACGGGGATGCGGCCGGTGTCGAACGCCGCGCCGATGGAGGCCACGGCCTCGGCCCGCATGAAGCAGAAGCCCAGATCCGCGCAGGTGCGCCCGGCCGGCACGACCCGGCCGAACACCTCGGCCATGACCAGCTCCGGCAGCGTGTGGGGATAGGTGGTGGCCACTCCCATCACCCGCCCGCCGATGTGGCCGTAGCCCTGGACGGCCTCGCGAGGCGTGAGGATGACGACGTCCTCGAAGCCGGCCATCTCCTTGAGCAGCTGGATGCCTTTTTCGATGTCGTGGCCGCGCGCGCGCAGCACGTGCTGTTGGGTGAACACCAGCAGATCGTCGTCGATGCCGCAGACCACCAGCGTTTTGACCGGTCGATCGGTGTTGCCCAAATCCTGCAGGGGCGGCAGACCGGGAGCGGCCGCCAGAAAAGCCGATGCGGTGGAGAGGCTGGCCTCGCTGCGGGCGGTCGCAAACTGCTCGTCGGGGGCTTCCTGCGGGTCGACGGAAATGGT
Source organism: Desulfobacterales bacterium (assembly GCA_035467535.1). GTDB lineage: Bacteria > Desulfobacterota > Desulfobacteria > Desulfobacterales > SpSt-501 > SpSt-501. The sequence goes on from DATITS010000083.1 coordinate 26,469, forward strand.
GATGGCCGTGTAGTGGCGGCCGAAATTCCCTTCAAAGGGCGAAAGCGACGCTATGGCGCCCGTGACCGGGGCCGTGACGTAACCGGCCGCATCGTCGTAAAGCGTTATCTTCTGTCCGGTTTTCACCGCATCCCCCACTTTCAGCGCCGGAATGGCTTTGTGCTCGGCGGGCCGCCGGTGAAGGAGCGTGACCGAACCCGCGGGGGGGACGTGCACCGGCTCGAGCCGGCCGGTTGTCCGGGCGTATTCCAGGCAGGGTTTGCCGTGACCAGGGACGGGTTTTTTCAGCATAGCGTATCCTTCAGTAAGACCGTGAGAGACACCGGGTCATTGCATGATATGGCACTGGGCGCACTCCACAGGGCCGCCGCCATAGGTCTGGTGGCAGCCGATGCACTGCTGGTGGATGGCATCGGATCGCTTGGGCATGTCCGCATCGCCTTCGGCGGGGTCATGGCACTCCGTGCAGGAGCCGGCCTGACTGTACTCATCCGGTTGGAGGGTGTGATGGCATTCTCCGCAGGCCAGCCCGTAGCCCGTATCCTTCAAGTGGCGGCTGTGATCGAAAATGACCTTGCCGGCCACCGTAGGAAATGCGGCCCGGATGGGTTGCTTTGGAGGTTTGGAAGGAAAGGCCGCGTAGCTCACCGCGGCGATCACCAGCAGAACGACGGCCAAAACAAGGACCAGTTTCAGTTCACTTCGGGAAAACATCATGGGTCCGCGCCCTCACCTGGGTTAAAGGCCTCACACAGCCAACAGCCGACTACCACACTGTCTGTCGTCTTTCAACGGTTTTTCCACTCCGCCGGGGCCGCCCGGCAGCCCCTCTCGATTGCACGGCTACACGGCTACGCGCTGCCTGGTTTCGGGCGCGGGCGGCCTTGGGACATCGGCGTTGTAACAGGTCAGACAACAGTACAGGCAGCGCTCGCTTTCGCTGCGGGCGGCCGCCTCGGTCAGCACCTGGTCCACCTCGACAAACGAGCAGATGCGTTCGGCCACCGGCAGTTCGACCATCCCGGCACGCGGGCTGCGGACGATGCCGGCCACCTGCGTAAACAGCGTCTCCGGGATCAGGGTCTTGATGAGTTCCTTGTCGTCGGCAGCGACCGGTTGCCCCGTGACGAACCGGTGGATGGAGCGCGCGGCCCGTCGTCCGCCGCCGATGGCGTCCACCACGAGCGCCGGTCCGGTGGCGCCGTCGCCGGCCGCGAACAGGTAGGGGATGTTCGTCTGCAGGGTGGCCGGGTCGACGTCGATGGTGCTCCAGCGGGTGGTTTTAAGCTCGTTCAGCGGGGCCTTGCCCGATGCCGTAAACGAGACGTCCGGTGCCTGGCCGATGGCGGATATCACCATGTCGGCGGCCAGCAGGGTCTCGGAGCCCTCCACCGGCACCGGGCGCCGCCGGCCGCTGGCGTCGGGCTCTCCCAGTTCCATGCGCAGGTATTCGAGGTGCGTGGCGTTACCGTGCGCGTCGGCCCGCACGCGCACGGGCGCACACAGAAACATGTACTCAGCGCCTTCGGCTTCGGCCGCTTCGATTTCCACCTCGTTGGCAGGCATCTCCTTGCGGGTGCGCCGGTAGACCAGGTACACTTTTTTGGCTCCCAGCCGGATCAGGTTGCGCACGCAGTCGATGGCCGTGTTGCCGCCGCCGATGACGGCCGCCACGGGCCGGATGTCCATCTGCTCGCCGGAGGCCAGCCGCGAGAGAAAATCGATTCCGGTATAGCAGCCCTTGAGCTCCTCGCCGGGCACCCGCATCTTGGAATCCTTCCAGGCACCGATGCCCAGGAAGATGGCATCGAAGCCCTCCTCCTGAAGCTGCTGGAGGTCTACATCCTTGCCGAAGGCCACCCCGGTGCGGGTTTCGATGCCGAGGTTCAGAATTCCCTGGATTTCCCAGTCCAGGACCTCCTTGGGCAGGCGGTACTCGGGGATCCCGTAGCGCAGCATGCCGCCCAGCTTCGGCATGGCCTCGAAGATGGTCACGCTGTGGCCCAGTCGGCGCAGGAAGTACGCGCAGGTGAGGCCGGCGGGTCCGCCGCCGACGACGGCGATGCGCTTGCCGGTGTCGGCCGCTTTCCGGATGGGCAGGTGCTTGCCGGAGGTCATCTCGTAGTCGGCCGCGAAGCGCTTCAGCTGGTTGATCGAGACCGGCTCGTCCCCGACGCCGCGGCGGCAGTTGACCTCGCAGGGGTGCGGGCAGACCCGACCGCAGGCCAAGAGCAGTGGGTTGCGCTCGCGGATGGTGTTCACGGCACCCGCATAGTCGCCCTTGCGGATCAGGTGAATGTACAGGGGAATGTCGATTTCCGCCGGACAGGTCTGCCGGCAGGGCGCCAGGCAGTCGTCCGACTGGTTGAAGTGCAGCAGCCGCTCGGAGGGGGTGCGGACCTTGAGCAGGTGCTTGGGGCAGACCTGGGCGCAGACCCCGCAGCCCACGCATTTCTCCTCGTCCACCACCGGGAACCCCTCCCGGCCCATGGCGATCGCGTTGAACATGCAGGCCCTCACGCAGTCGCCGTGGCCGATGCACCCGACCCCGCAGACCCGCTTGCCGCCCATCATCGCGGCCTCGGCCTGGCAGGTCCTGACCCCGAGGTAGACGAACTTGTTTTCGGCCCGAAGACCACCGGTGCAGGGATTGTAGGACCTGGGGGGCTCCGCGGCACCGACCTCCACCCCCATGACGGCGGCGGCGTTCTGAGCCGACTCGAGCCCGCCCACGACGCACACGTTGGGTTTGGCCTTGCCGGCCACCACGGCCCCGGCTGCCGCGGAGCAGCCGGTGAACCCGCAACCGCCGCAGTTGGCCCCGGCAAAGCAGGCTTCGACCAGGGCAATACGCGGATCCTCGTACACGTAAAAAACGCGGGCGGCGATGCCCAGCACAATTCCGCACGCCGCCCCCAACGCCGTCATGAACAGGATGGAATCGATCATGATATCTCTCGTTGCCGGATTCCGGCCCGGCCCGCAGGCTGCACCTCACCCACGTGCAACAGAGGTGGGCGGATGTCATTGGTTTAGCAAACTTCAACCTCATACCAACTTAGAGGGCAGTTTTCAAGAGCTTCGTTCGGTTTATCCGGCGGCGCTCTCGGGGCCGCAGGCGCCGCACAGGCGGCAGGATTCCACGCGGCAGGTAACCCCCGGGCGACCGTCCAGCGCCCGCTGGTAGTCCTGTTTGAGAAAGGCCTTGGTGACGCCGTGGTCGATGAAATCCCAGGGCAGGGTCTCGTCCAGGTCCCGTTCGCGGCCCACGTAGAAGTCCGGGTTGACGGAAACGCTCTTGAGGGCCTGGGCCCAGTTGCCGGACAGGGTGTGGACGGCCGCGAGGATCTCCGCGACCCGGCGGTCGCCGCGTGCGAGCAGCGCCTGGACGTAGGCCCAGCGCGGGATGTCGGAGTGCACGCGCACGTTGGGCACCCGGTTGAGCTCGGCCTTGATCTTTTTGATCCGTGCTTTGAGGGTCGCAATCTCCGCCATCGGCGCCCACTGGAACGGCGTGAACGGCTTGGGCACAAAGGAGTTGACGCTGACCGTGATGGTGCCGATGGCGTGCCGGCCGCGGCTCACCTGCAGAAAGCGGTGCTTGATGCGCTTGACCAGGTCGACGACGGCCTCCACGTCCGCCGGGGTCTCGGTGGGCAGCCCCAGCATGAAGTAGAGCTTGAGGTTGGGGATGCCGTGGGCGACGAGGGTCTCGGCGGCGTTCAGCACGTCGGTCTCGGTAATTCCCTTGTTGATCACGCGGCGCAGGCGCTCGGAGCCGGCCTCCGGGGCGATGGTGGCCGTCTTGACCCCGCCCTGCTTCAGGGCGTTGACCAACTCCGGCGACAGCGCGTCCGCCCGCAGGGAACTGAAGGAGATGGTGGTGTGCGCCCCGGCAAACTGGGCGCACAGGGACCCGATCCCCGGCAGGTCCGAAACCGCAGCCCCCATGAGCCCTATCTGGTCGGTGTGCCGGAGCCCTTCGCGCATGCTGTTCGCGAGGGCGGTGACGGGCCGGAACCGCGGCGGGCGGTAGACGAACCCGGCGCTGCAGAAGCGGCAGCCGTGCGGGCAGCCCCGGCCCACCTCCACCAAGAAGGCGCTGCCGAAGGCCGTATCGGGGGTGACCACGGTGCTGCAGGTGGCTGTCCCGGAAAGGTCGCGGACAAAAGGGCTGACGATGCGTGCGGGGACATCCGCGATCGGCTCAAACGCGTCGATGGCCCCCGCGGGAGTGTAGGTTGCGCGGTAGAAGGCTGGCACGTAGGCGCCGGGCACCGCACGGGCGATCGCCAAGAGCAGCGCCTGCCGTTCGGTGCCGGGGCGAAACACTTCCACGAACTGCGGCAGGATGACCTCGGCCTCCCCGATCAGGAAGGCATCGACGAACGCCGAGACCGGTTCCGGGTTCAGGAAACAGGCCACCCCGCCGGCGATCACCAGGGGGTGAGCATCGGTCCGCTGCGAGGCGAGCAGGGGGATTTTCGCCCGTTCCAACAGCGCGAGCAGGTGCGGGTAGTCGCTTTCAAAGGAGATGGAGAAGGCGATGATGTCGGCTTCGGCCACCGGTCGGCCTGACTCGAGGGTCGTCAGGCGGCCGGTGGCCGATTCGCCGTCTTCCGGCAGGAACACGCGTTCGCAGACAACGTCATCGAAACCGTTGAGAAGCCCATACACCGACTGAAAGCCGAGATTGGACATGCCCACATGGTAGCGGTTGGGGTAGACCAGGGCAACGGTGGTCCGCCCGCGCCAGCTCTTGCGGATGGTGCCGATCTCGTTGGCACCGGGTGTCGTGCGACCCGTGTCGGGTTTCAATGCCTGCCGCCTCCTGCTGGTTGCATGGGCCGTGGCCGGCTTCTGAGGCCGGCGCATCGACGCCACAAAAGCCTTCGTAACAACTCAGGTGGCGAGGGTTCAGGGTTCGGGGTTCAGGAAAGAAGCAGTTGCCGGGGCCGATCGCCGCCGGCCTCGTCTTCCCTGCGGGAGGATGGCCAGACCCATGGCGCCTGTCCTCGTTGATTGCCTGAACCCTGAACCCCGATATCGGAGCCGTTACGCCCAGCCTCCACCGGCCGGCCGGTGCCTAGTCCGCCTTCCGGCGCAGGAAGGTCGGGACGTCGAGATCGTTGTCGTCCAGTGCCATGCGGCCCACTCCCCGGTAGAGGGCCCCCGAGGTTTCGCCGACGGCCCGCCGGTTGCGCATGAAGGTCGGCTGATCGAGGTCGACGATGTCGGAGCGTTCCAGGTCGGCCGGGGTGACGTCCCGGACCTTGCCCCGCAGCGGCTGGGCGACCTTTTTATCCTTTTCGTGTTCCTTCTCTTTGGCCATTTCCTTTTCCCGCTGCCGGGCCGCCTCGACCTCGGCCCCGATGCCGGTGGCGATCACGGTCACCCGCATCTCGTCGCCCAGGCTGTCGTCGACGGAGGTGCCCCAGAAGATCTCCGCATCCTCGCCGACTTCCTTGTGGATGCGCTCCGAGGCCGCGGCCACCTCTTCGAACTCCATGCTGCTCGAGGCGGTGATGTTCATGAGCACGCCCTTGGCGCCGGAGATCGAGATGTCCTCGAGCAGCGGGTGCGAGATGGCTTTTTCGGCCGCCTCGACCGCGCGGTTTTCGCCGGAGGAGACACCGATGCCCATGAGGGCCATGCCGGCCTTGGACATGGTGGTGCGCACGTCGGCAAAGTCGAGGTTGACCAGGCCCGGCATCATGATGAGGTCGGTGATGCCTTTTACGGCGTGCAGCAGGATCTCGTCGGCCTTCATGAACATCTCCATGAGGGTCGCCTTCTTCGAGGCCAGCGCCCGCAAACGGTCGTTCGGGATGGTGATGGCCGTGTCGACGTATTTCTTGAGCTCCGCCAGCCCCTGCTCCGCGATTTGGGCGCGCTTCTTGCCTTCGAAGGAAAAAGGACGCGTCACGACGGCCACCGTCAGTGCGCCCATCTCCCGGCAGATCTCGGCGATCACGGGGGTGGCGCCGGTGCCGGTGCCGCCCCCCAGGCCGGCGGTGATGAACACCATGTGGCTGTCCCGCAGGGCATTGCGCAGCTCCTCGACGGTTTCGAGCGCGGCGTCCCGCCCGATCTGCGGATTGGCGCCGGCCCCCAGACCCTCGGTGATGCTGTCGCCCAGCTGGATCCGGATGTCCGACTTGGAGATTTCAAGTGCCTGCGCGTCGGTGTTGGCGGCGATGAACTTGACGCCCTGCAGGCCGGAACGGATCATGTTGTTGATGGCGTTGCCGCCGGCGCCGCCGACTCCGATCACCTTGATCTTTGCCGATTTCTCATTGTCTACGTAAGTGAACATCGGTTGCCCTCCTGCCTGTGGTTATTGGTGCGTGTTCAGTGTTTGGTGTTTGGTTTCCAGTCGCTTGTCTGCCTTTGTCTGCTCGGTCTTGCCATTACAACCTGAAATTCGCTTCCCCAGCAAAGATGCCGTCGCCAGACGGCATCTTCAGATGACATCTTTGAACCAGCGCTTCATGCGGTTCATGAGGCGATTGAAGATGTGGCGGTCCCGGATCCGGAACTTCTTTTTTTCCGTCTGCTGGTGGCGCGCCCCGTAGAGAACAAGACCCACGCCGGTCGCATACATGGGGTTGTTGACGACGTCCGCCAGCCCACTCAGCCCCTGCGGGGTGCCGATGCGGGTCGGCAAACTGAATACCGACTCGGCGATCTCGGTCACTCCTTCGAGGAGCGCCGTTCCCCCCGTCAGGACCATCCCGGAGGCGACCATGTTCTCCATGCCGGCGCGGTAGATCTCCCGGTTGACCAGGGAGAATATCTCCTCCATGCGCGGCTCCAGGATTTCCCCGAGGATCTGGCGCGGGAGCTTGCGCGTCTCGCGGCCGCTCGCGCCGGGCACTTCGATCGCTTCATCGGCCCGAATGCTCTTGGCGACGCAATTGCCGTAGCGCTTCTTGATTTTTTCCGCCTCGGGCTGGGGGCAGCGCAGGCCGATGGCGATGTCGTTGGTCAGGTTGTCGCCGCCGAGCGCCAGCACGAAGGTGTGCTTGATGTTTTTACCGGAGAAAATGGCTAGGTCCGTCGTGCCGCCGCCCAGGTCCAGCAGGGCGGTGCCGAGCTGCTTTTCTCCCTCCGAGAGCACGGCTTCCCCGGAGGCGAGGGATTCCAGGACGATGTCGCACACGTCCAGCCCGGCGCGGTTGGCGCACTTCACGATGTTGTGGGCGGAGGTCACCGCACCGGTGACGATGTGGATTTTCGCCTCCAGCCGGACGCCGGACATGCCGACCGGGTTCTGAATGCCGGGCTGCTCGTCCACGATGTACTCCTGGGGCAGCACATGGATGACCTCGCGATCCATCGGAATGGCCACCGCCCGGGCGGCGTCGATCACCCGCTCGACATCCTGCGGGGTGATCTCTGCGCCCTTGATGGCCACGATGCCGCGGCTGTTGAAGCCGGTGATGTGCCCTCCGGCGATGCCGGTGTAGACCGAGGAGATCTCACAGCCGGCCATGAGCTCGGCTTCCTCGACCGCCTTCTTGATGGACTCGACCGTCGTCTCGATGTTGACGACGACCCCCTTGCGCAGCCCGATCGAGGGGTGGGTGCCGATTCCGATGATGCTGATGCCCTCGTCGGAAACCTCGCCCACCACCGCGCAGATCTTGGTGGTGCCGATGTCCAGGCCGACGACGATGTCTTCCCTGCGCTGCATGCTCAGCCTCCTTGAAGTCCCGTCTGCGGGAGTTCGGCCTTCACCGGGTTGACGATCACCCGATTGACGTCGGTCAGATCGATCCGGTCGAAATCGACCGTGCCCGGCTGGGCTCTGAAAAATGTCAGAAGATCCGCGAGCAGATGATATTTGGTGGAGTAATCGTCGTAGCCCAGGCGGATCGACGTGCCTGAGTCAAACGCCACGACGGTAATCCCCAGCTCGCGGTCCACCCGGATGGTCCGGATCTGGCGGATGGGCAGCGCGGCCCCCGGCTCGCGCCCCAGGGCGAGCACCTGCATGACCGCATCGAGCGGCCGGCTGCGGGCCGGCTCCGGAGGAGCGGCCGGCGCGAGGGCGGACACCGGCAGCAGCCGCGCCGCACCGGGCCGATCCACCGCCCGCGCATCCGAGACCTTGAACCCGCTCACCACCGGCAGGTCGACGGGGTCCGATGCCTCCCACTCCTTGAAGAGTTCGCCCTGGTCGTTCAGCAGAAACCGGCGCCCCAGGTCGACAACGGCCGCCGGCGCGTGCTCCCGGATGCGGATGCGCAGGCTCGAAGGGATTTCGCGCTGGACCTCCGCCTCGGAGATCCACGGGTGCGCCAGCAGCCGCCGCCGCGTGGCCGACAGGTTGACGCTCAGGATGTTGACTCCCTCTCGGACCCCTGCCTGGCGCATGATCTCCCGGGAGGACAGGCGCTGCCCGCCCTCGACCCGGATCCCCTTGGCCTTGAAATAGTCGCTTTGGACGAACACGTCGTGGACGAAGATGAAAAAGAAGCTCACCAGCACCACGAGGGCCGCACCGCCGCAGAGCTTCAGACCGAACACACAGCGGCGCAGCAGTGCCTTCCGGCGGCCCGCCACGGCCCGCCGGCTGATGTTCTGGCGCGGCGCGCGCCGGGTAGCGGTGCTGCGCGCCGGTGGGCGCGCGCCGCGGCGAGGGGTGGCCTTCATGCCGCGGCGCCCGTCAGCGCAAATTGAATGCGGTGCGCCCTGTTACACATCCTGCAACACCTCGGTTCCGACTTTCCAGACGTCGCCGGCGCCCAGGGTCAGCAGCAGATCCCCCGGCTCCAGGGTTTCGCGCAGGTGGGCCACGGCGGCGGCGATGCTCTCGACGCAGACCACCTGCTTGTGGCCGTGCGCTTTGATTCCCTCGCACAGGCTCTCTCCGGTGATGCCCTCGATGCGGTCCTCGCCGGCGGCATAGATCGGAAGCACGCACAGGACGTCGGACTGGTAGAAGGCCCGGGTGAACTCGTCAAACAGGGCGCGGGTGCGGCTGTAACGGTGGGGCTGGAACACCACCACCACGCGCCGCTCCGGCCAGCAGGCCTTCGCCGCGTCAAGGGTCGTCTTGATTTCGGTGGGGTGGTGGCCGTAGTCATCCACCACGGTGACCCCGTTTTTCTCCCCCTTCACCTCCAGGCGGCGCTGGACACCCGCGATGTTTTCCAGGGCCGCCTGGATCCGCTCGACGGCAATGCCGAGCTCCACTCCCACCGCGATGCTGGCGGTGGCGTTGTAGACGTTGTGCACCCCCGGCAGGTTCAGGGTGAAGGGGCCGAGGAGCTCGCCCTTGCGAAACACGTTGAAGCGGCTGCGACGGCCCGTGACCGCCACATCGCGGATATGAAAGTCCGCCTGGGCCGTCATGCCGTAGGTGGCGTGCCGTTTCTGGATGCGGGGGATCAGGCCCTGGATGGATTCGTTGTCCAGGCACAGCACGGCCAGGCCGTAGAAGGGGATGCGGTCGATGAACTCCAAAAAGGCGCGCTCGATCGCGGAGAGATCCGGGTAAAAGTCCAGGTGCTCGCGGTCGATGTTCGTCACTACGGCGATCGCCGGCGCGTAGCGCAGAAAGGAGCCGTCGCTTTCGTCGGCCTCCGCCACGATGAAATCCCCTTTGCCGAGCACGGCGTTCGTGCCGACGCTCATCAGTTTTCCGCCGATCACCACCGTGGGGTCGAGGCCGCCGCTCGCCAGCACCGCGGCCACGATGGAGGTGGTCGTGGTCTTGCCGTGGGCGCCGGCCACGGCGACGCTGTACTTGAGACGCATCAACTCGGCCAGCATCTCGGCGCGCGGGATCACCGGGATCGACAAGCGCCGGGCGGCCACGACTTCCGGGTTGGCAGGCCGCACGGCCGAGGAGATCACGACCACGTCCGCTCCCTGAATCCGGTCGGCGGCGTGGCCTTCGAAGATGATCCCGCCCAGGCCCTTGAGGCGTGCGGTGATCTCCGAGGACTTGAGGTCCGAGCCGGACACCTTGTAGCCGAGGTTCAGGAGCAGCTCGGCGATGCCGCTCATGCCGATGCCGCCGATGCCCACGAAATGGATGTGATAGCGTTTGAGATACATGGTTGTGTCAATCCGTTGGCCCGTTGGCCCGTCGGCCCGTTCGCCGGGCAATCAGTTCGACGCAGTCGTCCACGATGCGCCGGGCGGCGTCGGGCTTGCCGAGGTGTGCGGACTTCTCCGCCTGCTCCCGCAACGCTTCCGGGTGGGATGCAAAAAAGGTGATGCGTTCGGCCAGCATGGCGCCGCTCAGCTCCGCCTCGGCGATCATCTCGGCCGCACCGGTGGCCACCAGGCACTGCGCGTTCAGGCGCTGGTGATCGTCCGCCGCGTGCGGAAACGGAATGAAGACGGCCGCCTTGCCGAGGGCGGTGATTTCGGCCACGGTCGTAGCACCCGCCCGGCAGATGACCAGGTCGGCCCGGCCGTATTGAGCGGCCATGTCGTCGTAAAAGGCCTGAACGCGGCCGTTGATCCCCGCGCGGCGGTAGGCCGCGCGCGCCATGGCCTCGTCCGCACTCCCGGTCTGGTGCACGAAGTCAAAGCGTTCCCGGGGGCGGAGGTGGTCCAGGGCCTCGGCCACCGCCACGTTGATACCGTGGGCGCCCTGGCTGCCGCCGATGACCAGGACCGTGAACGTCTCCCCGCGGCTCGCGGCGGCGTTCCGGTGCGGTTCGGTGGCGGCCTGCACGATCTCCCGGCGCAGGGGGTTGCCCGTCCAGACGACCTTGCGCGGGTCGAAACCACCGCCGGTCCGCTCGAAAGCGGTGTAGATGCGGTCGGCGAGCGGGGCCAGACCGCGGTTGGCGATGCCGGGCCGCGTGTTCTGCTCGCACAGGGCGACAGGCCGCCGCCGCAGCCAGGCCGCCATGATCACGGGTGCGGCCGCGTAACTGCCCAGGCCGATCACCAGGTCCGGCCCGAAGGCTCCCACGATCCGCGCGGACTGCAGGACGGCGCGGGGCAGGTGGGTCAGCGCCCGCAGCTGGTTCCAGACACCGCGGCCTTTCAGCCCTTCGACCGTGATCGTTTCGAGCGGGAATCCCGCCCGGGCGAGCGCCGCGCGCTCGAAGTCGTTGCCGCGGCTGACGAAGAGCACTCGGCTCTGCGGGTTGCGGGCACGGATCTCCTCGGCGACGGCAATCCCCGGGAAGAGGTGCCCGCCGGTGCCGCCCCCGGCGATGACCACCCGCAGCGGCCGGGCAGCTTCGTGAGCCGTCGTCATGCCGGCCTCCGCACGGTTTTCGCCGCCGCCCCGATGTTCATCAGGATCCCGACGGTGGCCATGTTCAACACGAGCGATGTCCCGCCGTAGCTGAGGAAGGGAAGGGTGAGCCCTTTGGTCGGCAGCAGCCCCAGGGTGACCCCCATATTGATGCAGATCTGAAGCGCGAGGGCCGCCGTGAGCCCGATGGCCAGATAGTTTCCGAACAGGTCCGGTGCGTTGTACGCGATGCGGATCCCCTTCCACACGATCACTATATAAAGGAGGATGGTGAAGAGCACCCCGGCCAGCCCGAGCTCCTCGCCGATCACCGAAAAGATGAAATCCGTGTGCGGCTCCGGCAGGTAGAAGAGCTTCTGGTAGCCGTTGCCGATGCCGGCTCCCCACCACCCGCCCGATCCGAAGGCCATCAGGGAATGGACGATCTGATACCCCTCGTCGGACGAATACTGCCACGGGTTCATGAAACTCATCACCCGGCGCATGCGGTAGCCGGCGTGCGTGATGAAATAGAAGCCGGCCAGCCCCAGCAGGGCGCACGAGCTGAGCAGGTAGGTCAGCCGCACCCCGCCGACGAACATCATCAGCCAGGTTAGCCCCGCCAGGATCACCGCCGAGCCGAAATCCGGCTGCTTCAGGATCAACAGGGCAAGCCCCCCCATCACCACCACGTGGGGCAGGAAGCCGACCGAGAAATCCTTGATGCGATGGGTCTTCTTCTCCAGCGAGTAGGCCATGAAGACGATCAGCGCCAGCCGGGCGAATTCGGACGGCTGGAAGCGCAGGCTGCCGAGGCGCAGCCACCGGCTGGAGCCGCCGGCCGTGACCCCCAGCGGGGAGACCAGCACGGCCAACAGCAGCACGGCCGCCACCCCCAGGAGCGGGTAAGCCAGGGGCCGGTAGACCTGGTAGGGGATGTGCCGGCAGACCACGAGCACGCAGATCCCGACCAGGGCGAACACCGCCTGCTTCTTCAGGAAGAAGTAATCCGAGCCGAACTTTTTCATGGCCAGGGCCGAGCTCGAGCTGTAGACCATGACGATCCCGATGCCCACCAGGAAGAGCACCGGGAACAGGAGCTGCACGTCGTAGGGCGTGCTCTGCGATCGTTGGGCGATGGTGCTCATGGCGCGTTCATTTCGTTAAGCCGCCGGACCGCCTGCCGGAAGTCCTCCCCGCGGGCTTGATAGTTCGGATACATGTCGAAGCTGGCGCAGCCGGGGGAGAGCAGCACCACCTCGCCGCGGGCCGCCAGCCCGGCGGCCGCTCCCACCGCCGCCGCCATGTCCGGGGCCTGGACGGTCGGGACGAGACCGCCCAGGGCGGCCCGGATGGTGTCGCTGGCCTTGCCCACCAGCACGAGGGCCTTGGCGCGCCGGCGGACGGCGGTCTCGAGCAGCCGGAAGTTGCCGCCCTTGTCCAAACCGCCCATGATCAGGACCACCGGGGTTGCGAAGCAGTCCAGGGCGCGCAGGACCGCATCGACGTTGGTCGCCTTCGAATCGTTCACGAACTCGACGCCGTTTGCGATCCCCACGGATTCGATGCGGTGGGGCTGGGGCGCGAAGGCGGCGAGGGCCTGCTGGATGCCCGCAGGGCTGGCGCCGGCCGCCAGAGCGGCGAGCGCCGCGGCGCAGGCGTTCTCGACGTTGTGGGGCCCCCGGAGCCGGAACGGCGCCAGGTCCAGCCGCGCCGCCTCGCGCCCGGGCAGCCGCAGGGCGAGGGTGGAACCGGAAACGGCGGCGCAGTTCGCGGAGGCCTCCGCGGTGTTGTAGAACAGCCGGCGGCTGCGGATGGCCGCGGCCTGCGCCCGGATGACCGTATCGGCGGCGTTCAGGACGGCCGTGTCCTGCGCGGTCTGGTTTTCAAAGAGCCGCATCTTCGAGCGGGCGTAGGCCGCAAAATCCGGGTAACGGTCCAGGTGGTCGTCCGTGACGTTGAGCAGCACTCCCACCGCGGGCCGAAACGTCGCGATGGTGTCGAGCTGGAAGCTGCTGATTTCGGCCACGACGAGTTCGGCGGCCTCACCGCCGTCGACGTAGCCGATCAGGGGCCGGCCGATGTTCCCGCCGACGAAGACTCGGCGGCCCGAGGCTTCCAGCATCCGCCCCAGCAGCTCGGTGACCGTGGTTTTACCGTTTGTGCCGCTCACCGCCACGATGGGCTCGCGGATGAACCGCGCGGCGAGTTCCACCTCCCCGATCACCGGGATCCCGCGGCTGCGTGCGGCCTGGAGCGGGGCGAGGGTGTGGGGCACTCCCGGGCTCAGCACAATCAGATCGGCCGCCGTGAAATCTTCGACGCGATGCCCCCCGAGCGCCAGATCGATGTCGAGTGCGCGCAGTTCGGCCACCGCGGGGCCGAGGGCCGCCTCGGCCGCCACGTCGGTCGCCCGGACGGCAGCGCCGCGGCGGCGTAGAAACCGCGCGGCGGCGATCCCGGTGCGCGCCAGCCCGACCACGAGAATCTGTTTGTTCGCAATCTCCATGCAGCCTGTCATCCCATCGTGAGCGGCCCCGCCCGGCTTCGGCCGTGTCCGGCGGAGGGCAGTCTCTCCGGACCCGCGCCGAAGCCGGGGGGCGTCCGTCGTGCTATCGCAGCTTCAACGTGCTCATGGCGAGCAGCGCCAGGGCAATCGCGATGATCCAGAAGCGTACGATCACCTTGGGCTCCGCCCAGCCCTTCAGTTCAAAGTGGTGGTGCAGCGGCGCCATGCGGAAGATCCGCCGGCCGTGGGTCATCTTGAAAAAGGTCACCTGGAAAATGACCGAGAGGGCCTCGATGACGAACAGCCCCCCCACCAGCACCAGGAGGATCTCCTGCTTGGTGATCACGGCGATGGCCCCCAGAGAGGCGCCCAGAGACAGCGAGCCCGTGTCGCCCATGAAGACCTCGGCCGGGTAGGCGTTAAACCAGAGGAACCCCAGCCCGGCCCCCGTCATCGCACCGCAGAACACCGTGATCTCGCCACTTCCGGGAACGTAGGGAATCTGCAGGTAGCCCGCGATTTTGATGTTGCCGGCGATGTAGGCGAAGATCATGTAGGTCGCCGCGGCGATGCTCACCGGGCCGATGGCGAGCCCGTCCAGGCCATCGGTCAGGTTGACGGCGTTCGACGCGCCGACGATCACCAGCAGCGCGAAGAGACTGTAGCCCCAGCCGAGCTCCGGGGAGACGGTCTTGAAGAACGGCATGGTTACCTCGGTCGAGAAGTTCGGCACGAGGCAGACCAGGGTGCCGGCCAGCAGCCCGAGGGCCGCCTGCAGCGCGAGCTTGCCGCGCACGCTCAGGCCCTTGCTCTGTTTCTTGACCTGCATCAGGTAGTCGTCGATGAACCCGACGGCGCCGAAGCCGAGCAGCACCAGGAGCACAATCCAGATGAACGGATTGGTGAGATCGCTCCAGAGCAGGGTGGAGACGGTGATCGACCCCACCAGGAGAATGCCGCCCATCGTGGGGGTGCCGGCCTTGTCGAGGTGGCTCTTGGGACCGTCGTCGCGGATGTACTGGCCGACCTGAAGCTGCGAGAGCCGCGCGATCACCCACGGGCCGAGAAGGTAGCAGATGAAAAAGGCCGTGAGGCTGGCGTAGATCGTCCGGAACGTGATGTAGCGAAACACGTTCAGGGCCGAAAACAGCGTGTGCAGCGGATATAGAAGATGGTAGAGCATCGATCACACTTTCTGGCGTTGCCGGGTGTTGCTCCAGTCCTGGATTGCCCGGATGATATGTTCCATGCCCATGGCGCGCGAACCCTTGACCAGGACCCGGTCCGCCGGCCGCAGCGCCTCGAGCAGGGCGTGCGCGATGTCGGACCGGGTGCCGATGACGATGTCGGCGCCGGCCATGCCGCCGCTGCGGGCGCCGGCGGCGGTCTCGGCGGCCAGGTCGCCGCACGCCAAGAGCCGGCCGACACCCGTTTGGGCCGCGAGCCGGCCGATCTCCCGGTGCATGTGGCGCGCCTCGTTGCCGAGTTCGCGCATGTCGCCGGTGACCAGGATGCTCCGGCCGCCGCCCTTCAGCGAGTCGAGCACCGCGAGGGCCGCTTCCATGGAGGCCGGGTTGGCGTTGTACGTGTCGTCGATCAGGGTGATGCCGTCGGGCAGGTGGCTGACCTGCATGCGGCCGGCGACAGGGGTGAAGCACCCCAGGCCCGCTGCGATCTCGGCGCCCGAAAGCCCCAGCAGATGCCCCACTGCCGCCGCGGCCAGGGCGTTTTGCACCATGAAGCGGCCGTGGGCGCCGAGGTGGACCCGCACGGTTTCGGACGGCAGCATCAGATCGAAATCGAGCCCCGCCGCGGTCTCTTGAATGCGGGCGGCCCGCACGCCGGCATCCGCCGACAGGCCGAAGAGCAGCGCCTGCGGGTCTGCGCCCTGCGCGAGCGGCCGCAGGCGGGGATCATCCGCGTTCAACACCGCGCGACCGTCGGCCCGCAGGCCGAAGAGCAGCGCGGACTTCTCCGCGAGGACCCCCTCCAAGGAACCGAGCCCCTCCAGGTGCGCCGGGCCGATGTTCGTGATGACGCCGATCTCGGGTGCGCAGATGTCCGCAAGACGCGCGATCTCGCCGGGCATGCTGGTCCCGAGCTCCAGGACGGCCCATTCGTGCTCCGGCGCGAGCCGGAAGAGAGTCAGCGGGACGCCGATCTGGTTGTTGAGGTTGCGGTCGGCCTCCAGGACCCGGTAGCGCTGGGAAGCCACGGCGGCGGTCATCCGGCGCGTGCTGGTCTTGCCGTTGGAGCCCGTGACGGCGATCACCGCGGCGCGGCTGCGGCGGCGATGAAACGCGCCGAGGTCGCCCAGGGCGCGGGTCGTGTCGGCCACCGCAGCGCAGGCGACCCGGCCTGCGGCCCGGGAAGCTTCGGGCAGCGCGTCCAGGCTTCGGCCATCGATGAGCAGACCGGTAACTCCGCGGCCGAGCACATCGGGGATAAAGCGGTGGCCGTCGTGGACGCCGCCCCGGATGGCCACGAACAGCTCGCCTTCCGCGATCGTGCGCGAGTCGATCGATATGCCGGCGAAGCGCTGCCGGCCGTCGCCGCACACCCGTTCGGCGCCGGTCGCCTTCAGTATGTCGTGCATCGTCCAGGGCATAGTCAATAAAGGTTGGTACTCAGGTGGTTAGGCTGAAGGCTGAAGGCCATAAAACATCTCGCAAGGCACGAAGCAGGCCATCCAAGACCTTCTCGGTTTCTACAACCTCTGGTTCAATCAGAGATCAATTCTCAACCCTAATTTTTCGGTTACCCTATAAATCAAAATGGCTACGTCATCAGCCAACTCACATGCCCGACGTTTTGTGTGATCCCGCATGGTTTGTTCCTGAAAGCCTTCAGTCTTCAGCCTTCGGTCTATCTACCTGCGTTCTTCCAGCCGCTCCAGCGCTCGGGCCGCTTCCTCGCGGTCGTCGAAGTGGATCGTGCGTCCGCCGATGACCTGATAGGTCTCGTGCCCCTTGCCGGCGATCAGGACGGTCTCCCCGGGACGGGCGGCGGATAGCGCGATTTCGATCGCCCGCCGCCGGTCCGGTTCGACGACGGCCTCCGTGCGTCCTGCCGGTGCGCCGGCGCGGCGCGTGCCGGGGAGGATTTCGTCGATGATGGCCTGCGGGTCTTCCGAGCGCGGGTTGTCGGAGGTGACGATCGCCAGATCGCTCAGGCGCGCGGCGATTTCTCCCATGAGCGGCCGCTTGGTGCGGTCGCGGTCCCCGCCGCAGCCGAAGACACAGATGATCCGCTCGGCCGTGAGCTCCCGCAGGGCCGCGAGCGCGTGTTCGAGGGCGTCCGGCGTGTGGGAGTAGTCCACGTAGACGTGGCGCCCGCCGCCGTTTTCGACCCGCTCCAGGCGACCGGGCACATTCGTTACGGCTTCAATGCCGGCGCGGATCGCTGCGGCCGGGAGTGCGAGGGCGGCGCCGGCCCCGGCCGCGCACAGGATGTTTTCGATGTTGTGGCGTCCGACCAGCGGCGAGACAAACTCGAACCGCTCCCCGGGCAGGCGGATGGCCCCGCGAATACCGCCCTGGCTGCAGACGAGCTCCTCGCCCCGCACCGTGCAGCCCGCGCCGGTTCCGACGCGGATCACCGGCCGCTCGATCCGGCCGGCGAGCTCCCGGCCGTGGGCGCTGTCGGCGTTGACGACCGCCTGCGCGCGCCCGGCCTTGGGGCCCGTGACGAGGTGCTCCGTGAAGAGCCGTTGCTTGGTCTGCCAGTAGGCGTGCATGTCGCCGTGGTAGTCGAGGTGGTCCTGGCTCAGGTTGGTGAACACCGCCACATCCATCCAGCAGCAGTGGATGCGGGACAGATCGATGGCGTGGGAGGAGGCCTCCAGCACGACGTGGGTTACCCCGGCCGCATGCATGTCCGCCAGGATCCGCTGCAGGTCCAGCGACTCGGGGGTCGTCACCGGGCTCGCGAAGGAGCGGCCCGCGTAGCGGGTGTCGATCGTGCCGCTGACGCCGGTGCGATGCCCGGCCTGCTCCAGGATGCTTTCGACCAGGAAGCTGGTGGTGGTCTTGCCGTTGGTGCCGGTGATCGCCACCACGGTGAGCTGCTCCGAGGGGGCGCCGAAAAAGCGGGCCGAGAGTTCGGCCAGGGCGCGGCGGGTGGAGGGGACGGTGATGGCGACGGCGTCCGCGGCGGCCGGCCGCTCAGCCACGACGGCGACCGCCCCGCGCCGGACCGCGTCATCGATGAACGCGTGGCCGTCCGCGGCAAGGCCCCGCATGGCCACGAAGAGGCCGCCGGCCGTGACCTCCTGAGAGCGGTAGTGGATTGAGGTGACGTCGGGGCCTTCACCCGTCAGACCGCTTACGGATGCCGTTTGCATGGCCGCTATCAGGCGCGCCAGCTTCATCCCCGGCCTCCGCTGTCCTGGGACACCCTCAGCTTTTCCGTGACGTTCTTCGGGGGCACGTTCAGGTAGTTGAGGGTGGATTGGGCGATTTTTTTGAACACCGGTGCGGCGACCGCGCCGCCGTAGATCTGGCCTTTGGGCTCGTCGATGACCACGAGCACCGCGATCCGCGGGTTTTCCACCGGCGCAAATCCGATGAAGGAGGCGACGTGGCGGTCGTTGGCGTACTGGCCGCTGTCGTCGATCTTGCGGGCGGTGCCGGTCTTGCCGGCGGCCGTGTAACCCTCAAGGGAGGCCTGGACCCCGGTGCCGCCGGGCAGCATTGCGGCCTGCAGGATCTCTTTGAGGGTTTGCGCCGTTCGGCGCGAGATCGTGCGGCGGATCTCCTCGGGTGGGAACTGCTGCAGCACTTGCCCCTGTTTGTCGGTTGCGGCCTGGACGATGCGGGGCTTCATCAAAACGCCGTCGTTGGCGATGGCGGAGACGGCGGTGATGAGCTGGACGGCCGAGACGGAGATGCCGTGCCCGAAGGAGATGGCGGCCGTGTCGATGTTCGCCCATTTCTTGGGGAGCATCAGCAGGCCGGTGGTCTCGGACGGGCCGTCGATGCCGGTCTTTTGGCCGAAGCCGAACAGCCGAAGCATCTGGTGGAGGTTCTCCGGCCCGACTTTTTCCCCGATCTTCGCCGCACCGATGTTGCTGGAGAACTTGATGATGTCCTGCAGCGAGAGCACGCCGTAGCGGTGGACGTCGTGCACAGTGTGTTTGCCGATGCGGTAGGAGCCGTTTTCGCAGTTGAAGGTGGTTTGGGGCGACAGGCTGGTGAACTCGAGGGCTGCGGCGGCGACAAAAATTTTCAGGGTCGAGCCGGGCTCGAACGGGTCCGTGATCGCCCGGTTGCGCCACACGGGTTTTTTGAAATCGTCGTAGGCGTTCGGGTTGAACGTCGGTGCGACCGCCAGGGCGAGGAGGGCGCCCGTCTTGGGCTCCATCACCACGGCCATGCCGGAGCGTGCCCGGGTCGATTCCAGCGCCTCCTTCAGGGCGGTTTCGGTGATGAACTGTACGGTCTGGTCGAGGGTCAGGATCAGGTTCTTGCCGCTGCCGTCGGTGTCTGCCGCCGGCTCGGACTGGAAGCCGTTTCCCAGGGCGTCGCGCAGCACCTTGACGCTGGTGTCCGTGCCCCGCAGGTGGCTGTCGTAGAAGAACTCGACGCCCTCGAGGCCGCGGCCGTCCATCCCGGTGAAGCCGATGACCTGGGCGGCGAGCGTCCGATTCGGATAGAAGCGGCTCGCTTCGGCGACGAACTCGATGCCGGGCAGCCGCAGCTGCCGGACCGCCTCGACCTCTTTGGGGGTGGCCTGGCGCTTGATCCACACGAACGGTTTGCCCGAGGTGAGTTTTTTTCTCACTTCCGGAAGCGGCCGTTTGAAGACGCTCGCCAGGTCCCGGGCGACGGACTCGACGTCCTTGACCTGGGCCGGGCGGATGGCGATGGAGGTGACGTCGATGCTGACGGCCATCTCGCGCCCCCGGCGGTCCAGGATCGCCCCGCGTTTGCCCACGGCCTTGAGGGAATCCTCGACCTGGTCGGAGGCTTTCTGGGAAAGCCAGGAACCCTGATAGACTTGGAGCTGCAAGGCTTTGCCGCCGATCACGGCGAACCCGGCGGCGAACGCGACTCCGACCAGCAGGATGCGCAGGCGGGTGAAATTGGATTTCCTGGCCTTCATGGCAACACCATCATCTGCCTGGGCGCCGGCATGGTCAGCCCAAGCTTCTCACGCGCGATCTTGGTGATGCGCTGGGGCGATTTCAGCCGCGCGAGCTCCAGCTTGAAGTTGTCCTGAAGCTCGGTCAGGCGCAACGTCTCGCGGTTCAGCACGGCGATTTCATACCCGACGCGCACGCACTGGACCCGCACCCAGGTGTACCCGAGCAGCTCGGCGATCAAGGCGCACAGCAGCAGGAGCCACAGCGTGATCATCTTCGGGTCGCGGCGTCGTCTGGTTTTGGGTGCCGGCTCCGTCATGGCGCTCCCCGTTTCGGCCGTTGCCGTTCGATCACAGGCGCTCCGCCGCCCGCAGACGCGTGCTGCGCGCCATGGGGTTGGCGGCGATCTCCTCTGGCCCGGGCCGCAGGACTTTTTTCGTCAACACCTTCAACACGCCCGGCACGCGCTCGCGGTTCGCCGCAAACGGCGACTCGGGTTGACGGCCTTGCGAAAGAGCCCGCAGACGGTGCTTCACGATGCGGTCCTCCAGCGAGTGAAAGGCCAGGATGCACACCCGCCCCCCGCGGTTCAGGCAGTGCGGCACCCGGTCCAGGAACTCCTCGAGGCGCTCGAGTTCCCGATTGACGGCGATGCGCAGCGCCTGGAACACCCGGGTGGCCGGGTGGATCCGGCCGCGGCCCGAGGCGCCCCCCGGCACCGCCGCGCAGACCAGGCGGGCCAACGCGCCGCTGGTTTGCACGGGCGCCTGCCGGCGCTCGGCGGCGATCACCCGGGCGATGCGGCCGGCAAAGCGCTCCTCGCCGTATTCCTGGAAGACCCGGCGCAGTTCGTCCTCGGCCAGGCCGTTGACGAGATCGGCGGCCGTTTCCGGCGCGCGGGGGTCCATGCGCATGTCGAGCGGCTCCTCGCGCTGGAAGCTGAAGCCGCGACCGCTGTTTTCCAGCTGGTTCAGGCTGAGCCCCAGGTCGAGCAGGATGCCGTCGACACCGGTGATGCCGAGCTGAGAAAGAACATTTGGAAGCTGTGCGAAATTTTCGTGAACGAGCCGGACGCGCTCCGCAAAGGGTTCCAGAACGATTCCGGCGTTGGCGATGGCGGCGGGGTCCTGGTCGATTCCGATCAGCAGCCCGTCCGGCATGATGCGTTCGCAGATGTCCCGGGCGTGGCCGGCGCCGCCCAGGGTGCCGTCGACGTAAATTTTTCCCGGCCGGCAGTTGAGAACCTCCAGCACTTCGCTGCGCATGACCGGGATGTGGCGGTAGGCCATGGGCCTAAATGCCGAGCTTAGCGATTTCGTTCCGGGCCTCGGGGTTTCTCAGATCGCCTTCCATCGTGAGGCTCTCCTTCTCGTAATTTTCCCGGGACCAGATCTCAAAGTGGTCGAGGACACCCACCAGGACGATGTCCTTGTTCAGGCCGGCGTACTGCCTAAGGGTGGGAGGGACGAGGATGCGATCCTGCTTGTCGCAGAGGCACTCGAAGGCGCCGCCGATGAAGATCCGCCGGAACCGGCGCATGTAGTCGCTTTTTTCGGCCAGCTGCAGGATGCGCTCCTCGAGCTTGTGCCACTCCGCGAAGGGGTAGGCGAGCAGGCAGTTGTCCATCCGGGAGACCATCAGCCCGTCGGCGTCCTCCGAGCGGACCTTCTCCCGGAACCGGGTGGGGACCACGATCCGGCCCTTGTCGTCGAGAGTATGAAACGAGCTGCCGCGAAACATGCGTGTCAATTCTCCGCCACTTTCCACCACTTTGCTCCATTAAATATTAATATCCTTAAAGAGTCAAGGAAAAAATGCCGGATTTTTTAATATGATTTTGGATTGTTAATTGAAAAACAGAGGGGCCGAGGCCGGGGTGTGTAGAGGGGGATCAATCCGCAGGATTTTTATACGACCAACGAAGTCTTGATTGCGGTTCATGCGCTTTGAAATTTCGTCAAATAACTGGCGGTTCCGCCCGGCTGGGGTTGTGCGAAGAGGTCGGCGAGAAGGATCACGCGATAGTATTTTAAACACAGCTTTTTTAATGCGTTATGACGATTATAAATCCATTCTGCACGCTCGATTCGATCTTTCGCCCCGCTATTTCCGGCCTTTTCCCACACGGCACGCAATTTGCAAAAATCCCATAGGGTTGCACCTGAACCAAAACAATTTTCAAGCTACGACAAGCACTTGAGCCGACCCTGTCGCTGTAATCGACCGGGCGGAGCCATCTTCTGGATAATTTTTATTTTAAACGGGGTGGCATTTCATTGTGGCCTTCATCTGCCATCTGTAATTTGTCCGATGTTGACCGATTCCATGATATCCAAGGCAGCTCATAAGATACTGAGAAATACCGGTCTGAATGCCTTGGAAGTGCCCCGTTTCCCAGGCGGAGTAAGAGCGGAAGGCGAATGAACCCGAATGTGTCCGTAATTCTGCCCTACTATGAAGGGCTCCGATGGCTGCCGCGCGCGGTGGAGAGCGTTCGGCAGCAGACTGAAAAAACATGGGAATTAATTGTCGTGGATGACGGTTCTGAGGAGGACCCCGGTCCATTTCTACAAAGACTGGACGACAACCGAGTCAAGTTTTTCCGAATCAATCATGCCGGTAAGGGGGCGGCGCTTAACCATGGCGTGGGCAATGCGCGCGGGGAGATGGTCTGCTTTATCGACCAGGATGATATCATGCTGCCTGGGCGCCTGGCTACGCAGTTGAGAGGTTTGGAGCACGAACGTCACGCGGATGGAGTGTATTCGGATTACGAACGGCGCCATGAGGACGGCCGGTTCATCGACCGATTCATCAGTTGGCAGGTGACCCCGGAAGAGGCCGTACACCAGATGGCTGTCGGGCGCGGTCCAGTCACGATGCAGACGATCATGCTCAAGAAAGCGTTTTACGAAGAGTTGGGGGGATTTTCAAACCAACTCGAGCTAACGGGACTGGACGACTTGGAATTTTTTGTAAGGCTCTTTCTATCTCAACCGGTGATGGTTTATGCGCCTGGAGTGGTCCAGGGTTGGGTGCTTCACGAACGTAATTATTCGAAGACCCGAGATTTTCAGGAAGCCCGTCTGCACTGGCTGGCGAGGCTTGCCGAACTGGCCCGGCTCCACCCGATGCTTGAAAAAGAATTGAAGCACTACCGATTCCATTCCCACTGCATGCGTGGAATGTATTTTCTGGAGACCGGCTATCCCGGGTATGCTGTTGCTGATTTATTCAAGGCGTTGCGCTTGAACCCGTTTTCTCTGAATACCAGCTATCTTTTCATCAAAGCGTTGAGCCTGACGACTGCCGGGCATTTCGGCGCGAACGTGTTAGCACCGAAAATAAATCGATAGGTTTTGATGTGCGAATACTGATCAGCGGGTATCACAATCCACACTTCGTCACAGTGACCGAGTATGTGGAACGGGCGGTACGGTCGCTGGGTCACGACCTTATCACCTTCGACGACCGGTGTCACTTGTTCCCGGGGCGGTTTCGCCGGAAATTTCCCGCCCTGCAGCTGGTAAGTGTGGGCCACATCAATCGACGTTTGGTTCGGCTTGCAAAGGCCAGGCAACCGAACATGATCATCGTCA
>DATITS010000084.1:0-2172 GCA_035467535.1 Desulfobacterales bacterium
CGAAGATGTCCGGTCGCAGCAGGGGCTCGCCGCCGGTCAGGATCACGATCGGTTTGGCGACCGCGGCGATCTGGTCCAGCAGGCGGGAGGCCTCCGGTGTGTCGAGCTCGCCGCTGTAAGGGCCCAGGGGGGCCGAGGCCCGACAGTGGACGCAGGACAGGTTGCAGTTGCGCGTGGTCTCCCAGGCCACCAGGCGCCGGGAGTCTTGCGCGGCCGGGGGCGGCCCGGAAGGGTGCGGATGCGGGTGGTGCGAGGCGTGATCGGTCATGGCTTGCTCAACGTTGAACGTTCAAATCTGACAAACCGGGCAAAGGCCTTCCGGAGCTACTTGCTTTCCAGCAGCCGGGCGGCATCCATTGCGAAGTAGGTGATGATGAGGTCGGCGCCGGCGCGTTTGATGGCCGTGAGGGTTTCCATCATCACCCGCGGGCCGTCGAGCCAGCCCATCTGTTCGGCCGCCTTGATCATCGAGAACTCGCCGCTGACGTTGTAGGCGGCGACCGGCAGGTCGAATTCCTGCCGCACCCGGTAGATGACGTCGAGATAGGCGAGCGCCGGTTTCACCATCACGATGTCGGCCCCTTCCTCCACGTCCATCGACACTTCGCGGATGGCCTCCAGGGCGTTGGCGGGGTCCATCTGATACGTCCGCCGGTCTCCGAACTTGGGGGCGGAGTCGGCCGCGGCGCGGAAGGGTCCATAGTAGGACGAGCAGTACTTGGCCGAATAGGCCATGATCGGGATGCGGCTGAAGTTGTTTTCGTCCAGGGTCTCGCGGATCTCCGCCACCCGGCCGTCCATCATGTCCGATGGGGCGACCATGTCGGCACCGGCCTTGGCGTGGGACAGGGCCGTGCGCGCGATGAGATCCAGGGAGGCGTCGTTATCGATGCACTCGCCCTCCACGCAGCCGCAGTGCCCGTGGTCGGTGTACTGGCAGAGGCAGACGTCGGTGATGACCGCCAGCTCCGGCACGGCATCCTTGACCGCCCGGGTGGCCCGCTGCACGATCCCGTCCTTCGCGTAGGCGGCCGTTCCGAGCGCGTCCTTGCGGTCCGGCACGCCGAAGAGCAAAACGGCGGGTATCCCCAGTGCATGCGCCTCGCGGGCCGTCTGCACCAGGTTGTCGACCGAGAGCTGGTAGTGTCCGGGCATGGAGGCGATCGGGTTCTGCACCTTCTTGCCGCCGATCGCGAACAGCGGCAGGATCAAGTCGTCGATGGAAAGGGCCGTCTCGCGGATCATGCGGCGGAAGGCCTCGGACTGGCGCAGGCGGCGCGGTCGGTAGTCGGGGAACAACAT
Source organism: Desulfobacterales bacterium (assembly GCA_035467535.1). Classification (GTDB taxonomy): domain Bacteria; phylum Desulfobacterota; class Desulfobacteria; order Desulfobacterales; family SpSt-501; genus SpSt-501. The sequence goes on from DATITS010000084.1 coordinate 1,303, forward strand.
TTTTTTTACTCCCGATGTTTTTTCCGTTGGAAAAAACATTCCTAATGAATTTAAACAAACAGGGCGCTAACTGGGCTCGCAATTCGGCGGCGGTTGTGCCAGCGCGATCTCCTCGTCGGTAAGGTAGCAGGCCGGGTCCGGCGCCCAGAGGTCGCCGGTGACGGCTTCCGAGCGCACCCGGAAGTTGCCGGCGCACACGTCCAGCCAGCGGCACTCGGCACACCGTCCCTTCACGTGCTGCTTCTTCTCCTTGAGCTGCGCCATGAGCGGGTTGGAGGTGTCCATCCAGATTTCGGAAAACGGCCGCTGCCGCACGTTGCCGAAGCTGTAGTGGCGCCAGAACTGGTCGGCGTGCACGGCACCGTCCCAGCTCACGCAGCCGATCCCGCGGCCGGAGCTGTTGCCCTCGTTCCACTGCAGAAGCTCCAGAACCTCCTTGGCCCGCGCGGGGTCTTCCTTCAGCATGCGCAGGTAGAGGTAGGGGCCGTCGGCGTGGTTGTCGACGGTGAGCACCTCTTTGGGTTTGCCCTGGTCGTGCAGCCGCCGGGTGTGATCGATGATCAGGTCCACCGCCTGGCGCGTCTGCGCGGCGCTGAGATCTTCCTTGACCAGCTCGGAGCCCCGGCCCGCGTACACGAGATGGTAGAAGCACACGCGCGGGATGTCCATCTCTTCGATCAGCTGGAAGATGCTCGGGATTTCCTGGACATTGAAGCGGTTGATGGTGAAGCGCAGGCCCACCTTGATGCCCGCCGTCTGACAGTTGCGGATGCCGTCCAGCGCAGCACGGAAGGCGCCCGGCACCGCGCGGAAGCGGTCGTTGACGGCTTCCATCCCGTCGATGCTGATGCCGACGTAGGACAGGCCGAT
>DATITS010000085.1:0-9349 GCA_035467535.1 Desulfobacterales bacterium
CTAACCACGGCGACTGAGGGGTGTCAAGCGCATTTGGTGAACCGCCGCGGCTGAAATGCTCCAACAACAGCCGGACTGATCCCCGATGGGCCTTGTTTGAACGATGCTGCTTGTCTCCCGATTCCCGATCAACAGGAATGACTCGGCCGCGTTTGAACAGAGACGGCAGTCATGCAATTTTTCTCTTGACTTAGCTCCGTTATAGCTAATATATAGCTATATAAATTCTAAATCAGATTTTTCCGTGACAGTATTTTTTATCTGCCACCCAAACTTAAGTGGATGATTTTTCGATGAAAAGGAGAGCCGAATGTCGGATTTAAGCTGGTTGCCGAAAGAATCAGGGCTGAAGAACCATTCGCTGTGGGGAACCGAGCACTTCTCAGACAAATCTCCCGGAGTCATCTATGAAAAAAAGCCCATCGTCGACCCTCAGGGAAATCCGGTAAAAGACCTCTATTCCGCATGGATCAGCCTGAACAACCCTGCCCAATACAACTCCTACACCACTGAAATGGTCAAAGGCGTCATCGCCGGATTCCAGATCGCATCGGCTGACCCCTCAGTCGTGGCGGCGATTTTTACCGCCGTCGGCGACAAGGCGTTCTGCACGGGGGGCAACACACGCGAATACGCCGAATACTATTCCGGCCGACCGCCGGAATACGGCAACTACATGGACCTTTTCAACGGCATGGTGGACTCCATTCTCAACTGCAAGAAGCCCACCATATGCCGCGTGAACGGCATGCGCATCGCCGGCGGCCAGGAAATCGGCATGGCCTGCGACACCACGCTGGCGAGTGACCTTGCCATTTTCGGTCAAGCCGGCCCGCGGCACGGCTCCGCGCCCGACGGCGGCAGCACCGACTTCCTGCCTTGGATGCTGCCCCTGGAGCTCGCCATGTGGAACTGTGTCTCCTGCGAGCTGTGGAGCGGTTACAAGATGAAGCGCCTGGGGCTTATCTCCAAGTGCGTGCCGGTGATACAGGAGAGCGGCAAATGGGTACGCAATCCGGCCGTGGTCACCGAATCCTACCTGGAGGACGGGGAGATCGTCTACGGCGAGTTCAAAACCGGTGAGGAGGCTAAAAAGGCCCGTGAATACGTCCAGAAGGCGAAAACGGATTTCACCCTGCTCGATGCCGAAGTCAACAAGATCCTGTGGACCTACACCAATCTGTTCCCGGCGTGTCTGATCAAGAGCGTGGACGGAATTCGCATGAAAAAGAAATTCTTCTGGGACCAGGCCAAGATCGTCAACCGCCACTGGCTCGCCGCCAACATGAACTTCGAGGCCTATCTCGGTTTCAACGCCTTCAATACCAAAAAGATCACCGGCAAGGATGTCATCGATTTCATCGAATACCGGCGCCGGCAGGCCCGCGGGGAGGCGTTTGACGCGGAGTTCATGGCCGCCGTGCTGGGCACGCCAAAGTCGTAATCGGGCGCATTGAAAAGGGTTGATCGATTTGACGGGGCGATCCGGTTGAGGATGACGATGCGCCCTGCAACCGTTCGACACTTCAACCGTTTACCGGTTCAATCCACCTGGAGGTTGCATGCTGTTAGAAGGCAAAAACGCTCTGGTCACGGGCGGCTCGCAGGGCATCGGGGCCGCCATTTCGCTCGAACTGGCCCGCGAGGGCGCCAACATCTGCTTCACCTACCGCAAACATGAGGCCGAAGCCCGGGACTACGAGCAGCAGATCCGCGCCATGGGCCGCAAGGCCATGGCGGTGCCGTGCGACATTGCCGTCTTCAAGGACGCGGACCGTGTGGTGCAGGCGGCCCTGAAGGAGTTCGGAGGCCTGCAGATTCTCGTCAACAACGCCGGCATGAACTGGGACGGGGTTAGCTGGAAGATGACCGAGGAGCAGTGGGACCGCGTGCTCGAGGTCAACCTGAAGGGGTACTTCAATTTCACCCGCCACGTGGCCCCCGTTCTCAAGGACCAGAAGTACGGCAAAATCATCAACGTCACATCCATCAACGGGCTGCGCGGAAAATTCGGGCAAACCAACTACTCCGCCTCCAAGGCCGGCATCGTCGGCTTCACCAAGGCGCTCGCCAAGGAGCTCGGCGCCTTCGGCGTGAACGTCAACGCGGTCGCCCCCGGCCTGATCGAAACGGCGATGCTCAAGGAATCCGACGCCCGGGAAAAAATCATCGATTTGGCCATGGGCGAAAGCGCGCTGAAACGGGTCGGGCAGCCGGAAGACCTGGCGTATCTCGTGGCGTTCCTGGCCTCCGACCGGGCGCAGCACATCACCGGCGAAATCATCAAGATCGACGGCGGGCAGTATATTTGAGGGAAGGTGTTTGGTAATTTGGGTGTTTGGGTGTTTGGCACAGCCGCGTTCTTAGAAGTTAAGCCAATAAGCGTGCGGGACCAAACCCAAACAGCTAAATACCCAGACACCTGAATACCTAAACACCCAAACACCAAATCCATGAGGTTGCCATGTCACGAGTCGCCATCATCGGCGTTGGGCAGAGCGAGTTTGTGCGGGCCTACCCGGGCTCCGTGCGCGAGTTGGCCTTCGAGGGGTTCAAGGACGCCATGCGCGATGCCCGGCTCACGGCCAAGGACATCGGTGCATCCGTCGTTTGCTCCGCGCCGGAATACGACAAGCAGCGGTCGCCGGCGGGTGTCTTTGCCGAATACCTCGGTCTGAACCCGCAGCCGACTTTTTACGTCGAAAGCCTCTGCTCATCGAGCAGCATGGGTCTGCGCCTGGCCTATTCCCTGGTGAAATCGGGGCTGCACGACGTGGTGGCGGTCATCGGTTTCCAGAAGATGTCGGAGATCTCCTCGGCCGATTCCCAGGAACGCATGGGCCGCGGCGCCGACATCCAGTGGGAAAGCCCCTTCGGCACCATGATGCCGGCCTACTATGCCATGTATGCCCGGGCGCACATGGCCGCCTATGGGACCTCGTTGGAGGACCTGGCGCTGATCCGGGTCAAGGCCGCCACCTACGGCCAGCTGAACGACAAGGCCGTCTACCGCAAGGCGGTCACGCTCGAAAATCTCAGCAATCCCACGGACCGCATGGCCGGACCGGTGGCGAGCCCCCTGCGGGTGGGTGACTGCTGCGCCAACGCCGACGGAAGCTCGTGCGTGATCGTCTCCAGCGAGGAAAAAGCCACGGTGTTTTGCAAAAAACCGGTCTGGATCCTGGGACTGGGGGCCGCCACCACCAGCGTCAATCTGGCCGGCCGCAGCCTTTTCACGGGGTTGACGGCGGCCCAGGAAGCCGGCCGCCAAGCCTACCGGATGGCCGGCCTGGGACCCAAAGACATCGACGTCGCCGAAGTCCACGACTGCTTCACCATCGCCGAAATGATGGCGTATGAAGATCTGGGCTTCGCCAAGGCCGGCGAAGGCCGGGACCTGATCCGCGCCAAGGCCACTTACAAGGAAGGGGCCATCCCGGTCAACGTGGACGGCGGGCTTCTCTCCAAGGGGCATCCGATCGGCGCCACCGGCGGCAGCCAGATCCGCACGATCGTTCTTCAGCTGCGGGAGGAGGCCGGACCGATCCAGGTCAAGAGCCCTGAGATCGGCCTGGTGCACAACATCGGCGGAGTCGGACTCTACGGCAATGTGAGCATTCTCGGGCGGTAAGCGCGGCCGCGACGGCGCGCCGCATCCGGCCTTTCCGGGCAAGGAGACATTTCATGGCGGACAAAAAAGAAAGCGACGAGCGCTTCAAGAAATTCGGGACGGTCAGCTTCACCGCTTTGACCAAGACCAATGATTTCGTCGACAACCTCGAAAAGGGCAAAATTTCCGGAACCCGCTGCACGGACTGCGGCATGATCTTCTTCCCTCCCCGGGCGGACTGCTTCAAGTGCCTGGCAAGCCACATGGAGTGGTTTGAGGTCACCGGCAGCGGCAGGCTCGTCTCTTTCAGCAAACTGGAATACGGCCCGGCGGGGTTCCAGGGGGACGTTCCCTACAGCATCGCCCTGCTCGACTACGGGAAGTTCAAAATCTTCGGCCGCATCGGCAAGGATGTCCCAGAAACCGACATCGCCGTCGGCATGCCGATGAAGACGATTGCGAACCAGCTGCCCAACGGCCAGCTGAATTATGTGTTTGTGAAAGCATAGTTTTTAGGGTTCGGTACCGAACCCTAAAAACTATCCGCGAAAAGCAAATAAACTGAAAAGCATTTCATAAGGAGTTATGCACGATGCCCGATTTCAAATGCATTAAACTCGACATCTCCGGAGGGGTGGCCCGGGTTGCCTTCGCCCGGCCCAAACACAACGTCCTCAACATCGACATGATGCGGGAGCTGATCGCCGCGCTCGAAACGCTCAAGGCCGACCGGGAAATCAAGTGCGTGGTCATTTCCGGTGAAGGCCCCAGCTGGTGCGCGGGGGTGGAAGTCGCCGACCACAAGCCCGAGCAGGTCGACGCCATGATCGCCACCTTCAACCGCATGCTGGAGCTGATCGAAGGCCAGGAGGTGCCCACCATCGCCGCGGTTCAGGGTGCCTGCCTCGGCGGCGGCATGGAAGCCGCCATTGCCTGCGACATCGTCGTGGCCGCCAAGAGTGCGGTCTTCGGCCAGCCGGAGATCAAGCTGGGGTTCTTTCCGCCCTACGCCGCCATTCGCCTGCCGCACCTCGTCGGGCCGGCCAAGGCCATAGAGATCTGCACCACCGGCAAGCGCTACCTCGCCGAAGACGCCAAGGAGATGGGGTTCATCGCGTACTGTGTCGACGACGGCCGGCTTGCGGAAACGACGGAAACGCTCGTCAAAGAAATCCAGTACTGCAGCCCGCTCATCATCCGCCTGAACAAGCGTGCAGTCAAGCAGCACACGGGCCTCGCCTTCCCCGCAGCGCTCCAGGGGGTGTCCGACCTGTTCCTCAACACCCTGATGAAAACCGCCGACACCCTTGAAGGAATTGCAAGCTTCGAGGAAAAGCGCAAACCGGTCTGGAAAAACAAATAAACGCTATAAACGCTCCCAACGCGATGCAGGAGGCCTAATGTCCCAGATCAAGAAAATCGGCGTCATCGGCGCCGGCAACATGGGCAGCGGAATCGTCCAGAAGATCGCCCAGGAAGGCATTCCGGTGGTGATGGTCGACCTGCAGGAGGAGTTCGTGCAGCGCGGCCTGGGCAACATCCGACGGCTGCTGCAGGAGGGGGTCGAGCGCAAGATCTTCAAACCGGAACAGGTGCAGGAGATCCTCGCCCGCGTCCAAGGCACCACGGACTTCAACGCCGTGGCCGATGCCGACATCGTGATCGAGGCCGTTTTCGAGGACAAGCAGGTCAAGGCGGATCTCTTCAAAAAACTCGACCGGATCTGCTCTCCCCGGACCATCCTGGCCACGAACACCTCGAGCTTTTTCGTGCGGGAGTTCGCGGACAAGACCTCGCGGCCCGACCGCTTCGTCGGCCTGCACTACTTCTATCACCCGGCCAAGAACCGTCTGCTCGAGGTGATCCCGCACAGCGGCACCAGCCCGGAGACCGTGGAGAAATCCCTCCTGGCGGCAAAGCTGCACGGAAAGACCTCGATCCTCGTCAAGGACGCCCCCGGGTTTGCCGTGAACCGCTTCTTCGTGCCCTTCCTGAACGAAGCCGCCCGCATGCTCGAAGAAGGTCTTACCGATGTGCCCACCATCGAGGAGGCCGGCAAACGGGCGTTCAAGATCGGCATGGGGCCCTTCGAACTCATGAACGTCACGGGGATCCCCATTGCGGTCCACGCCGCCACGACCCTGGGCAACGAACTCGGGCCCTTCTATGCCCCGGCGCCGATCCTCAAGGCCCAGATGGAGAAGAAAGTGAACTGGGACCTTGCAGGCCAAGTGGACGAGGCCAAGCTTGCGGCCCTCGTCGACCGTTTCCAGGGCGTCTGTCTGGGGGTGGCCGCAGCCCTGGTGGACGAGGGGGTGGCCTCCATCGAAGACACCGACCGCGGCGCCAAGATCGGCCTGCGCTGGGTCCTGGGGCCTTTCGAAATCATGAACAAGGTCGGCATCGGCAAGACCTATGAGGTCGTACAGGCGATCTGCCGCAAGTACTCGGATTTCAAGATGCCGGCCATCCTTGAACAGCAGCAGCGGCTGGGCAAACCCTTCGAGTTCAACTTCGTCGATCTCGAGGTCAAAAACGGCATCGCGTATGTGACCCTGAACCGGCCCGAGGCCATGAACGCCCTCAACGAGGCCGTCGTGGCGCAGCTCGCCCGGCGCTTCGGGGAAGCCGAGGCCGATGCCCGCGTCAAGGCCATCGTGTTCCAGGGCGCGGGCAAGGCCTTCGTGGCCGGCGCCGACATCCGCTACTTCGTTGAAAAGATCAAGGCCGGCCGCATCCCGGACATCGTTGCGTTCACCCGCAAAGGCCACGAACTGCTGCTGCGGATCGAGGAGTCGAAAAAACTCACCATCGCCCTGCTGGACGGCCTGTCCCTCGGCGGCGGCAGCGAGCTCGCGCTGGCCTGCCAGGCCATCGTCGCCACCCCGGCCGGCTCCATGGCTTTCCCGGAAACCGGCATCGGCATCTTTCCGGGGCTCGGGGGCATGCTGCGCATGGCGCGCCACGTGGGGCCGGCACTTGCCAAATACTTCGCCTTCACGGGGAACTTCATCAGCGCTGCGGACGCCCTGGCGCTCGGCATTGCAACGAAACTGGTCGAACCCGCTGAAGTGGATGGTGCCATCCGCTCCCTGATCGCCGCGGGCAGACCGGACAAGTACCGCCGCCGCGACATCCCCGAAAAGTTCAAGGCGTTCGCGGCCCTGTTCGGGCCGGACAGCGGCGCAGCGCTTCTATCGGGCAGGATCCCGGAGGGTGCGAATGCCGAACCGGCCGGCAAAGTCCTCAAAGCCCTGGGATACAAGGCGCCCCTCGCCCTGCGGATCGCCGATGAGATCGTCGATCAACAGGCGGCACTGCCGATGCCGGAGGCAATCGAGATCGAACTGGGGCGGCTGAAGGACATTTTTTCCACGGCGGATGCGCTCGAGGGACTTTCGACGGTCGGGCGCCGGCGCCCTGAATTCAAAGGAGCGTAACGCGAGCATTTACACACGCAAGAGGGAGGGATCGTCATGAGCATGATTTCCTGGCAGATGGTGGAACCCAAGAAGGCGCTGCAGCGAGCAGAAACGTCCGTCCCGGCCCCGGGTGCAGGCGAAGTCCGGCTGCGGGTGGTCGGCTGCGGTGTCTGCCACACCGATCTCGGGTTTTTCTACGACGGGGTGCGCACCAAGTCCCCGCTGCCGCTCACCCTCGGGCATGAAATCAGCGGCATGGTGGAAGCGACCGGCCCCGGAGCGGAGCGATGGGCCGGCAAGGCGGTGCTGGTGCCGGCGGTCATGCCCTGCGGGCAGTGTGATGTGTGCAAGCGCCGGCTCGGCAACATCTGCGCCGCCCAGAAAATGCCCGGAAACGACATCCAGGGCGGGTTCGCCAGCCACATCGTCGTTCCCGCGGCCCAGCTCTGCGAGGTGCCGCTCGGAAGCGATGGCCAGCCGGCCGGCGCCTCCGGCGTAAGCCTGGCCGAACTGTCCGTGGTCGCCGACGCGCTCACCACACCGTATCAGGCGATCCTGGAGTCAGGGCTGACCGGCCTGGACACGGCCATTTTCGTGGGCGTCGGCGGCGTCGGCGGCTTCGGCGTCCAGATCGCCAAAGCGGCAGGTGCGCTGGTCCTGGCGATCGATGTCGACCCGCAAAAGCTCGAAACCATCGCCCCGTACGCCGACGCGACCTTCAATGCGGCCCAAATGGCGTTCAAGGACCTGCGCAAGGCCGTCTCCGACAAGGTCAAGGAGAAGGGCCGGCGGCGCACGGAGTGGAAAATTTTCGAGACCTCCGGCACGGCCGCAGGCCAGCAGACCGCCTTCGGCCTGCTCACGTTCGGGGCTTCGCTGGCGGTGGTCGGGTTCACGATGAACTCGGTCGACATCCGCCTGTCGAACCTGATGGCGTTTCATGCCACCGCCCGCGGCAACTGGGGCTGCGTGCCCGAACACTACCCGGCCGCTCTGGACCTCGTGCTCTCCGGCAAGGTCAAGCTCGGCCCGTTCGTGAAGACCTTCCCGCTGGACCAGATCAACGAGGTATTTGAGATGGTTCACGGCCGCAAGATCCAGCAGCGGCCGGTCATGGTACCGTGAGTCAGGCGGTCTTGATACTCAAAGCTCGAAGATCTGACTTCACGCCCGCCGGGCTTTCCGTTTATAGCTGCGGGCGATCTGCCGTGAAGCAAGGGACATCCCCGAATCGACCACACATTCCACGTGCCTCTTTAAGGGGCGAACAGAGGTAGAAATCATGCACAAACTGTTGACCAACCAGCCCGGTGAACGGATGCTGCTGCTCGGCAACGAGGCCATTGCCCGCGGTGCCATCGAGGCGGGCGTCGCATTCGCCAGCACCTACCCCGGCACACCCTCCTCGGAGCTGTCGCTCAACTTATTTCAAATCTCCAAGGAGAGCGACCTCTACTTCGAGTACAGCACGAACGAAAAAGTCTCCGTGGAAGTGGCCGCCGCGGCCGCCGCCTGCGGGGTGCGCAGCATGGCCATGATGAAACACGTGGGCCTCAACGTGGCGGCGGATGCCCTCATGACGCTCGCCTACGTCGGCGTCAAGGGCGGCATGGTGATCCTGACGGCCGATGACCCCGCCATGTTTTCGAGCCAGAACGAACAGGACAACCGCTACTACGCCAAGCTCTCCGGGCTGCCGATGCTCGAACCCTCCACGGTCGATGAGGCGCGCGCGATCGTCGCCTACGCCTTCGACCTTTCGGAAAAGCTCCAGGAACCCGTTCTGTTGCGCACGACCACCCGCATCAACCACTCCTCCGGCGTCGTGACGCTGGGGGAGATCCGACCCCGGGCGACCAAAGGCAGCTTCACCAAGGACCCCATGAGCCTGGTGCCGGTCCCGGTCGTGGCCCGCAAACTGCACGTCAAGCTGCTGCAGAACTTGGGGACGGCCCGGGAACTCTCCGAGCAGTCCCCCCTCAACATCGTCGAGGGCCGGGGCCGCTGGGGGATCCTGTGCAGCGGCGTCAGTTACAACTACGTCAAGGATGCCGTCGCGGAATTGAAGATGACCGACCAGGTAACGATCCTGCGCATCGGCTTCTCGCATCCACTGCCGGTGCGCATGATCCAGAACTTCCTCAAGGGGTGCGAGAAGGTTCTGGTCGTGGAGGAGGGCGAACCCTATCTCGAAGAGAGCGCCAAGACCTACGCGCAGGAAGCCGGGCTGACGCTGCCCATCCGCGGCAAGGCGCCGGATCTCTTCTCGCAGCTCTACGAATACGACCCGGCCATGGTCCGCAAACACATCGCCGCC
>DATITS010000086.1:0-13341 GCA_035467535.1 Desulfobacterales bacterium
ATGCACCAGGATGTCGGCGAGGCCGACCACGCCGACCATGTGCATGGCTGCCTCCGCCTCTTCCGGAGGGTCGTGATGGTGGCCGAGGGCCGCGGCGAGCGCGGGACTCAGCTGCCATTTCCGGGCGATGATGTCGCCGACTTCGCAGTGGTCGAGTCCGATCACAGCCTGCTCCCCGAACCGCACGGCCCGGCTCGTCCCCAGGGCCAGTTCGACCGCCTGGCGGTATTCGTCGGGAAACAAATGGTTCAGCGGAATTTTTCCGATGTCATGCATCAGACCCCCAACGAAATAATCCTCCCGCTCCGCGAGCGGCACCCCGTGCTCGATGGATAGCAGTTTGGCGGCCGCCGCAACACTCAGGGAATGTGTCCAGAAGCCGTCCGCCGAAAAGACCCGAAAGGTGTCGTGTTTGGAGAAACTCTCAAAAACGGCGAAGCTCAGGACAAGGTTCTTCACCGTGTTGAGGCCCAGGAGGATGATCGCGCGGGTGAGCGAATTGACCTTGCTCGGCAACGAGTAGTAGGCGGAGTTGATGAGTTGCAGCACCCGGCCGGTGAGTACCGGGTCAAGGGATATGACCCGGTTCAGGTCGTTGGCACACGTGTTGGGTTCGTTGCAGGTCCGCAACACTTTTTGGACCGTGGTGGACAGCCCGGCCATCCGCAGGATGTAGGCCCGGACTTTTCCAAGCGGCTTCGTGGGGGGGGAATCCGTCGTGGCCAATGGCGGCACCGTCATGCCGTCAGGTAATCCCCCCGCCGAAATTTTATGATTTCAAGGGAGGCTGTGACCAGGGTCCGGTTGAGAATGTCTTTTATCCCGTTGCCGTCCGGCAGCGAACCGAGGGCGGGTGCGAGGTCGTCCTTACCAGCTTCCATCTCCCGGACCACTGTATCGAGCCCCTTCAGGCTCACGCGGGGGTCCGCCAGTTGCCGGCGATAGTCATCGAGCAGGTCGAGATAGCGCTCCACGCGCCCGTCCAACCGGTTCGCGGGGGCCTCCGCGACGGACTGGATCTGCTGAGTGGGCGCCACGAGGCTCAGGCCGATGCCGGGGGCGGCCGCACCCTGCGCCGGGGCCAGCTTCTCCTTGAGGATATCCCCGAAACCGCCTGAACCCGGGACGGCCGGCCGGGCGGATTGGTCCGCGTGAACCCGAGTAAACCCATGATCGAACCCGTTGATTTTCATCTGGCTGCTCCCTTCTTTTACTGACATAAATACCCGGCAGCGGCCGGAGACGGCCTCAGTCGCTATTTCATAAGCCAAGCAAGAACCGTGCACAACATCCCGTCCGCGCTGGCACCCCGCACGAAACTGGGCGCTGAAGGCCCCCGGAACCCTGACACCGGCCTGGGGCAGGCGGAGGCACCGGCAAAATTTACCCAGCAGCGGGCCGCTCCTGCTTCACGCGCCGACCGGCCGCCCCTCACCGGACGTCCTTCTCCGAACATGTTCGGTTTTTGCCTGAGCCCTTGGCCACGTAGAGGGCCTTGTCGGCGCGATTGACCAGTGCCGCCGCCGTGTCGGCCTTGCCGCAGGTGCTGACGCCAATGCTGACGGTCAGGCCGAGAGGCTCGCCCGATTCGACCCCCTCCAACAGATAGCGCGTTGCGGCGATGGTCTGGCAGATCTGCCGACCTTTTTTGACGGCATTCCGAAGCGAGGCGCCTGGCATAATGATGGCGAATTCCTCACCGCCGTAACGCGCCAGGAAGTCCTCGCTGCGGATCGACTGGCGGCACTTGTTGGCCACCGCTGCCAGCACGCTGTCGCCGACGGGGTGACCGTAGCTGTCGTTGATGCGCTTGAAGTCGTCGATGTCGATCATCAGCAGCGCGAAAGTCTGCTCTTTCACCGTGTTCTTCTCCACCAGATCGGCGAGAAAGCGGTCGAACATCCGGCGGTTTAAGACCCTGGTCAACCCGTCGCGTTCGGACTCGGTGCGTACGCTCTGAAGCTCGGTGTTCAGCACCGCAACCTGCTTCGACAGGGACTCGATCTTGGCAACGTCGCGAGATTCCTTCTCGCGCACCGCCTCGCGCATGTTGTCGACTTCCAGCAGAAGGGCTTGTTTGAGCCGCTTGATGTCGTCCAGGTGGGTGATATCCTCGATGCGTTTGCTCTGCTCCAGGATGTCGTGGTTGTAGTCGCGGTTGTCGGAGTCCATGACCACCATCGCCTTGGAAAGGATGTCGATGATGTCTTTAAACTCCGTTTCACGCTCGCGGAGGTAATCCTTCTGCCGCTGGGCGAACTCGCTGATACCGCGCTTGCGCGACTCAAACAGGGCCTCGACGCGACTGAGCTTCTCCTCAGCGGCAAGCCTCTCGGCGAGTTCCCCGAGGCCGGCCTTGAAGGCCTGTGTTTCCAGTTCCTGGATATCGAGGGCGAACTCCCGGGTGCAATGCAGCAGGGCCCGCGCCGCCAGCAGCAAAAACGCGCATTTTTTATCACTGCGCTCGAACTCGGCCGCGAGATCGACGGTTTCGCGGCCGACTTCCTCTTTTTTCATGAAGTTCAGAAACATGCCTTCCCTCCGTTCGCATCGAACCGATCAGGCGGCCTCGACCAGGAGCATCGGCTCCTCGCTGCTCAAGACCCGCGTGATGCCCAGCAGAATCTTGATGATTTCCCTGATCTTCAGAATGCTGTGACCGTACTCCTCGTTCGCCAGGCTGAAGGTGAGGTACTTGCCTTCTTTGTCGGCCATGCCGTTCACGGCCTGAGACATCTTTTCCTTTTCCTGAACCACTGCCGTCTCATGCGAAGGGTGTATTAGGGGTTGTCCGGGTGCCCGGAACCGTTCGGCCCCGCCGGACCCGCCAGCATCAGAAAGGTGCCTGCGGGCGCACGCAGGGGAAAGACCCAGGCGCTGACCGGCAGCTTCTCCCGCCGCCGGGTGTTGATGAAGACATCGCCGGAGACACAGCCGGGCTTCTCCTCCAGCGCGATGCGTTTGAGCGACGAGATGACGTTGGGCAGCGAAGAGGGGTGGATGATCTTTTCGATCCCCAGCCCGATCAGCTCGTTTTCGGACATCTCGCACATTTCCGCCCAGCCGGCGTTGCCGCCCCAGACGCTGAGTCCCTTGAACACGGCGGCCGGGAAATCGATCTGATGGATGAACCGGAAGCGCGTGACAAACATGTCCTGGTAGTACTGGCATTGCCGGCAGGTGTCCGGACAGCCGGAGTTGCCGTTGTCGCGGACGCTGAAGCAGTCCTCCACCTGGTGCCGGAACGCCGTGCACCGCTCGCATTGGTGCCCGTCGGCCTTGCCCTTCCAGAACTGCCAGCAGGTCTGGAAACTTTTGAAGACCGGCCCCTCTGAGCCCCCGTTGCCCAATTCGAGGGGAATCGGCTGACCCGCTGTTTTGAGAAAATGCAACAGGTCTTCCACCGGGATAGTGTAGTTTCGGCCCTCCCGCCGCGCAAAGACCTTCTTGGAACGGACCCAATAGCCCACCGTCGTGCGTCCAACCTTGCAGATGGCGGCGGCCTGGGAAACGGTTAATGATTTCGGTGCGTTCATCATGTGCCTGTGTCGACACCTCGTCGTGGTCCCGGCTTTCGGTAGTTGCCGGGGAAATGTGGCCCGTATTAGAGCAACCGCGCGGGGGACCCTGCCCGCGCTGGAAACAGCCAGAATCGGGCCAATCGGCCCAGAGTTCCCGGGCGGACAGCACCGGGTGCGAAGTCTCCGTGCGGGACTGTTCCATATATCGGCCGTAACGGCCAAAACTTGAGACCGTTTTAACTCGATGCGGCATTCGGTTGCGGCCATGCGAGCCGATCGTCCGAATAATGACCTATGGTCAATTTTTGTCCCAAAAATTAAACGAATGACGGAATTTTGACGGATTTTTTGACCAGAACCTGTCAGATGGTGACCGAGCGCCAGCCGGTCATCATCCCATGCGATAGCCGTATTATGATTTTATCATACTTAAATAACAGTGTATTTTTATATGACCGCCCGGTCATGCTCGTTTTTTTCGCCCGAAATTTTTAAACTGGCACCCGATTTGCAGATTACATTACCAAACGGAATGAAGTTACCTCCTTTCCTTCATTCCCACCTCCGACTGACCCTGTTAGGACACCCCCCCTAACAGGGTTTTTCTTTGACGAATCAAAGTAAACCATCCTCAAGCTTATCCTTGTGATATTTTGTATTACCATCCGCTTCCCGCGCATATACATTCCCGCACCTTAAAAATATTCATTGACAATGCTGCAAACGTTTGCAATACCTGACGGTATGAAAAAAACGATGACCGGCCTTGCTTCCCCCACGATCAAGGAAATAGCTCAAAGGGCTGGCATTTCCTATTCTACGGTTTCCCGTGCTCTCAACGACAAGAGAGGGGTCAAGGCGGACTTGCGGGAGACCATCAAGCGGATTGCAAAAGAGCTTGGTTACTTACCAAACTCTTCCGCGAAAGCGCTGGTTCAGAAGCGCATTGGCGCCATAGGCCTTATCATACCGCGTACCGGCGAGTTTGCCTTCCAGAGCCCTTATTACTCCCAGATGCTTCTGGGCATCAGCGAAATCGCAAACGAACATGACTACAAACTAACACTGAGCATAAACGAGAAAGGGAGTTATGCTTCTCTGTATTTTCGTCGGCTGGTGGAAGGGATCATCGTGATCGGCAACCGGTTAGACGACGAGAACATCGCTGAGCTCGAAAAAAAGGGGGTACCGACCGTGGTGGTACCCGGCTTTCTGGAAAATTCCAAGGTTGACGTTCCGAGTGTCAACTCGGAGAATGTCCGCTGTGTTTACCGCGCGGTCAATTACTTGCTCGACCTCGGCCATCGCAAGATCGCTTTTATACTCGGCACATTGAACTCAAAATATTCTGTCGAACGCTTCAATGCGTATCAGGCGGCCTTCAACGATCGAGGATTATCCTATAATCCTGACTATATCGTTGAGAGCGATTTCTCAAAGATCGATGGTTTCCGCCAGATGGGCCGCCTTCTGGATCTGCCCGAGAGACCCACCTGTGTCATCTGTATCAACGACACCGTCACCCCCGGTGCATTGCATCAAATAAACCTCCGCGGCTTGAAGATTCCAGAAGACATATCGGTAGTCGCCATCGGTTCATCGGATACCCTTGATTTATTTCAACCGCCTTTGACGAACGTCAAGATCGCGGTGATAAAAATCGGGCAGACCGCTGCCCAAATGCTGATCCAATTGATTGAAACCGGCTCCTGTCCAGAAAGGCATGTCATTATTCCCTCTGAGTTGATTATCAGGGATTCGACTTGCGCCGCGAAGGACCCGAAGCAGATTTAAAATGGCCGCGGCGGGAGGGGGTGGCACTTTATTGCAAACGTTTGCAGGAAACATCTTGGACCAACCGGGTTTCACTCAATTTCTCTCTTTTCTCCACATGACCGGCAAATCGAGATTTATTACGAAGACGCAAATCTTGGAGCGTGAAAATGAAGCTGGATGAGATTCGCAAGGTAACGGTTCTTGGCTGCGGAACAATGGGGCCGGGGATCGCGCAAACTTTTGCCCAACAAGGCTATCCCGTAACCGTATGGAGCAAAGTGCATGAGGAACATGAGCGGGCCGTGAAAGTGGTAAGGACAAGCCTGGAGACGTTCGTGCAGCACGATATGCTTCAGCAGACCGAGATCGAACAGGCCCTCATGCGACTGACCTTTACGAGAGACCTGGAAACTGCGGTCGGCGATGCGGATCTGGTCTTTGAATGCATTGTGGAAAATCTGGAAATCAAGGGCAACCTGTTCCGTCAACTGGATGCCTGCTGCAAGGACGATGCGCTCATCGCCAGCAACACCTCCTTTCTCGATATCTTCAAGGTGACGCCGCAAAGGCGTCAGGAACGCACCGTGATTGCCCATTGGTTTGCCCCGCCGCAGGTCATTCCGCTGGTGGAGGTCGTACGGGGCCCCGGAAGCAGTGAGGATACCGTCAATACGACGGTTGAGCTTCTGCGTCGGGTGGGAAAGACTCCCATCGTGATGCAGAAATTCGTGCCGGGTTTCGCGATCAACCGCATGCTCAGAATATTAGGCCGTGAAACCTTTTTCCTTCTGGACAATGGCTACATCACCGCCGACCAACTGGATCTGGCGGTTAAAGCAAGCCTTGCACCCCGGATGATGGTTCTGGGTTTAGTGCAGCGGTATGATTTTACGGGCCTTGATCTGAGCGCGAAGAATTTGGAGAACCCCGATTTTCTGGAACCTCCACTGGATAATCGACCCAAAAGCCTTTTCGATCTGGTGGAAAAAGGAGACTTCGGAGTCAAGACCGGAAGAGGCTTTTACGATTACTCGGGAAGAAAATATGAAGACGTATTAAATGAGAGGGATGACAAGCTGCTGAAAGTTCTCAAATCCCTTGATTTTCTTACCACCCCAGAAAAAGGATGAATGCCATGCCGCTACAGCTCCCAACAGACAAAGTCATTATCACGGTGGCCCAAACCGGTGCATTGATAAACAAGTCCATGAATCCCAATGTTCCTGAACAGCCCGATGAGATCGTCGCTTCTTCCTATGCCTGTTACAATGAAGGGGCCGCCATCGTTCATATTCATGCACGCGACAAAAACGGTGAGAACACGTCCACCCCGGAGATCTTCGGGGAGATCCGGGATGGAATTCGCCGCAAATGCGATGCGATCATCCAGTACAGCACCGGGGGAGGCCCCAACCTGACCCAGGAGCAACGGATCGAATGCCTGAAAGCCGCGCCGGAAATGGCCTCGCTTAACATGGGCAGCATGATGCGGGTTTCCGGAAAGTATGCCGGGGTTCCCTGGTCGAACATGCCGCATGAGATTGAAGCGTATGTCTCCAGAATGAGGGAGTTGGGCGTCAAGCCGGAGATGGAGGTATACGATCTGGCCATGTTTCGGGAGGTGAATGCGGTCATTGCCAAGGGGCTGGTGGAAAAACCGTATTACATCAACCTGGTGATGGGCATGCGTTATCAGGGGGCCTGCGAGGCGACACCGAAGATGCTGATGCTGTTACACGATTTTCTGCCGGCCGATGCCCTGTTTAATTGCACGCCGGTCGGAACGGCACAGCTTCCCCTGACCACCATGGCCATGATTCTGGGCGGATGTGTCAGGGTGGGGCTGGAAGACAATCTTTACTACCGCAAGGGGGAGCTGGCCACGAATGCGCAGCTGGTGGCACGTGCGGTACGAATCGCCAGGGAGCTGGGGAAGGAACCGGCCACCCCGGAGGAGGCCAGAGCGATTCTGGGACTGAAGCCCCTGAGCTGATCCTAAAAGGATCAGATAGATCAACAAGAACCCCAAACCAAGGAGGTGTATCATGGCGAAGAGAGCAATGAAGGCGATGCTATGGCTGGTGACCATTATGGTTTGTAGCGGAATTGTCTTTCCCGTCACCGCTGCTGACTTTCCGGCCAAGGCAGTGACCCTGATTGTGCCCTGGGCCGCGGGCGGATCAACGGACACCTGCATGCGGGTTTTGGCGGAGAACGCCGCCAAGTACTTGGGCCAACCGGTGGTTGTGGAAAACAAACCCGGCGGCGGCGGCACAGTAGGGCCGGCCACCATGGTGGCTACAGCCAAGCCCGACGGGTACACCCTGTCTCAGATTCCGATGGGCGTATTCCGGCTGCCCCACACCATGAAGACGACCTGGGATCCCCTCCAGGATTTTACGTATGTCATCCAGCTTACCGGCTACACCTACGGTATTGTGGTCAAGAAAGACGCCCCCTGGAAGACCCTGAAGGAACTTCTGGACTTTGCCAAAGCCAATCCGAACAAGGTTACTTATGCTACCCCGGGGGTCGGGGTGATGCAGCATGTCACCATGGAAAAGCTTGCCCAAAAAGAGGGAATCAAATGGATCCATGTTCCGCAAAAGGGCGGAATCGAGGTCATATCCGCGACCATGGGCGGCCACGTCATGGTCGGCGCCGAGACTTCCGGGTGGGCCCCTCAGGTTGAATCCGGCGACCTGCGCCTTTTGGCGGTCTGGACCGAGCAGCGGACCAAAAAGTGGCCCAATGTCCCCACCCTGAAAGAGCTGGGGTATGATATCGTCGCCTACTCGCCGTTCGGCATCGCCGGGCCCAAAGGGATCGACCCCAAAGTGGTCAAGGTCCTTCACGATGCCTTCAAGAAGGCGATGGATGAGCCTTCCTTCAAGAAAATCCTGGATGATTTCTATATGGTCCCCTTCTACAAAAATTCCGAAGACTACACCAAATTCGCCCAGGAGCTGTATGCGGATGAAAAGAAGAACGCGGAAGTACTGGGCCTGAAAAAGTAGTGGCGTCCGTTTTTGAAGCCATGCCTTGCGCCGGCACGCCGAGTGCACACCTGGCTTGCCGGCGCAAGAACAGAATCAGGCCGTTTTCAAGAAATCAAGGCTTCTCGCTGTGATCAGCGCTTGTGGTGCTGCGGGGAGCCGCCTTAGAGGTCGAGATGTGGAGCAGAGACACCATTAGTTCGCTCTTTTGGGCGGCGATAGGCATCGGGATTTGCGGTGGCGGTTATGAACTGGGGCTTGGGAACCTGCACAACCCCGGAGGCGGGTTCATGTTTTTCTGGGTTGGGGTTATCATGATCGGGCTGTCTTTCAGCATCCTCGCCCAAGCGGTCCGGCAGAAAACCATCGCGGGAGAGATGAAAACCGTTTGGGCGGGAACCTCGTTAAAGAAAATAGTTTCCGTTCTGGCCGCTCTTTTCATCTACGCCTATCTCCTGACCCCGTTGGGGTTCATCCCGGCCACTATTTTGTTGCTCATTTTTCTTTTTAAAGTGGCCGAACCGCAACGGTGGTCGTGGGCCATCCTGGGGGCTGTTGTGAGCACGCTGGTCGCCTATGGCGTTTTCCAACTCTGGCTGAAGTGCCAGCTCCCGTCGGGCATACTGGGGAGTTGACTTCATATGGACCTCTTGAATTACCTGGGAATCGGTTTCTCTGTCGCCCTCCAGCCGGAGAATCTGCTTTATTGTTTCGTCGGGGTATTCATCGGAACGCTGATCGGTGTATTGCCTGGGATAGGACCCGTGGGCGCCATGTCCTTACTCCTTCCCTCCACCTTCAAGGCCTCCCCCGAAGCGGCCATCATCATGCTGGCTGGCATTTATTACGGCGCCATGTATGGGGGGTCCACGACCTCCATCCTGGTCAATATACCCGGTGAAGCGGCTTCCGTGGTCACCTGCCTTGACGGCTACCAGATGGCCCGGCAAGGGCGCGCAGGTCCTGCTTTAGGCATTGCTGCAATCGGCTCCTTCATCGCCGGCACCATTTCCGTCCTCGGCTTGATGCTCTTGGCTCCCCCCCTCGCCAGGTTCGCCCTGCAGTTCGGTCCTCCGGAGTATTTCACTCTTATGGTGCTGGGCCTCACGATCCTCATTTACCTCGCTCACGGGTCCATGCCGAAAGCCCTCATCATGGCCGCATTCGGCATCGTCCTGGGTCTGATCGGTCTGGATACCATCACAGCCCGTCCGCGGTTCACCTTCGGCAGAATGGAGCTGTTCGACGGTGTCGGCCTGGTGCCGATTGTCATGGGCATCTTCGGGGTGTCGGAGGTGTTGCTGAATATCGAACAGGTGGTGCGAAGAGACATCTTAAAGACCACTATCAAGGGCCTTCTGCCTACGGCCATGGACTGGAAAGACAGCACCGGTCCCATGACCCGGGGATCTCTTCTCGGGTTTTTTCTGGGCATCCTTCCCGGCGGAGGGGCGGTTATTTCGTCATTTCTGTCCTATGCGCTCGAAAAAAAGCTATCCAAGCATCCGGAGCGTTTCGGAAAAGGCGCCATCGAGGGAGTCGCAGGGCCGGAGGCGGCCAACAATGCGGCCACGGGGGGGGCTTTCATCCCGCTGATGACGCTGGGCATTCCGCCCAATGTGGTCATGGCCATGCTGCTGGGCGCCTTCATGATCCACGGGGTAACCCCCGGGCCCCTGATGATGGAGCAACACCCTCAATTGTTCTGGGGGGTCATTGTCAGCATGTACATCGGGAACTTCATGCTCCTGATTCTCAACCTGCCCCTGATCGGCATGTGGGTCCAGATCCTCAAGGTCCCTTACAAAATCCTTTTTCCCCTGATTCTGCTCTTCTGCCTCATCGGCGTCTACAGTGTCAACAATTCAGTCTTCGACATCTATGTCATGCTCATCTTCGGAATCATGGGCTACTTGATGAAGAAATTCGATTACGAGGGCGCTCCGCTGATCCTGGCTTTCGTCCTCGGACCTATGATGGAGAACAACCTGCGCAAGTCGTTGATCACGTCCCAGGGGGATTTCACTATTTTCTTTACCCGGCCGCTGGCTGCCGTTTCTCTTGTCATAGCGCTCATCCTCTTGATCTCTCCCCTTATCCCGTGGTTCCGCAAGAAAAGGGAGGAAATACCCAAGGAGGAAGTGGATTGAGTCCGGTATAAGACTCATATGGGTTGGCTTCGCCCCCCCGGGAAAGTGAAATAGCACGTGGTCCTATTGGGAACCCCTCCACCGACCTGGCAGGGGGGCATCATGGTGAAGTATGATAATCCCGACAGAAGATAAGCTTCGAAGAGGGGACTATGCATCGGGCGCTTGAGGCCCGAGCTTGTGGAGGCTCGGGTAACCTGGTGCGGCGGCGCAACCTAAGCGGAACGGCAGGAATGCGTATAGCTTAATTCTTTCAGGTTGATCCCGGCGGTCCGGTAGACCATGTCGCTGATCTTCTGAAACTGTTTCGGATTCAGCTCTGCAGCGGGCAACATCATGGGGTTTCAGCTTCCTTCCCTCAAGCTCAAGCGGCCAATGGCTGACGTTTCGTTGCCCCGGCCTCGTCCCGGAGTCCCTCGCGACGTTCCGGTGTGGCAAAACGCAGCAGCCCGCCTACGTCCAGGATCAACCCCACCCGACCGTCCGGCATGATTGCCCCGCCGGAAATGCCGGGGATGTTTTGCATGGTCTCCCCCAGGTTCTTGATGACCACTTGTTGACGCCCGACCAACTCGTCGATGACGAGCCCGGCCTTGCGCTGCCCATCTTCGACCACCACCACGACCGCCTGGTACAGGTCCTCCGCGGCCTCCGCAATGCCGTAAAGCTGCGACATGCGGTGCAGCGGGATGAGGTTGCCCTGCAGCTGCAGCATCTCGCCCTGGCCGAACACGGAGCAAACGTCCCCGGACGCGGGCTTCACGGAGCGGATGATCGAAATCGTCGGGATCACGTAGGTCTCGCGGCCGACATGGATCACCATGCCGTCGATGATCGCCAGCGTCAGCGGCAGGCTCATCTTGAAAACACTCCCCCGGCCCGGCTCGGCTTTGATCTCCACCTGGCCGCGCAGCAGTTCGATGTTTCGCTTGACCACATCCATGCCCACCCCGCGACCCGACACGTCCGTGACGACCTTGGCGGTGGAAAAGCCCGGCTCGAAAATCAGGTTGAACACGTCGCGGTCGCTGAGGCTGCGGGCGTCGAAGTCGGGGGCGTTGCTGATGAGCCCCCGCTCCTTGCCCTTGGCGATGATCACCTCGCGGTCCAGCCCCTTGCCGTCGTCGCTGATCTCAACGACCACACTGCCGGCCGAGTGGTAGGCCGCCAGCTTCACCGTTCCCTGCTCGGGTTTGCCGGCCGCCCGCCGCTCCTCCGGCATTTCGACCCCGTGGTCCACCGCGTTGCGCACCATGTGCAGCAGCGGGTCGTTGATGATGTCCACCAGGTTGCGGTCAATCTCGGTCTCCTCGCCTTCGGTGATGAAACTCACGTTCTTGCCCAGCTTGCGGGACACATCTCGCACCAGCCGCGCCATCTTGCTGAAGGTGGCCTTCAGCTCCACCATCCGCATGGACATGCTGATCTCCTGCAGGCCTCGGACGATTTTGGTCGTGTGGAGAACTTTTTTGGCGAGACCGTGATTCTGGCCGTCCACCACCACGGCATCCTGGGCGACCATCGAGTGGGCGATAACAAGCTCGCCGACCATGTCGATCAGCCGGTCCAACCGCTGCGTGCTCACCCGCACCGAGGCCTCCACGGCCTGGCCGCCGTCGCGCATCTGCTTCTGCGTGCGCAGCGCCTGCCCCACGTCGGCCAGACTGGCCGCCTGAGACTTGACCAGGGCAACACCAAGCCTCTCCTCGGGGTGCTCGGCCAGGGCCTGCTCGATCTGGCCCCGATCGACCTTGCCCTGGGCGACCAGAATGTCGCCGATACGCGGCGAGCCGATGCTCTCCTGCTTCTCCGAGATGCCGGCGGCTTCCGGGTTTTTCAGCACGCACAGCAGCTCGTCGTACCCCTTGGGCTTGAGCAAGGGCCCTCCGCCCAGCGCCCGCTTTACGGCCTCCACCAAGGCCTTGATCATGTCCAGCCCCTGCAGCGTAAGGTCCGCGTAGCCCCCGCTGTAGCGGATCTCTCCCTCGCGCACGCGGCTGAGCAGGGTCTCGGCGTGATGGCCGAACTCCGCAATCAGGCTGAGCTCGAGAAAGCCCGATGTGCCCTTGACGGTGTGAAAGGCCCGAAACACCTTGCCCACGGCCTCCGCATCCCCGGGGTCATGCTCGAGCGACAGCAGCGCCTCTTCCGCATTCTGGATCAGATCCGTGCTCTCGTTGATGTATTCGGACATGAGGTCCAGGTCGATGTCGGGGGGCATGTAATCGACGATGGCATCATCGGCCGAAACACTGGTCACAAAGAGGTCGGGAGATTTTTCTGCCACCGGTGCCTGCGCCGGTTCCGGATGCTCCTGCGCCGTGATGGCCTGATCCAGCAAGACACCGAGCGCGCCGATCACCGCCTCCGGCTCGGACACCCGGCCGCCGGCGAGTTCACCGGCGCGTACGGCGGCATCCCCCAGATGCTGCCGGCAGCCCTGCGGCCGACCCGCGTCCTGGGCAAAACGCCTCAATCCCTCCTCCAGCCGCTTCCACCCATCGGTGTCCGACGCCGCAAGCTGCATGAGGAGGGCGGCCGCGTCGTCGAGCGTCAGCACTTCCGCAGTGCCGGCAGGCGCGGCCCCGGCACCGCCCTGCCCAAAGACAGCCGCCAGCCGCTCGCATGCCGCCGTCATCTCATCGCTCCCGGGGTTGCCGCTGCAGACCTGCTCCGAGGCCCGCAGCGCCTCGGCCAAGGCCTCGACGGCACCCAGCATGTCGGGCACCGGTTTTTCGCCAAGCTGCATCAGCCCCTGTACGGTTCGCTCAAGCAATTCTTTGACCCCCGGCGGCTCCGCCGCCGCCCCCTTCGCCGCGCGCTGCACCTTGGCGGCCAGCTTCTTCCAGGCGGCGCGGTCGCTCACGCTGATGGCATCCAGCTCTTCCGCAAACTTTC
>DATITS010000087.1:0-2422 GCA_035467535.1 Desulfobacterales bacterium
CCCGGTCACAGATGTCGGCGTGAACGAAAGCATAACGGTCTGGAAATTTTTCCGCGATATCGGCAAGATTCTCCGGGTTGCCGGCATAGGTCAGCTTGTCGACGTTGACCACGCGCCCGTCAAACCCGCTTTCCGTCAGCAGACACCGGATGAAGTTCGAACCGATGAATCCGCAGCCGCCGGTGACAAGGATAGAGTGCATGCGATTCAATTCCTTCAGTGTCTATTTACCTTCAGTCTATCTGCCTGAGCCGTCTCCCGCATTGAATATCCTGCCTCACACCATACCCCAATTTGACTCGGCCACAAACGTTTTTTTGGCACACCCGGTTCAAAAAATGGGTTGAATCCGGAAACGTGTCATGATATAAAATTTGTAACTACTCAGGCAAGTTAACCACACAGGCCCATGGGACACCACCACGTCAGTGCGGGAAGCAATTTTGTCGGCACCCGGCAGCCGCTGGTTCTGGAAGCGTATCTGGCGACCTGCGTCGGGCTTGCACTGGTCGACGAGACGGCGGGAGTCGGCGGGCTTGCCCATTTTCTGCTCCCCGAACCGATCTCGCTCGCTGCCACGTTCCAGCCGGAGAAATATGCATCCAGCGGACTGCCTCTTTTCCTGAAGGCCCTCTGCGGCGCCGGAGCCCGGCGCGAGCACCTGAAGGCCACCATCGCGGGCGGGGCGCTGATCGGCCCGCTCGATGAGATGGATATCAGCCTCAACATCGGCGGCCGGACCGCGGAAGCCGTTGAGGCCATGCTGCGCCAGGAAGGCATCCCGATCACCCACGCCGAAACCGGTGGCTTTTTCTCCTGCTGCATCCGCCTGGACATGCAAACCTGGGCGTGCCGCATCGCGCCGGCCGACCTCGGCAAAACCGAGTCCCACCGGCCCGCAACGCTTCCCAGCCTCGCGGACATCGACCGGGCCATGGCGCGCCTGCAGCCGATTCCCCAGGTCGCAATGAAGCTCATGCGGCTCATCGAAGAGGAGGAGGAATATGACTTTCGCGTGCTGACAGCCGAGATCCACAAGGACCAGGTCATCAGCGCGCGAACGCTGCAGCTTGCCAACTCCGTGATGTTCGCCCACCGCCAGCCCATCGAATCCCTGGACCAGGCCATGATGTACCTGGGCGTCAACCTGCTCATGAAGTACGTGATCGCCGCGGCCATCGACGGGTTCTTCGCCCAGTCGGCCTCGGGCTATTCCCTGTGCAAGGGGGGGCTCTACCACCATGCCGTCGGCACGGCCGTGATCGCCGAGCGGCTGGCGCAACTGACAGCGGCGGCCGCACCTGGTCTTTCCTACACCGCGGGCCTCCTGCACGACATCGGCAAAGTGGCCCTCGACCAGTACCTGTCGAATGCGTATCCGCTGTTTTACCGCCGTTTGTTCGAAAATCCGGCACTGGATTTCACCCAGGCGGAACGGGAAGTCTTCGGGGTCGACCACACCGAGGTCGGCCATCGTCTGGCGGTCAAGTGGTTGCTGCCCGATTCGTTGGCCGAGGCCATCCGCCATCACCACGTGCCCGAGCGCGCCGAGCAGCACGGAAATCTTGCCCATATAGTGTTCCTGGCGAATTTTCTAATGTCCTGCTTCCGGGCCGGGCTCGAGGTCGAAAAGCTGGATGCGAGCCTGCTGGCCTCGCGCCTGGCCGCCATCGGACTTACGGTCGACCAGTTCCCGCAGATCGTGGACATGATCCCGGTGAACGTGTTTGAGGCCGCCCCCACGGCAGCGATGGCGACATGATGTCCGGCGCATCCCCCGGCAGACGCGCCCTGGCGTGCGAGACGCTTCCATGGACGTGACTGAACAACAGCGACAGCTCCTGCGGCTGCTCCCGGCCGTCGACCGCGTTATCGATCTCGCCAAGACCGAGAGCGGCTTCGAACGGGTGCCCGCATCGGTGGTGGTCGGCGCCATCCGCACCGTAATCGAGGCGCAGCGCCGCCGCATCCGCGAGGGCAACGGTACCCTCACCGAGGCGGAGCTGACCGACGCGGCCATCATGGACCGGGTCAAGGAGACGGTGCGGCTGACCATGCGTCCGAACCTCCGGCGCGTGGTCAACGCCACCGGTATCGTGGTGCACACCAACCTGGGCCGCTCGCCGCTGGCGCGGCAGGCGGTCGAAAACATGGTAACGGTCGCCGCCGGCTACTCGAACCTCGAATACGACCTGGCGCAGGGCACGCGCGGCTCGCGCTATGCCGCCGTCCAGGACCTCCTGTGCGAGATCACCGGCGCGGAGGCCGCCATGGTGGTCAACAACAACGCCGGCGCGGTGCTCGTCAGCCTCGAATCCCTGGCGCGGAACCGCCAGGTCATCGTCTCCCGCGGCGAGCTCGTCGAGATCGGCGGCTCCTTCCGCATTCCGGACGTCATGGCCAAGAGCAACGCCGTGCTGCG
>DATITS010000088.1:0-11311 GCA_035467535.1 Desulfobacterales bacterium
GTGATAGAAATGGACGATGTGGTCATGCTGGTACTGGGCACCGTGCATGAGGTTGCGGATGATCCGCGCATTCTTCGGAATCTTCACGCCAACGGCGTTTTCGACTGCCCTCACCGAGGACAGAGCATGGATGTACGTTCAAACCCCGCAGGTGCGCTGCACGAAGTGCTGGGCATCCCGCGGATCGCGCCCTTGAAGAATGAGCTCGATCCCCCGGAACATCGTTCCGGAGCTCCAGGCGTTAACCACTTTGCCCCCGGACACCTCAACCTCGATCTTGAGGTGGCCCTCGATTCGGGTTATCGGATCAATCGTGATTCTCTCAGCCATATGATCTCCTCCATCTTCTTTAATGGATGTTCGTCTCGGTTACGGATCCCTCAGACTACATTTCCTGATAGAACGGGGTGAACTTGTCCCAGAAATCCGGTTGGCTGCAGCCGATGCAGGGATGGCCCGCCTGGACCGGCCAGCTGGTGCCGCCATTGAACTTGACGATCGAGCAGTTGTTGTAGGTCTCGGGCCCGCGGCAGCCGACCTTGTAAAGACAGTAGCCTTCAGCGGCCTCCTTGGAGCCGAACACTTCGACGAACTCCCCGTTTTCGAAGTGACCCCGCCGGGGGCAGTTGTCGTGAATGGTCTGGCCATAAGCGAAGAGCGGGCGGCCGATGTCATCCAGGGCGGGCAGTTTGCCGAGCAGGAGATAGTTGACGATCGTGCCGACAAAGTTGATGGGGTTGGGCGGGCAGCCGGCGATGTTGACGGTCTTGATCCCCAGAACCTCGCCCACACCCTTGTAGCCGCCGGGGTTGGGCTTGGCCGCCGGGATGTTGCCGTAAGCCGAGCAGCTGCCGATGCAGATGACGCCGGCCGCCTGGCTGCAGACCTCCTTGGCGGACTGCAGGAAGGTCCTGCCGCCCACTTTGCCGTAGCCGCCATTGAACTTGGTGGCGATGGCGCCTTCGACGACGCAGATGAACTTGCCCTTGTGCTTGGCGAGGGTGTTTTGCAGCACCTCTTCGGCCTGGTGACCGGCGGCGGCCATGATGGTTTCATGGTAAGCAACGTCGAGCACCTCGAGCACCAGCTGGTCGATCCAGGGATACATGGACCGGAGCGCGGCCTCGGTGCATCCCGTGCATTCGCCCAGATGCAGCCAGATCACCGGCGGGCGCTGGGCCGGCGCGGCGAACACCTCGGCCACCTTCGGGATGAACGAGGAGGACAGGCCCATGGTCGCTGTCAGAAACGTGCAGAACTTCATGAAGTCCCGCCTGGAGACACCCTTGCCCTCCAGCTTTTCATAAAAAGCTCTTTCTTCTTTGTCCATTTACACCTCCTTGATGCGATTGTTGATCAGACCACACACCGCTGCCAATGTGCACACAACATCATACCCCCACCCTGAACCGAGACAAACCGGCAGGATGTGAACCATCGATACTGAAGACGCTGGCAAAGAAGGATTTGGCAGGAGGAAAACCTTCCTGAAAGAGTACACCTATCCGGTATGAAATGTTTAATTATTCCCGATTGGCAGGCAAGTCAATTGAAAAATCAGCCGGTGCGAGCCGTGTCAGGCATCGTCGTCGATGTCGGCAAACTCGTCGTCTTCGACCTTCAGGGTCGTGTCGAGCTTCTTGATCTCTTCGCCCTCTTCGAACTTCTCCTCGTCCAACCCCACGTCCAGCAGCTCGTCGATGTCCGGGGTTTCGGCCTCGTACTTGATGGCGGCTTGGGCCGCCGCATGCTCGCTGGCCAAGAATTCCATGTCGTCGAAGACGAGCGCCTCGGCGGTCTTGCCCTTGGCGCCATACAGTTCGACGACCGTCTCGGCGATCTTTCCGGCGTACATGCCGGGTGGGTAGAGGTTCTTCGTTCGCAAGGCGGCGATGAGGGCGTCCCGGCCGAGAGTCATGGCGGACTTGATGGATTTCTTGTCATACGTTTCTTCGCAGAGCAGCGACATCACGTCCTTGTCCAACTCGGCAAATTCGCGGATGATCAAGCGCTTGTTGTCATCGTCCCGCACGATCTCGTATTTCTGTCTCATGGTCGGCGATTTCCTCCCAGATGATTGCAGTCTATGGAAGACCTGAATTTGGTAATTTCAGCTTCCCTATACCGTTCGGTTTGACCTGTCAACAGACAAAGTGCGCTGACAGGGTGAAGCCGGCTGATGGCAAAGAGTAAAAATTGTTGACCTGTTGCGCAGTTGGGTGATACAAATTTAGATTAATGTGGAGGGATGGCTGAGTGGTCGAAAGCGGCGGTCTTGAAAACCGTTTCCCGGCAACGGGACGTGGGTTCGAATCCTACTCCCTCCGCCATAAAATCACTGCGTGATTTTATTTATTTCTTGGCCGCAGTTGACACAGCCGCCCGGTTCGAAATATTTAGTTATCAAAATAACAAAATCTCTGCTACCAAAGATCTTGCGGTTTTACGGAGAGATGGCCGAGTAGGTCGAAGGCGCTCGCCTGCTAAGCGAGTATACTCCGAAAGGGGTATCCCGGGTTCGAATCCCGGTCTCTCCGCCACACCTTCCCCCACCTTCCCCAGCTGTAAGCATCCTTAATTATCGATTCTGAACACCCTGCCCGGATCGTCCATTCTTTGCCAAAAGGCGGCGAAGTTCGAAGATGTGGTGCGCCGGATAGACCCCGGTGGGGCAGACGCGGCTGCAGGCCAGAGCGCGTTGACACCCGAGCTCGCCCCGTTCTCCGGCGGCGATCGCCAGCAGGCCCTTGCGTGCATCGAGGCTTTTACGCATTTCATTGTGAAGTGCCGCCAGGGCCGCCGGCCCCATGAACGGACCGTGGTCGCGGGCCGCCGGGCAGACCGAGACACAGGCGCCGCACTCGATGCACTCCTCGAAGCGCAGCGAGGCCTCCGGGCCGGGGGCCGACACCGCATCCGAACCGGGTTCGCATGGTTTAAGGCAGCCCCACTGCGGATCGATGTCCTGATAAAACGAGCGCATGTCCACCGCCAGGTCAGCGATGCGCTCGAAGCCGTCGAGGGGTTCCAGTCTGACCCATCCGCTGTCCGCCAATTCCACCACGCGCGTGGTGCAGGCAAGGCGCTCGGTGCCGTTGATGCGACAGGCGCAGGTACCGCAGGAACTGTGGTGGCAGCTGTGACGGTAGATCAGGGTGGGGTCCTGGGTGAGACGGATCCGCTCCAAGCCGTCGAGCACGGTCATGGCCTCGTCCACATCCAAAAAAAACGATTGAAGCCGCGGCGGGTCGATGCGGCCCGGTTGGAAGCGGGAAATGATGAATTCGATGCGCTGGGTCTTCATCCGCCTATGCCCCCCGCCAGAACCGCCGGTAAGGCAGCAGCGGGGCCTGCTGCGTCCGGCACGCCACCGCGCGGCCGGTCTTGCAGCAGACCATATCGGCGCTTTGCTCGGCCATGGCCCGCATGGTGGTGGCCTTGCCGCCCAAAACCGTGATCAGACCCTCGACGCCGTCGCGTGCGGCGTGGTCGAGGCAGTCGAAGGTTCGGCTGATGTGCCACGGGTCGTCGCTTCCGGGTGCTCGCAGCAGGGGGCGGCTCGCACTCCAGACGGCATGCGGATTCAGCCGGGCCAGCGCGGGAACCATCCGGCCGCCCAGATCGAAAAGCCGCCGCACGTGATCTTCCGGCACCGTCACCGTGTCGGGGTCGTTGGCCAGCCAGGCGGTTGTTCCCAGGATGCTCAGAAGGCGCTGGGGCACGACGATGTCGCCCTCGCCGGCGGGTTGGAGCCGGTTGATTACCCGTTGTGTCAGCCGACCCCGGACCGAGAGCATGACCCCCGGCGCCGGCTGGACCGGCACCTGCACGCCGGCCATCGCTGCAATGCGCCCGGCCCACGGGCCGGCACTATTCACCACCAAGTCGGCGCTGACACGGTACGTCAGGTGGCGGCGCAGATCCAGAAGTTCCACTCCGGTGACGGCGCGGCCTGTGGTCTGCAGACCCGTCACCACGGTGAAGTTGCGGATGTCGGCGCCGTTGGCGCGGGCGGTGGCAAAAAAGTGCATGGGCAGGCGCCAGGCGTCCATGGTGGCGTCGGGCACCTGCACGGCGGCCAGGATGCACGGGTTCAAGGCCGGCTCGAGCGCGAGCGCCTGCGCCCCCGTGAGCGGGCGAACCGGGATCCCCGCATCCCGGCACCGATCCAGAAAAGACTCCCGATGGGCGAGGTCGCTCGCGTTCAGCGCCACGAAGAGGCCACCGGTGGGCTCGATCGCCTGGGGTGCGAGGCGGCGCAGAATTTGATTTTCCTGCCAGCACTCCCGGGCTGCTTTCGGATCGTGCAGGACATACCGGGCGCCGCTGTGCAGCAGGCCGTGGTGTCGGCCGGTGGTGCCGGAGAGCAGTTCACCCTTCTCCACCAGCGTGACCCGGAAGCCGCGCAAGGTGAGGTCGTGCGCCAGGGCGCCTCCCGTTCCGCCGCCGATGATCAGTATATGCTCCAAACCCGGCATGTGTTCCAACGCTCCGGCCGCCCATCCGTTCAATTGAACGACGGCGTGCGTCACCGTTCGTATCCTGTGATGATTTACAGAGGATCCGCCACGGTGATAGGGTAAATCAGCTTCGATAGCAAATAGCAGGGTAAGGATCCGATGATTTTCGCCGCCGACAACATCAATCCCATGAACCCGGTCGTGGCGCAAGCGATGGATGCTCTGGACCCGGCGCCGGTCCGGGACCTCGCGCGGCGCTGCGAGGCGGCAGGGGCGTTCTGGATCGACATCAACCCCGGGCCGCTGCCGGCACGCCGCCGGGACCGGATGCGGTTTCTCGTCGACGCCGTGCAGGAGGCTACCGACGTGCGCCTGATCCTGGACAGTGCGGATGCGGAGGTCCTTGCCGAAGGCCTGCGCGCCTGCCGACGAGCGCCCGTGCTGAACGCGCTCACCCTCGAGCCGGGAAAGCTGGCGCGCCTGCCGGAACTTGCGGGCGCAGAGGGTGCCGACCTGGTGGCGCTGCTGCTGGATGGGGCCGGGCGGGTTGCCGCCACCGCCGACGAAAAAATCGCCCTGGCGGTTTCGCTCTGGCAGCAGGCGATCGCGGCCGGCCTGCCGGAAGAGCACCTGATCTTTGACCCGGTGGTGCCGCACTGGAGCTGGCCGGACGCCGCAGCGCAGGCGGCAGCCTGCGTTCAGGTCGTACGCCTGCTCTCCTCCGGAGCTGCCCTGGGCCGGCCGGCGCGCACCCTGGCCGGCATTTCCAACCTCAGGAGTGGCAGGCGAGGCACCGTTCCGGTCGGCAACGAGCACACCCTGCTGAGCCTGCTCGCGGGCGCCGGCCTCGACGTGGCCCTCTGCAACATCCTCGACCCGGACTTGTCCCGGGTCCGTGACGGAATCCGCACGTATATCGGTCCGTGAAAGGAATCTATTTGATGCCCGAGCGCATGAAGCTCTGGACGAACTGACGCTGGAACAGCAGGAAAGCGAGCAGCAGCGGCGAGACGGCGAGCAGGGTTCCGGCCGAGATGACCGAGAAGTTGACCCCCGACTCGGGCGCGCCGAAGATGGAAAGCCCCACGGTGAGCGGCCGGGTATTGGTCGAGTTGGTGATGACCACCGGCCACAGGAAGTTGTTCCAGTGGTAGCTCACCGAGACCAGGCCGTAGGCGAGATAGGTCGGTCGGGCCAGCGGCACGTAAACCTTCAGCAGAATGGAGAACCACCCCGCGCCCTCGACCCGGGCCGCGTCCTCCAGTTCCCGGGGCACCTGCTTGAAGGCCTGGCGCAGCAGGAAAATGCCGAAGGCCGAACCCATGTAGGGCAGACCGATCCCCAGGATCGTATCCACCAGACCCAGCTTGCTCGTCGTCAGGTAGTTCTGGACGATGAGCACGTCGGGCATGATCATGATCTGGACCAGCACCAGGATGAAAGCGGTCTCCTTGCCGGGGAATTCGAAGCGGGCAAAGGCGTAGGCCGCCAGGGTGCACAGGACGATCTGGCCCGTCAGGGTCATGCAGACCAGCATGAAGGTGTTGAGAAAATAACGCGCAAAAGGCGCCACATTCCAGGCCGACCGGAAGTTGTCGAGCGTCAGCGGCGAGAGCAGGTCGAAGCGGCTAACGAAATCCATGGGGTGGAACGCCGCCCAGGTGGCATAGAGCAACGGGGCGGCCCATATGAAGGCCAGCAGCCAGGCCGCCGCCACTTCGAGGACATGCCCCCAGTCCGATTCCCGGATCATCATCGTGCCACTCGAATCCCGGGCCCCTCGGCCCCTAAAACCCTTTTCATTGATAGTGGACCCGTTTCTCGATGTATTTGAACTGGGTGACGGCCAAAGCACCTAAAAGGAGCAGCAGCACCACGGTGAGCGTCGAAGCGTAAGCCGTGTCCCAGAAGCCGAAGGCGACTTCGTAGATGTAGTACAGCAGGAGTGAAGAGGCGTTGTTCGGCCCGCCCTTGGTCAGGATGAAGATGTGGTCCACGAGCTTGAAGGAATTGATCGTCGAGTTGACCAGGACGAAAAGCGTCGTCGGCATCAACAGCGGCAGCGTCACTCGGCGGAAGAAGTACCAGCGTCCGGCGCCCTCGATGAGAGCCGCTTCCTCGAGCTCGGGCGAGATGCCCTGCAGGGCCGCGAGGAAAAATATCATGAAGAAGCCGGCATCCTTCCAGATCGCCAGCACCATCAGGCAGGCGAGGGCCGTGCGGGGGTCGCCGAGCCAGCTGTGGCTGGGCATCCCGAACAGGCCGCAGAGGTTGTCGAGGATGCCGATCTGGGGCGTGTAGAAGAAGAGCCAGATGTTGGCCACCGCGATCATCGGCAGGATGGTCGGGGTGAAGTAGGCCGTTCGCACGACCGCCCGGCCGGGCAGTTTGCCGTTGACCCACACGGCCATGAGCAGCGCCAGGCAGACGCTGACAGGGATGGTGCCGAACGCGTAGACAAAGTTGTTTTTCAGCACCTGCCAGAACACCGGGTCGTTCGCCATGTAGGCGTAGTTGTCCAGCCCGACGAACCGGCTCGGCCGGCCCTGGCGCGGTGTCGAGAAAAAGCTCGAGAAGATGCTGCCGACGATGGGGTAGTGGGTAAAGGCCACCATCAGCACCGAGGCCGGCAGCAGCAGCAGCCACGCATACACCCAGCGGGCGGTTTTGAAACTAAGGTGCATCATGGCCACCGTCTTTATAATCCGGAAATCCGGCAATTCCCCCTCCCCCCGCCCCTCCCGCAAGGGGAGGGGAGATACTGTCCACCGATGCTTCCAAGAAAAGACAAGAAAATCGGTAAACGGCGCCCACCCTTCTCGGGAAGAGTGGACGCCGTTTTAGAGCACCCTACGGGGTGGGTTCTCTCACCGCACAAAGAAATCGGCGTACGCCGATTTCTTTAGCGATATTCTTTCAGCACCCGCTCGGCCTGCTGCTGGGCGCCGGTCAGGGCATCCTTGGGCGGCTTGCTGCCGGTGAGTACACTCTGGATGGCGTCATCCAGGAGTTTCTTCACCCGAGCGTTCTCGTGCACCGCGAGTTCGGCCACCGAATACTGGAACTGGTCGCGGGCGACGGCTGCCGCCGGGAACCCGGAAACATATTTCTCGAGGGTCGCCGTTTTGTAGGCGGCGGGGCTGGTGGCCACATAGCCGGTGGCCATGGACCAGCGCGCGGTCAGTTCCGGCGAGGTCATGAACTTGATGAACTTCAACGACGCCTGGCGCTCTTCGGCGGAGGCCCTCTTGAAGATGTAGAAATTACCGCCGCCGGTGGGCGATCCGCGGCGCTTGCTGGCCGGCAGCATGCTCACCCCGAAGTCGAACTTGGCGCCGTCGCGAACGGCAGTGAGATTGCCCGTGGTGTGCCACATGATGGCCGTGGCGCCCTCGAGGAACTTCTGGCGCAGGGTGCCCCAGTCGATGGTCCCCTCCGGCATTGCCTTGTACGTGGCTGCCAGATCGCGCCAGTACTGCAGCGCCGCGACGACCTCGGGCTTGTCGAAGTAAGTCTGGTTGCCGTCCTGGTTCATGAGCTCCAGGCCGTTTTGGATGCAGAGGGCCTGGAACATCCAGTACGGGTAGCCGGTGGACGGGATGTGCACGCCCCAACGGGTCACGTTGCCGGAAGCATCTTTTTTGGTCAGCTTCTGGGCGGCCGCGGCCATCTCGGCCCACGTGGCCGGCGGCTTGTTCGGGTCGAGGCCGGCCTCCTTGAAGGCATCCTTGTTGTAGTACATGACGATGGTGGAACGCTGGAAGGGGACGCCCCAGATCTTGCCCTTGGCCTTGGAGTTCTGCATCAGCGCGGGATAAAACGAAGAGAGCCACTGCTTGTCCTCGGCCGAGGTGGCCACTTCGTCGAAAGGCACGATGGCGTCCTGGTCCATGAGTTCGAACAGGTCGATGGAGAAGAGCACGCTCAGCTGAACCGGCTGGTTGGCCTTGATCGCAGCCAGGGCCTTGACCCGCGTGTCATCGTAGTTGCCGGCGTAAACCGCCTTGACCTTGATGTCCGGGTTCGCCTTTTCGAACTCCGCGATCATGTCGTCGATGACCTTGGTGATGGGCCCGCCGACAGCCACGGGATAGTACATGTTGAGTTCGACGGCGGCCTGGGCCGCAGCGCCGCCCAGCATGACCGCCACCACCAGCCCGCACAAAACCCTGATCAACACGTGTTTCATGGTCTCCCTCCTCCTTTTGGGTCCCTGTTGGCCCGGCCCGCACAATTCCTTGCGGCCCGGGAGTTATCCGTCCGTCAAATGCCCCGGCGTTTCCCGCTCTCGGCCTCGAACCAATGGTTTTCAGCCGCCGGCCAGCCCAGGCGGATGCGGTCGCCGACAGCCAGCCGGACCCTGCCACTCTGCCGCACGATCCACTCGCAGGCCCCCACCTTGCAGGCGATGAGGCTGTCGGCGCCCAAGTATTCCAGGCTGAGCACTTCTGCCGGGAGGCCTGAATCCTCCGCCAAGTCGATCTTTTCGGGCCGCACGCCCAGGACCATCTCCTCGAGCAGGGCCTCCGGGAACGCATCGCCCAGCTGCGATCGGGCCCACCCGGCCGCTTCCGGCTCCTTCAAAGGCAGCAGGTTCATCGGCGGGGTGCCGATGAAGCCGGCCGCGAAGACAGTGGCCGGGCGGGCGTAGAGCTCCTCCGGGGGGGCAAACTGCTCGACGCGGCCGGCGTTGAGGAGCGCGATCTGGTCGGCCATGGTCATGGCTTCAACCTGGTCGTGGGTGACGTAGATCATGGTGATCCCCAGCCGCTGCTGGAGGGTGCGGATCTCCCGGCGCATCTCGTGGCGCAGCTTGGCGTCCAGGTTGGACAGGGGCTCGTCCATGAGGCAGACCGGCGCCTCGCTGACGATGGCGCGGCCCAAAGCGACCCGCTGGCGCTGGCCGCCCGAAAGCTCGGAGGGCTTGCGAAGCAGCAGGCCCTGCAGCCCCAGCAGCTCCACCGCCCGCCCCAGCCGGCGCTCACGCTCGGCCGCATTGAGCTTGCGGACCTTGAGGCCGAAGACGATGTTCTCGGCGACACTCAGGTGGGGAAACAGCGCGTAGGACTGGAAGACCATGGAGAGGTTGCGCTTGGCCGGCGGCAGCCCCGTGACGTCCCTGCCCTCGATGCGGATGGCGCCGGCGCTGACGGTCTCCAGCCCGGCAATGAGCCGCAGGACGGTCGATTTGCCACAACCCGACGGGCCCAGCACCACCAGCAGCTCGCCGGCCGGCGCCGTGAAGCTGACCTGATCCACCGCCTGCACTTTGCCCCAGGACCTTGAGACTTCTTCAAGTTCGATCTGCATTTGGCTTCCGTCTATCCTGATAAAATCACACCGCATCCCTAACATTGGCGCCCCTGTCCGTCAACCCGATCCAGTGAGGGATCAGGGTTCAGGGTTCAGGAAAGAAGCAGTCGCCGGGGCTTGAGCGCCGCCGGCCCCCATCGCCCATGCGGGAGGATGGCGAGAACCATGGCACCTCCCCTCCTTGATTGCCGGCACCCTGAACCCTGAACCCCGATACCTGCAGTAGCCACCGACAGTCTAACATTCCCTTAAGCTTTTAAAACTTTATGCCGATAAGGAATTTATGCGATTCCTGCTGACGCTCTTGGCGTGCCTTTTGGTGGTCAGCCTCCCTGCGGGGGCGGCTTCCGAGGGCACGTCGGAACCGGGCGTGCCGATCCTGCTTTACCACCGCTTCGGCCCCACCGTCGCCGACAGCATGACCGTGACGACGGCGGTCTTCGAGTCTCACCTGAAATACCTTAACGAAAACGGGTATACGGTCATTGCCCTCAGAGAGCTGCTGGCCCTGGTCTCCGGCCCAGGCATCCCGCCGGCCGCCCGGTACGTGGTGCTGGTTGCCGACGACGCCCACCGATCCGTCTACACGGACGCCCTGCCCCTGATCAAGAAATACCGGGTGCCCATGACCCTTTTCGCCTACCCGTCGGCCATCTCCAACGCCTCCTACGCCATGACCTGGGATCAGTTGCGGGAGGTGCAGGCCACCGGCCTCTTCGACGTCCAGTCCCACACCTACTGGCACCCCAACTTCAAGAAAGAGCGGGAGAAACTGCCGCCGACAGAGTTCGACAAACTGGTCCGCATGCAGCTGACGAAATCCCGCGAGAAGCTGGAAAAGGAGCTGGGCCGGAAGGTCGACCTGCTCGCCTGGCCCTTCGGCATCTACGACCCCGATCTCATGGCCAGGGCCGCGGCAGAAGGCTACGCCGCGGCGTTCACGATCGAGCGGCACCCGGTCACTCGCCGGGATCACCCCATGGCCCTGCCACGCTATCTTCTGGCCGACACGGACCGCGGGAAGATCTTCGCAGCCATTTTGAACGCACCCATCGCCATCGCCAAAAGGGAGAACGGAAATGCGAAAGAGGATTAGGAAGTTTTTTTGGGCCGCGGTTCTGGTTTTTATTTTTCCGGTGGCGGGCCTGGCCGAGAGCGGGCACCTGCTGACAGTGGTGGATCATCACACGGGCCAGGCCATCGCGGGTGCCGTCGTCACCCTGGACGGAGAGATACTGAACCCTGACCCGCAAGGCCTGTTTGCTCTGACGAAGGCGGAAGGGACGGTCAAGGCAAGAGCCCACGGCTACCAGCGTGCCGAGCTATCGCTGCCCCACCCGCTGCCCGCCGGGCCGCTGGAGGTCAAGCTGAGCCCCTTCACGCCCAAGGCGCTGTACCTGTCCTTTTACGGCGTCGGTTCGAAAGCCCTGCGGGGGCCGGCCATGAAGCTGATCGAGGAGACCGAACTCAACGCGCTGGTCATCGACGTCAAGGGTGACCGGGGCATGATTCCCTACCGCAGCTCCGTGCCGCTGGCC
>DATITS010000089.1:0-30778 GCA_035467535.1 Desulfobacterales bacterium
TTGCTCAGCAGCGACGGATGGCTGATCTCGAGCAACCGCGCGGCATGGGTGCGATTGCCGCCGGTCTCCTGAAGCGCACGTGTGATCAACCGCCGTTCGATCTCGCGCTGGGCAATTTTCAAGGAAAACCCCTCGAGCACCCCCCCCCGGTGCCCCCCCTTCATCCGCGCACCGAGCTCCGCCGGCAGATGCTCGGGCATCAGGACGGAATCTTCGGTCAGGAGCACCGCGCGTTCGATCACATTTTCGAGTTCCCGCACGTTGCCCGGCCATCCGTAGCCGAGCAGAATCTCCATGGCGGACGGGCTGAGGTCCGTCACCTCCTTGCCCATCTTCGCGTTGAAGCGCGCCAGGAAATGGCGGCAGAGGTGGGGAATGTCCTCCGGCCTTTCCCGGAGCGGGGGCAGCGGGATGGTGAGCACGTTCAGCCGGTAGAACAGGTCCTCGCGGAACAGACCCTTTTTCACCTCGTCCTCGAGATTTTTCGCCGTAGCGGCGATGATCCGCACATCGACCCGTGTCGACTTCGAATCGCCCACCGGGCGAATCTCGCTCTCCTGCAGCACCCGCAGCAGATTGACCTGCAGGGACAGGGGCAACTCCCCTATTTCGTCCAGGAACAGCGTGCCGCCGTCCGCCTCCTGAAAGAGGCCTTTCTTGTTGCGGTCAGCGCCCGTGAAGGCCCCTTTTTTGTAACCGAACAGCTCGCTTTCGAGCAGATTTTCAGGAATCCCCCCGCAGTTGATCGGCACCAGCGGCATCCGGGACCGCTCGCCCTCGTAGTGAATTCCCCGGGCGATCAACTCCTTGCCGGTACCGCTTTCCCCCAGAATGAGAACGGTGGTTGAATACCGGGCCGCTTTTTGCGCCAGTTGGAAGACCGGAGCCATGGCGCTGCTCCGGGCGACCATGTTTCCGAATCGGAAATCCTTCGCGATCTCCTGGATGCGGGCCTTGAGCCATCGGTTCTCCTGCTTCAGGCTTTCCCGCTCCTCGGCCTTCTTGAGGGTCAGCAGCACCTCGTCCGGCTTGAACGGCTTGGAGATGTAATCGTAGGCCCCCAGCTTCATGGCCTCGATGGCAGCGTCGATGCTGCCGTAGGCGGACATCATGATGACGGTGCTCCGGCCGACCCGCGCCCCCGCCGCCCTCAAAAAATCCATGCCGCCCATGACCGGCATCTTGATGTCGCAGAGGATGAAATCGTAGTGTTCCCGCCCGATCTGCTGCAGCCCTGCCTGGCCGTCGGTTGCCGTGTCTACGCTGTAACCGGCCCTTTTCAGGACGGCCGACAGCATGTGGCACATGTTGGCTTCGTCGTCGATGACCAGAATCTTTTGCCGGCCGTTGTCGGATTCCTTCATGTCTGAATTCCTTCAGTCTTCAGTCTATCTACTTGAGCCGTCACCTTCCATCACCGGAAGCAACACCGTCATGACCGTCCCTTGGCCGGGATTGCTCTCAACCCGCATTCGGCCCCCGACGCTTTCGACAATCATGAAGCTCACCGAAAGGCCCAGCCCCGTTCCCTTACCCGGCTCCTTGGTGGTGAAAAAGGGGTCAAAAACGTTGGGAAGGTTCTCTTCGGAAATGCCCGGCCCGTTGTCCTTGAAGCGGACATGGAGCCAGGTCTTGCCGCTGTCCGCGCCAGGCGGTTCCTCGCTCGAATTTTCAGTGGTGACGATCAACTTGCCGCCGCTCCCGGCCTCTTTGGAAGCGATGGCGTCCGCCGCGTTGATGATCAGGTTCAGGAACACCTGCCGCAGCTGATTGGGGTCCACGACGATTTTCTCCTGTTGCGCATCGAGCACCATGGCAAACCGAACATGGGACATGAACGGCTGGACTTTCAGGACCTGTGCCATGTCGTCCAGCAGGGCATTGACCGAAACCGTCTGCAGCCCGTCGTGGGAAGGCCGCGAAATTTCGAGCAGTTGGTGAATGATGGTGCTGATGCGCTCGATCTCTTTTTGAGTCCGGTCCAGATACTCGACCCGCTCCTCTGCCGGCAGATCCGGCTTCAGCAGTTCGAGATAGCCGGTCACGATGCCGATGGGGTTTCCGATTTCGTGCGCAATGCCGGCCGACAGGCGCCCCACCGAGGCCAGTTTCTCAGCCCGGATGATCTCCGTCTGGGCCTTTTTCAATTCAGCGTTGGCCGTCTCCAGGGAAGCCACCGTCGCGCGCAGTTTCTCTTTTTCCGCAGAAAGCCGTCGCAGGAGGCTGTTCAAAGCCGTCGACAGTCGCTGCAGTTCGTTGTCCTCCTTGCGGACGGCAAATACGATCCCGTCGTTCTCCTTGTAGTCTTCGGCGCGCTGGGCCAGACGCGAGAGCGGCTGGAGATACAGCTTGAACAGGCGGTAGATGCCGAGAAACGCCAGGATGGCGGTGTTGAGAAAGATGTAGAGAAACAATATCTGCTGGGAACTTCGCAGGGACTGGTAGATGCCCTCCAGCGGCAGCACGATGCTGTATGCGGCCAGCACGGCCCCGTTCGCCTGAAGCGGGGCGGAGATGACCAGTTGCTTTTTCTGCCACCAGAAAAA
The DNA here is from genome assembly GCA_035467535.1 of Desulfobacterales bacterium. Lineage (GTDB taxonomy): Bacteria > Desulfobacterota > Desulfobacteria > Desulfobacterales > SpSt-501 > SpSt-501. The sequence continues at coordinate 2,547 of DATITS010000089.1, forward strand.
GCCGAAGGTGCTGCCCATGAAATTGACACTGGCCTGCCCGCTCGTGAACGCCTGCTGGGTGATGTTAACAAGCTCATCCTGGGGAACACAGCGCTGGACGCCGAAGCCGATCTGCTGCGTGTTTCGGCCCATGAGCAAAAAGCACTCGACCCCCGCCTCATCCAGGGTTTCGGCGAGCTTGGCCTTGACGAACGGGGCGCCGCCGTCCTCCGCGAACAGGTTGAGCAGAAGATGGTCGCCGAGCACGCGCGCAATGGTCTGCCCCTTGGAGATTTCGGCCCGGATGAGGTTGCGCTGGGCCGTCATCATCGTGACGAGGTTGATCGAAAACATCCCGATGAACAGGGACAGGGTGATGTTGATCGCAATCTTGGCTTTTAGGCCCCGGGCGCCCATCTCAGTGTTGCCTTACTCATCATATTGAAATTGTTTTATTATTTACCGACAGCGACCCGCCCTTGTATTTTTCCGGGCGCGCACCGGCACGCTAAAGCCGGCGGCGGCAGCCGACGGTGACAAACGAATCTTTAACAAAGCAATTCTGATGCCAGATCAATTCATGAAATTTTTCAGAATCGGAATGGTGGGAGGAGAAACCGAAGATTTGAACTTTGCAGGAGCGCTTTTCAGCCGGACCAGTTTGTCAGCGTATAGTGGTTGTCAAAATAACGCTCCGATGGTCGGGCGTTATTTTGTTACAACCACTTATGCCGCCATCCTCTTCAAACCCCGTGCTCGGCGCGCGAGAGGATCTCCTGCTGAATGTCCTTGTTCAGCAGCACGAAATAGTCGGAGTACCCGGCCACCCGGATCAGCAGGTTGCGGTGCTCCTCCGGCCGGTCCATGGCATCCAGCAGGATCTTCCGGTCGACGATGTTGAACTGCATGTGGAAGCCCCCCTGGGAAAAATAGGTCCGGATGAGCGCGGCAAGCTTCTGCAGGTCACGGTCGCCCTTCACCGTCTGGGGGCTGATCTTGACGTTGAGCAGGGTTCCGTTGGTCCGGGCGTGGTCCAGCTTGGCCACCGAGCGGGTGGAGGCGGTGGGGCCCTTCCGGTCGTGGCCCTGCACCGGGCTCACCCCTTCGGACAGCCAGGCCCGGGCCCGCCGACCGTCCGGTGTCGCACCGGTCGCCTCCCCCAGAGAGATGTGGCTCGTGGTGGGCAAGAGGTCCACCCAATACCTGGCGCCCTGGGTGTCGGAATGGCGTTCCACGGCCGAGCAGAAGATATCCTGCACTCGCACGGCGAGCGCATCGGCGGCGTCCACGTCGTTGCCGTAGTGCGGGGTCTTGTTGACCAGCGTCAGGCGCAGGGCCTCCTGCCCCTCCCAGTTGCGGTCGAGGGCATCGATCAGCTCGGCCATGCCGACGGAGCGTTTGCCGAAGACGTGCGTGCGGATGCCGGAAAGCGCGTCGGCGACCGTGCCGACCGCAACCCCGCTCATCGTGGCGATTTTGTAGTGCGACCCGCCGGCGTGCCAGTCGACGGCCGCGGCGATGCAGTCGTCGACCACGGCCGAGGTGAACGGCACCGGGCAATAGCGGGCGTAGATGTCGCGCACGGTGTTGTCGTAGCGGACCTTCAGCGCCACGAAGTGTTCGACCTGGACCTCGAAGGCGGCGAGCACCTCTTCGAAGCGCGTGAAGGCCCTGGGATCTCCGGTCGGCGGCCCCAGCGGTTCGCCCGTCAAACGGTCGACCCCGTTGTTGAGGGCCAGCTCGAGGGCCTTGGCCAGGTTGAAGTACCCGGTGGAGGCCATGCGGTCCTTGCCGTCGCAGAACACGGCCACACAGCCGTTCAGGCTGCTTGCGCGCGCATCGCTCAACGTCTTGCCGCGGTTGACCATGCCCAGTACCATGACGTCGGAGTTGAACATGGCCGGCATGCCGGTGCCTAGCCGCAAAACCTCGCAGCAGCGCAGCAGGAACTTGGGCGGGGTCAGCGATGCGATCTGGGCCGACAGCCCGGGCTGGGGCAGCAGCGTGCGTTCCAAGGCCTCCAGGCACATGAAGGAGACCTCGTTCACCGCGTCGCGCCCCTGGCGGGTGAGTCCGCCGATGTTCAGGTTCTGGAACTCGGGGTAGGAGCTCGAGGTCTGGGCTTCGCCCGAGTCCTTGGCCAGGGTGATTTCGTCGAGTTTGACCCACAACAGGTCGAGCAGCTCCTGGGCCTGCGCCGGGGTGATCTCGCCCGAATCGATGCTGTGGCGGTAGTAGGGGTAAATGTACTGGTCGAAGCGGCCCGGCCCGAAGGCGTGGCCGTCGGTCTCGAGGTTGAGCATCAACTGCGTGATCCAGAAGGACTGCAGCGCCTCCTGGAAGGTGACCGCCGGCTTGGCCGGGACCCGGTCCAGGATGGCGGCGGTCGTCAACAGCTCGGAGCGGCGGATAGAGTCGGACTCGAGCGCGGCCAGGTACCGTGCCTCGGCGGCGTAACGGCCGGCCAAAAGCACCGCGGCCTCGCAGGCCATGATCACCGACTGCAGGAACTGGCGCTTGTGCACGCAATCCCGGTCGTGAGTGTCGAACCGGCCCAGGGATTGCTCGACATCGGCGATGATGCCCTCCATGCCCCGGGTGAGCACTTTCGCGTATCCGGCGTTGATGTGGCCGATGGTGCGGGAGCGAAAGTAGTTGTAGATCAGGCCGCGCTCGTCGGCCCGCCAGATGTCGGCCGGCACGGCTTCCATGATCCGGTCGCTGATCTGCCGGCCCTTCCAGTAGGGGAACACCTCCGCCCGCAGGAGCTGCTTGGTTGCCTCGCTCACATGGAACGGCGTGCTGCTGCGGGTGGCAAGCCGCTCGAGGTCGCGCTCCACCCAGTCGCAGCTGACCTCGGGGAAGACGGGTGAGCCGCGCGGGGTCAGGGTCTTCATGCCGACGATGAGCTCGCCCTCCTGGATCTTCACCGGGTGTTCGGTCACGATGCGCAGGAGCATCCGGCCCCGGCGGATGGCGAGCGGCTGCCCCTCGGTCTCCCGGTAGCTGCGCGTCACGGAAACGGCCCGCTCCGGGTGCAACTCGGGGGCCGTCGTGCGGTTGCGTTCGATCCCCAGCCGCACCCGGGCGCTGGGTGCGGCCTTTCCGGCGCCGGCGTTCGCGGTCGCCGTTTCGATGGCGACCGGTCTGTGGGTTTCAAGGCGGATCGTGGTCATGGATGATCTCCTGTCCGGGATTTTCGCATTCTGGAGGTTGGCGCACGCCGCGCAACCGGCACGCGGGCCGCGGGCAGCGCCCGGCTGCCGACGGCCGATCTCTGTTTCATAACCGTGGAGGCACGGTGCACGTGCTCCCGGGCCAGGGCTTCGGCACGCTCCGCGTCCCCCCGGGAGACCGCCGCGACGATGCCTTTCAGCTCCGTGAGGGTTGTCTGGATCGTCTCCTCGTCCCGCGGCAGATAAGCGCTGATGTGATACCGATGGAGATTGCTGTGCACGGTTTCCAGGAAAAAATGGTGCAGGGGGTTTCCGGCGATGCGGGCGATCGCCAGGTGGATGTCCCTGTCCGCCTGCATGAACGCATCCCATTGCGCGACACCCGATTCCGCCAGATCCGTCGCCTGTTTCAGCAGCCGCTTGAGATCGGCCCTGTTTTCGGAGCCGGCCCGTAGGGCCGCCCGGCGGGTCAGCAACCCCTCGAGGTCCTGCCGGAACTCCGAAATCTCCTCCATCGTGATACGCTGGGACTGGACGAAAAGCCCCAGGCTTTCGGTCATGGAGTCGGCGTTGATCTCCTTGACGAAGATCCCCCCGCGGTGGCCTTTGCGGATTTCCACCAGCCCCTTCTGCTCCAGCACCCGCAAGGATTCGCGCAGCGTGTTGCGGCTGACGTCCATCAGCCCCTGCAACTCGCGCTCGGAGGGCAGCCGGTCGCCGACGGAGAAGCTGCCTTGGAGGATAACGGCCTCCATCTGCTGGATGACGCTCTCGAAGGCGCGGACCTGTCGCACTTTGGTGAACATGGTGGGTGCCGGGTGTTCAGTTTTTGGTGTTCGGTGTTCGGTGTTCGGTGTTCGGTCAGACTCCTGGATGCCCAGACGCATAGATGCATAAACAATCAATGGTTCAACCATACCTTTTCCTGGACAGCTTTGTCAAGCCGATTGTCAGGTTGAATCTGCCGGGCACTGCAGGCCATCCAAAGCGCTTTTCTGATTGACTTGTCGACGGCATGGAACTAAAGCTTCAGCCTGAATCGTCGGTTCGGCCGACGATTTCTGCCGATGGCGGGGCCACGGACTGCCGCAAACGGTTCACATTCCGGCGGAACGAAACCCTGCGACGTCTGCGGGAGATGTCAGAAGCGTGCGCTGTGGCTCGGGCGGAGGGTAAAGCAGCATGTTGAAACAGTGCTTTAGGATTATCGACGGCCGGTTGCAGGAGTGCTCCCGCGAAGAGGGGCAAGTCCATGTGTACGTGAAGCCCGACGAGGTCGAGCAGCGGCACCTGATCGACACGCTCAAACTCGACGAGCACACCCTGATGTCCTCGCTCGACCCCGACGAACTCGCCCGGCTCGAGTTCGAGCCCGACCACACCGTGGCGATCTTCAAGCGGCCGCGCTACTACACGGCGGCCGACCACTTTCTGTTCAAGGTGTTTTCGGTCGGCGCCTTCCTGTTCAAGGACAAACTGATCGTGACGCTTTCGGAGGAGATGGACCTCTTCGACAGCGCCAAAGCCTACACGCGCATGCACTCCCCGACCGACGTTTTCCTGCGCATGATCTACCGCTCGATCTACCACTTTCTGGAACACCTGCGCGTGATCCACACGCTTTCGAACGAGGTGGAGCTCTCCATCAACGACGCCAGCGACAACACGAGCCTGCTGAATCTCTTCACGCTTGAGAAAAGCCTCGTCTACTTCCTGAGCGCCATCCAGTCGAACGGCATGCTGATCGGCCGCCTCAAAACCTCGCAGAGCCGCGTCGGGTTCACGAACGAGCAGATCGAGTTCGTCGAGGACCTCCAGATCGAAAACAACCAGTGCTTCAGCGAGTCCAAGATCTACTCGGACATTCTCTCCGGCATGATGGATGCGCGCGTGTCCATCGTGGGCAACAACCTGAACGTGTTGATGAAACGCCTGGCGATCCTGACGGTCATCTTCGGTGCGCTGAACATCCCGGCCAGCATGGGCGGCATGAGCGAATTCAGCCGCTACATCGTTGACGATCTGAACATGCGGCCGGGTATGGCGTATCTGCTCTTCACGCTGGGGATGGGCCTGCTGGGCTGGCTAAGCTACCGCGTGCTGGCGTTCTTCAGGGTGTTCTCTGTCGACCCCGCCCTAACCTGGCGCCCCCGCCGAAGAAAGTAGCACCCGCAGCGGGGCGCGCTGCATCCCACATCTCACTGGAGAGGACGTTGTCAGGCGGAAGCAGCTTCATTCGGATTCTCTAAATATAGCGGCGTCCTCTTGAGCACCCCGCACCTGCTGCTGGGCGTCAGCGGCGTTCTGTTCGGCCTGTTGCATCTGGCCGGCCGCTTCCTGCGCCCTGGCTTCGGCCGTCTGAGCGGCATCCGCCGCCTGCTTCAATTCGTATTTGAACACCCGACGCTCGTACTGGTTGTTGTCGTGCGTGTCGATGTACTCCTCGGATTGCCTGATCGTCTGCTGTGCCTCCTGCTCCGCCTTCGCCGCCTTCTGTCGCGCCGCCTCCAACTGCTCCTGGGCCTGCCGGGCCTGCTGCTGCGCCTGCTCAACCTCCCAGTTCCCGACCGACTGCGGCGGCGGGCTGGGTTGTACCGGGACCGGGGATTCGGGCGGGTTGCGCAGCGCGTCTTCCACGGCGGCCCCGGGCGGCGGAGGCGTCTCGGTGATGTGAACCGCGCCGTTCTTGTCGGTCCAAGTATAGATGCTGCCTGCCCAAAGGCCTGACGCGGACTGGAAGATGAGAATGAGTGCGCCCAGAAATACGATGAGCTTGATGGAATGCATAGGACCGCCCAAAAGGAATGAAATTCAGAAGAAGCTAAACCGCGGTTGAATGAAAGTCAAGTTGTGGATGTTTTAAATTCATTCGTAAAACCATTTAAAGATATTAGTTATACAGCGCCGGTTTTTGTCACATCGGAAAATGCGACAATTTTGTGACAGTCGCCAGCTCCGAAAGCGGCCAGCTTGCCCAACAGGTTCACCGCAGCCCTCTTGTGCTCCTGTTGCTTCCCCTAAGCGCAGAATTTAAAGCGAGGAGCCAATCAACCTGCGGAAGTCATAAAAAGACTTGACAAAGAAAGAAAAAAGAAAAGTAATATGGCATGTAACTAATCAACATCAGCAAAAAAACAGAATTTATTACGTACAGTGACAGCCTATCTGTAATCAGAGAAATGCCATTTTCCGGTTAGGCTTCCTACCTGGACGCCATACAGGATATCTCGGCACCGATCCCTGCGATGCCTGCCCACACTTACAACCGAGAAAACTCTCTGCGTTTTTGGAAATGGACACATGCCTCCCCGCAACCAACCTATCTCCACATATTCCTTTTCGCATCAGTTCGGAAGTGAAGATATGCGCCTGACGCCGTCTCGGCCGCGGCCCCATCTGTTTGAAAATATCCGAAAAACTTGCGCGTGCTGCCAACGTCGGTTTTATGGCAAGAACTGTCATTTTTGAGATACGCCGTGGGTACATCCACCTATAGACCGCATGGCAACTTCATGGAATGACCTGAAGGGGCAATCGCACTACTTTTCTTTTAAATGGCTTGCTAATCCTTCAGGAGCTCATTTATGCGAGTGTATTCGTACTGCTCTGCGTAATCCGACGCCGTGCGCCCCCACATATCTGTAATATTTCTATCTGCCTTGCACTTGATAAGTGCCTCCACCGAAACGATATGATTGTAATAAGTTGCAAGAATTAATGCGATGGAGATAAGAGCATTTTTGCAGTATGCTATCATAAACCGGCGCATTTTGAGGAAGGTCATGGCGTAATGCTTTCGCCAGATCCAGTACCTCTGGAAGACCGTCAGGGATAGCGTAATGACAATTGAAAATATTTTCAGCGCTCCATCCCACTTTTAGAAGATATGCCTGCACGTCACTTTTTGAAAATCACGGGTTTGGGCTCGTATTTCCCGGAAGCCACCTGTTCCCAGAAGGTCTTTTCATTTTCCATCCATTGTGAGCCGAATCGGCTGTTGAAAAAACCGCCGAGTTTGTTGAACATCTGCATCAGGCTGGATCGGTGCTCCAGGGACAGGACATCTTCCAGAAACTCGGTGATGTCCGACATTTTCTCCTTCGGAATGTAGGCACGCGCGCCCATCTCGATCGATTTTTTCAGGTAATCGGAGGAGAGGGCGTGGGCGGTCAGCATGACCGTCGGGAACCCCAGGTGGACCGCGGCATTCAGGAGGTCGAATCCGCGCACACCCATGATGTCAAGAATAACGGCATCGTAGGTCCAGGATCGGAGCAGATGAAAACCGGTCTCATAGTCGGTCGCCCGGTCCAGAATCAGCCCGGGGTGCTCCGTCAGAATATCCTGCAGGGTGTCGAGGACATCGGCTTCGTCGTCAACGGCCAGCAAGCGCTTGCCGCTTAAAATACTGTCGGTCATTTTACCTGTTCCTTTGTCGTTTTCCGCTTATGGCGCCAGGCTCAATTTTAGAAGTGGTTTCATAACCCCGTCTGACCCCCGATGGCGGCGTTGCAGACCTCTCGAAATGCTCACAACCTGCCGTGGTTGCTGCGCGTTCGAATCGGCCTGCGCCTTGCCCTCAGGTGTGATCCGAGGCTGTGGAACCACTTCTATGCTTCTGCGTTGCGCGCCCCCTTCTCTCCCTTCGATACCCGCCGGCGTTCATCGTCACGGATCTCGCGCCGGAGCAACTTGCCGACTTTTGATTTCGGAAGCATGTCCCTGAATTCGATGTAAGCCGGGACTTTATAGGGCGCCAGACGATCGCGACACCACTTGATCAATTCGGCACCGCCCACACCGCGGGCATCCTCCTTCAACACGACGATGGCTTTGATCCGCTCTCCCACCTTGGGATCCGGGACACCGACCACGCATGCACCGATCACCGTGGGGTTGTCTTGGAGGGTAGCTTCCACTTCGGAGGCGGATACGCGGAAGCCTTTGTGCTTGATGATGTCGGCGGACCGTTCGACATAAATCAGCTCACCCGTCGGTCTCGCACTGACGAAATCCCCCATGCGGCACCACGTTTTCCCGTTGAGCTCGATAAATGTTTTTCGCGTCTCCTCGGGCTTGTTGTAGTACTCTTTTATCGTGAAAGGGGACGTGACCAGAAGCTCGCCGCTCTGCTCCCCGGCCACCGGTTCGAGGCTCTCCGGGTCCACGATCAGGCACTCCCGGCTCTTCAAAGGATAGCCGATGGCACTTGGGCTGGGCTCCATGCCGATTTTGCTGTAGGCCACATGCCCCACTTCCGTGGAGCCGTAAACCTGATAGATGGGGATGTTGCAGCGCTCCCGCCACCGCTTCTTTACCTCCTCGGGGAGAACATCGCCGCCACAGAAACAAAATTTCAGGGAACTCAAGTCGTACTGCTCGAAGCGGTCGTTTTCGAGTATCATCCGGTAAAGCGTCGGAACGCCCAGCATCCACCGAACCCGGTGGCGTGCGACCGTCGCCAGAATTGCGTCTACCTGCGGCACCGGCATCAGCATGACGGTATTGCCCTTGTTCAATCCGACCGCCATGAACAGGCCCAACGCCATGATATGAAACAGCGGGTTGATGGCGATATACGTGTCGCCGCCTTCCAAAAGATGATCGCCGCCCACATCTTCCGTGACATCGTTCACGTAGGAAGTCATGCCGATGTGCGTGCCCTGAACGCCCTTGGGGAACCCGGTGGTGCCTCCGGTGTAGAGCACGTAGGACAAATCTTTCCTCGGATCGATCGCCGTCTTTCCAACCAAGGGCGGGTGCGTCAACATCGACCGGAAGGTAATGACCCGGTCATCCTTTTCGATTTTCCCGGAAGGTATCTTGTCGAAAAGCAAGCCCAGATATCTTTTCCACGGCGGAAGAAGATCCGCCAGGTTTGTCACGATCACCCGTTTAAGGCCGGTGTTGGCGGATGCCTCCTTGACGTAGCAGTAATTGGTGTCCATGCAGATGGCGGTTTCAACACCGGCGTCTGCGACCATGTATGCGATCTCGTGGGAGGTATAGATCGGAGATACCGGTACGACCACGGCACCGACCTTCTGGATGCCCAGAAAAGCGATGACCCACTGGATGGAGTTGGCGATGTAAACCATTACCCGGTCGCCCTTGCCGACGCCCTGGCCGGCCAGGGCACCGGCAAAACGCTCGCTCAATTCCCTCAGGCGGCGGTACGAGAAGCGTTCCCCGAGATAGAAAATGGCGGTTTGGTCCGGATACCGCTCGCTCATTGCGTCGAACCGCGTGAACGTCAGTTCACTTTCTATTGCATCGACATGGGGAGGCATCGCCAATCGGACTCCTTCCATCTGGTTCTGATCCCTGTTAAATCCCGAAATAGGCTGAGCGCACATCCGGGTTGTCCATCAGTTCTTCCCGGGTGCCTTCCAGGACGGCTGAGCCGTTCTCCAGGATGAAAGCGTAGTTTACGATCGGAATGACCGGCCGCGCGTATTGTTCGGTAATGACGATGGAGATTTTTCGCTCGTCGCGGATTTCACGCGTGGCCTGCATCAGCATGGCCTGCATTAACGGGCTGAGACCCATCAGGGGCTCATCCAGGAGAAGTATTTTCGGCTGGGCCATCAGCGCTCGGCCAATGGCCAGCATCTGCTGCTCGCCGCCGCTCAAAAAACCGCCCAACCGGTTTTTGAGCTTAATCAGGGCTGGAAAAATTTTGAAGACGAATTCCAGGGTTTCCTGCGCCTGGGCGGCTGTCGCCAGGTAACCCCCGATTTTCAGGTTCTCCAGAACGCTGCACTCCTTGAAGATCCGGCGGCGCTCCGGACAAAGGACGATTCCAAGTTTTGCCCGGCGGCTCGATTTCAGGGCCGTGATCTCCTGCTCCCGGTAGCGAATGCTGCCGGTGAGGGTGATGCGCTCGCCCCCGGCCATCGCTTCCTTTTTGCGGATATCGAGCATGATGCCGGACAGTGCGTACATCAGCGTGGACTTGCCGGCGCTGTTGGCGCCGAACACCCCGACAATTTGGTTTTCGTCGCAGCGGAGGCTCACATTGTTGAGGGCCAGCATGTTTTCGTAAAACACCATGAGACCGGTCGCCTCAAGCATGGCGCATCACCTCCTCGACCTTCTCCGACCCGAAATAGGCTTCTCGGACCCGCGGGTCGGCCATCACCTCCGCGGCGGATCCCTCGACCAGTTTCTCGCCGAAATTCAGCACCAGAACCCGGTCGGCCACCTTGAAAAGCTCCCGCAGGCGGTGTTCAATCATGATCAACGTGATGCCGCTCATTTGGAGCCGCTCGATCAAGGGCACCATGCTCGCGATTTCGCTCATGCTCAAGCCAGAGAAGACTTCATCGCAAATGATCAGCTCGGGTTTGAGCGCCAGGCAGCGGGCCAACTCCAGCCGCTTGAGATAGCCGGTCGGAAGGGTCGACGTCACCTTGAACGGGACGTAGGAGTCCCGCTCGAAACCGATCTCCTCCAGGATATCGATGCCGACGGTGTTACGGTCGCCGCGCCGACCGCCGCCGCGCCAGCCGCCGGTACGCCGGGCCCGGGGGGAAAAGAGCGGAATCACCAGGTTCTTGTAGGCGGGCAGGCTGAAGTAGGGGCGCATGATCTGGAACGTGCGCGTCAGTCCCATGTCGGCAATTTTGTGGGGTGGCTTGCCGGTGATGTTCTTGCCCCGGAACAGGACGCGGCCGGAAGACGGTTTCACAAAACCGGTGATGCAGTTGACGGTGGTTGTTTTTCCGGATCCGTTCGGACCGATGATGCCCAGGATTTCCCCCTCGCCGACCTCAAAACTCACCCGGTTGAGCGCGATGATGCCGCCGAAGGTCTTGGTGATCTCCTGGATCTGTAGAATCGGTCCCCCCTTCATATTTTTTTCCACCTTTCGATTTGATGATATTTCCGCTGGCCGTAAACCATCAGCCCCTCGCTGCGAAAGACCACGAAGGCGAGCAGGATGAGGGAGTAGAAAACGATTCGAAGCGTGCCGAAATCCCGCAGCAGCTCCGACACGGGGACCAGAATTAGGCAGCCGATCAACGGACCCACCAGGGTTCCGCTGCCGCCGATGACGGTCGCGGCAATGGGCAGCACTGAAAAGTCGAGGGCGAAAGTGGAGATCCCGGCCCACATGTAGATGTGCACGATGCTTGCCCCGGCAAAACAACCGATGGCCGAAGCGATAAACACGGCAAAGGCCTTGTAGGTGGTGATGTTCATCCCGGAGGCCCGCACCGCCTGATCGTTGTCCTTCACGGCCCGCAGCACCAACCCGAGGTCGGTATTGACCAGCCGGCGGATGCCGAAAAGGAACAACAGCAGCATGCCGATGATGAAATATTGCTCTATCCAGGCGCTCGGCAGGCTGTCGATGCCCATGATCCCGTCGGTGCCGCCCAGGATATCGAGCGCCTCGATGACGCGGGCCATGAACAGAGGATACATCAACGTGACAATGGCAAAGTAGACCCCGCGCAGCGGCAGGCACGGCAACAGCAGCAGGGTGCAGATGATGCCGCCGATAACTGTGGCGCCTGCGATTGAAAGCAGAGCGGGAAAGCCGAATGTGCTGTTCAGGACGGCCGACAAGTACCCGCCGACCCCCACGAAGAAGGCTCCGCCGAGTGAGACCAGGCCCACGTGGTGCGCCAGGAAGTCGAAACTCAGTGCCAGAAGGGCGTAAATGCATACGATGGAAATCACCCGCTGCCAGTACATGTCAAAAATCACCAGTGGCAATGCCAACAGGCCAACGATGATGACGAACCGCGGCAAGATCAGGTACCCAAGTTCTCGCCAGGACATCAACGCATAAATCCCTTCCGTCCGGACTTTGATGCCCCGGTCGATCCTTTCTTTGCGACGCTGCTGCGTTCCCGTGGTCAAACCCGCTCCTCCAGTTCCTTCTGCTGGCCGAAAATGCCGGACGGCTTGAAGATGAGTGTCAGAATGATGGCCAGCAGGGCGACGACCATCTGGTAATGAGACCCCAGATAGACGGCGGTTAGAATCTGTGCAAAACCGATGATAAAAGCAGCCAGGACCGCACCGGCCCAACTGCCAAGCCCGCCGACGATGCAGACGGCGATGGACAAGATCAGCACGTTGTAGCCGGACTCTACCACGATGTTGCCCAGCGGCAGAAGCAGCATGGCGCTGAGCGCCGCCAGCGAAGAGCCGAGCCCCATGGCCACCACCGCCATGACATCCGAGTCGATCCCCAGCATGAGCGCCGCCCGCTCGTCCTGCGCCATGCCCCGCAACGCCAGTCCGATGCGGGTTTTGTGTGTAAATAGCCACAAAAAAGCCACCAGGGCCGCCCCGATGCCTACCGTCAGAAACCGTTGGTAGTCGACTGAGATTCCGCCGATGGTTGCACTCCCCTCGATGAACGGCGGCAGGGTGTAGGTCATGCCCTTGAACCCGCCCCATCTCAGCCCCTCGAGAATGGCCAGCGCAATGGCATAGGTGGCGATGATTTCCGAAATCTCCATGCCCCTGATGCGGATCAGGAAAAACTGGTAGATGACGGAGCCGACAATGGCGGTGACGGCAATGGCCAAAAGGATGCTGAACAGGTGGTTGACCCCCAGTATGTTCAGGGCGCTCCACGCAACGAACCCGCTGAGCACGTACAATGCGCCGTGGGCAAAGTTGGGCAGGCGGCTGATGCCGTAGACCAGGGCGAAACCCAATGCATAAAGGGCCAACGCCACACTGTTGATCGTACCGTAGATGAGGATATCCATTCCGGTCAATCCGTTCAGTTGCTGATGCTGATCGCGGGACCAGCGCGTGGGAAGTTTTCTCCTGCGTTCTCGGTTGCATGGGGCCGGGTGCGGCCCGTGCGCTTATTTTTTCATCCAGGGCGGCAGCAAAATTTCTCCCATGGCGATACTCTTGGGGTACACCACAACCCGTTTGCCGTCCTGCCATTGCAGGATGCTGCCGACGGCACCCTCCTTGGGATCGGTTGAAGGAATGATCTGGTGGCTCTTGGGGTCAAACCGGACCCTTCCGTATACCCCCATCATATCGGTTTTTTCGAGTGCCTCCACAACCTTGTTGGAGTCAAGACTTCCGGCGCGTTGAATGGCGTCCTTCAAGACATACACGGCCATATAGCTGCTGGATGTTCCCAGCCCTTCCGGTTCGACCCCCCACCGCTTGGTGTAAGCGTCGTAGAACTTCATCGTCCATGGAGTGGCGTTGGAAGGGGCATTGCCGGCATTCACCACGTTGCAGAGAGTGAACTCGCCCTTGCCGTTGGTTGCTTTCCAGAAACCGGGCTGCTCGGCGGCAGCCAGGGTGGAGCCAAAAGGCAGCGCCGGTATCTTCATGTCGAACCACTGCTTGAGCAGTATGGCGCTTTCGGGCATGTCCATCCAGATGTTGATTATTTCCGCCTTTGTATCTTTGGCCTTCAGCAGCCCCATTGAGAAATCGGTCGCGCCGGTGGGGTAAATTTCAAGTCCGGTAACATTCCACCCTTTTTTGGTAGCGATGTCTTTGACGAGCTCGGCTGCGCCGCGCGCGTGACTGACGTCCTGGGCGACAATAAACAGGTTCTTGAAGCCGTGCTTTTCTTTCAGTTCGGTAAAATTGGCGAAAATTTCACCGACCAGGTTCTTGGCCTCGCCGTGGATACGAAAGCAGTACTTGAACTTGTCGTACTGTTCGGCCACCAGGTCGGTGTATTTCGGGGTCAGCGCTCCGGTGGTCAGGATGGATACTTTTTTATATTTTAAAAGCAGCGACATGGCTGCCAGGGCTGCTTCGGAGCGCACCGGCCCGCCGACAATGAAATCCGCTTTTTTATCCAGGATCAGCTTCTCCATGGCGAGCAGCGCTTCGCTCACCGGCACCCCGGGTTCGAGATCCCGGGTGTCGATGACTTCTATTTTGAACGGCCGCTTCTCTCCGCCGACCGCCACACCGCCAGCGGCATTGATCTCTTCAATTGCGAGGGTGGCACCCCGCTCGGCATCCCAGCCGTAGAGGAAGGCCATCGACAGCGGGCATCCGATGACGATCGGTTTTGCGGCTCGAGCAGCTGGCACAAACAGGAGCGACAATCCCATCAAGAATAGCACTGTTGCGAATGCACGATGTCTGAGACTCATACTGCACCTCCTTTTCCATTGGGAACGACTGGGGTTGGTTATTCGGAGCCTACGCCCGTTCCTGCCGAATACAATTTCAAAATGCTGATGATTTGGAACAGAAAACTCGATCACGTTTTCATGCCAATTTCAGCTTCTGCATCGCATAAGATAAAATGAATGGTGTTTGGTATTATAATATGTTTTCAGATATGTCAACGCGATTTAAGCGCCGAATTTACTGACGAAGAGCATCGATGTTGGATAAATTGGATCTCCGAACTTGGCCTCATCCGATTCGGAAAGAATCAGGATGATGACCGGCAGGCTCCCGGGTTTTGGGTTGCCGCAAGCCCAAGGTTCTGATAAACAGCTCATGCTATTTTTTGAACCCACGTTACGGGGAAGGTGCGTGATGGATCAGAAGGTCAGAGACGCAATCGTGAACGCCGTTCACCAGGAACCGTTTGCACGGCTGCTCGGCATCGAATTGCTCGAACTGGAGGAGGGCTATTCCCGGGTGGGCATGGTCTACGACCCCGCGCGCCAGGACAACATCTATGCCCGCGCGCACGGCGGAGCCCTGTTCGGGTTGATCGACGAAGCGTTTGAGACCGCGGGGCAGACGGACGGAACGGTGGCGGTCGCGCTGAATGTCAATGTGACCTACATCGCCAGCCCCGAGCCCGGCGACCGCCTGCACGCCGAAGCCCGGCGCGTGGCGCAGACCAAAAGGACCGCGAACTACGATATCAAAGTCACCGACTCAAGCGGCCGTCTCATCGCCGTCTGCCAGGCGCTTGCCTACCGCACGGGCAAACCGATCCCTTTTCTTTGAGGACATCCTCCGGGTGCCCTCAAAGAAAATCCAAAATTCGAATATCGAAACCCAAAACAAACCCCAAACTGCAAAACCGTCATATCCCTTTTTCCAGGATCCGGGGATCGTGCTTGAGCCGTTCCTGGATGCCCTTGCCGATCTGGTAGGTGCGGCTGAATTCCGACCAGAATTCACGGTCCTTCGCCTTCCAATCCGGGCCGAAACGCTGGTTGAAGTATTCGCTCAGCTTCTCGAACAGAAGCTTCCACGGGGGCTCGCCCCGCTCGACGCATCCCAGCAGGTTGTTCAGCAGCACATCCAACTCGACCAGCATTTCCTTGGGCAGATAGGAGATGGCGCCCTTGCGGATCGATTCCATGAGGGTTTCGGGGTTGATGGCGTGCGCGGTGAGCATGACGGTCGGGATGCCCCGCTCGACGGCCTCTTCGAGAAGCTGCAATCCATTGACCCCCATGATGTCCAGGATGGCGAGGTCGTAGCGCTTCTCTTTGATTTTCCGGGAAGCGGTCGCGTAATCGCCGGCAGGATCGACACGGGCATCTTCCAGCATGTCTGCGATCGTCTCGAGGATGTCCGGCTCGTCGTCGACGGCCAGGATCTGTTTGTCCTTGATGTAGGATTTTGGAACTGTCATCGGCAACCTCCTTGTTTTTGACTCAGCGTGAATCGGTTGTATTTCGGATCGGTCCCGTGTGCGCCGGTCAGGGCGTTTTCAGCTGCAGCGGCAGCGTCAGGCTGAATGTCGCGCCCGCCCCTTTGCGGCTGGTGACCTGGATATCCCCCCCCAAAGATCGGGCCAGGATGAGAGCCCCGGCAAGCCCCAGCCCGTGTCCTTTGCGCTCGACCAACGTACACTCCGCAAGCTGGGTATAGCGTCTGAAGATGAGATCGTGATGGTCCGGCTCGATCCCCGGACCGTCGTCTTTGACCGCCAGCACGAAGCGGTCCGCCTCGACGGCCATCTGCACGTCCATGCGCTGTTTGCGATGGTGCAGCGCGTTTTTGAACAGATTGCCGGCGATCTGCCGGAATTTGGTCTCATCCTGGAACATCTCCGCGGCCGCCGCGGCGGCGGGGGAGTGGACGAAAACGCCGTGGCCGGTCAGCAGCCGGGTGAGTTCGTCTTCGACCTGGTACTTGCCGATCGCCTCGGGTGCCGGTCCGGTCATCGTCTCCAGAGCGTCCTTGAGCGCCTGCCGCACGGATGCGAGCGGAGAGAAACGCGAGCAGGCCAGGCATCCGGCCTCGGACCGGCCGATCTCCAGCAGGTCGTGCAGGAGCCCCCGGGCTTTGCGCGTGTTGCGCAGGCTGCGCATCAGCGTGTTGGCCTGCTTGGTGCTCAGCGGCCCGTATTGATCCTGCTTTTCCAGCACTGTGCGCAGGCCGGTTTCGATGATCGCGATGGGGTCCTTGAGTTCGTGGATGAGGAACTCGATGCTGATGTCATGGAAAAACCGGCCCGGCGACACGCCCGTTCCCGGCGTTGTCTCTTTTTCATGCACCATGCCGTCACGGCCTCCGTCCTTCGTGGGTGAACCTGTCATGCGGCCTCCGCTCCCCCGGCCGCCGCCGGAGAAAACTGCACCGTGACCGTGGTGCCGCCCGTCTCGCGGCACTGATCCGCGTTGTGCAACTGCCCGCATTCGCTGGCATCCCCCGGGCACTCCTCTTGTTCGGTGGGAATGAAGCGGCAGCGCGCGGAGTCCATCCGGATCTTGAACCCGTAGCGCTCGGCAAAGATCTGCATGCGCAGGAGGTCGAAGCCTTTGCCCCCCGCCTTGAAATCATAGGGGCTGCGGGTGGAATACTGCAACGGCTCGTACGCCGTGAAGAAATTGCCTAAAATCAACTGTTGGTTTTCTGCGGTGATTCCGATTCCGGTATCCCGAACCTCGAGCTCCGGCCCGGCCTTGCCGGTTCGAACGGTCACACGGACCTCGCCGCCGTCCGGGGTGTTTTCAACCGCGTTGCGCAGCAATCCCTCGATGACCTTGCCCAGGACCTCCGCTGGAATGACGATGGGCTCGGTCTGCGTCGGGTTGAACTCCACGGCGACCCGGCGGTGCGAAAATTTGAGGCGCAGGATCTTAATGGTTTCATCCGCGAACCGGGCCAGGTTGATTTTCTCCGGTTTTGAATCCCGCGGCCCGAAGATCCAGTCGATCCTGCGGCGCAGTCTTTCGGTGGCGCCTTCTTCTCCGAATTCGTCGGCCGCCAGCGCCTCCAGTTCATCGGTGCACTGATCCAGCAGGACCGAGAGCATGCGGTGGGTGGCCGCCTCTTTCTCCTGCAGCATATCCTCGATCTTGTACTGCATGTCCAGGATGCGCTGCAGATTGCGCTGGGCGCGCTCCAATGTTTTTCCCCAGCGCCGGTCGTCGTTCAGCTTGGCGAGGGGCTTGGCCAGAAGGTTCAGGGAGGCGGAGAGCACCGAGAGCGGCGTCTTGAGTTCGTGGGACAGGTGATGGATCACGCGGTCCTTGGCACGGTTGAGGCGGTTCACCTCCTGAAAGGAGCGCTCGAGCGCCTCCAGGATGCTGGCGTTCTCGATGGGCAGGGCCACGAGGTTGGCCAGCGTGCTCAGCAGCGCGACGTCGGCTTCGGTGAACGGCCCCTCTTTTTTGTTCACGGCGCACAGCACGCCGATCATGCGCTTCTGCGTCACCAGCGGCACGTCCAGCATACTGCGCGTTCGGTGCCTGGACTTTTCGTCGACCTGGGTGAAGCAAAACGGACTCCGGGCGTAATCGTTGACGATCAGCGGTTTGCCGGTTCGAACCACCTCTCCGGCCACCCCCTTGTCGGACGGGTAACGGATCTCTTTCATCCGCTGGCCGGTGTCGATGTTATCGAAAACCGCCTCACGGAAGAAGAACTCTTTGTTCTCATCGTCCAACAGGATGACCATCGCGCCCTCGACGTCCAGCAGCTGCCGCACCTCGCGCGTGATGAACTCCAGGCGCGTGTCCAGGGTCCGGAACTGATACAAGGCCTGGGAGATCCGGAACAGGGCCTGGTTGATACGGGCCGTGCGCTTGTCTTGGGTCACATCCCGCAGGGTGATGACCTGGCCTGCCGGCTGGTTGTTTTCGTCGTAGAAGATGGCCCCGTCAATGATGATATCCAGCAGCCGCCCGTCTTTGGTCAGCCGCTTGGTCTCAAAATTGTGGATGATCTTCTCCCGGTAGAGCCGGTCCAACCCCTCGCGCGTCTGGGATTTGCACTCTTTCGGAACAAACGGGATGATTTTCCCCTGCAGCTCCCGCAGGGTCCAGCCGAAGACCCTTTCAAAAGCAGGGTTCAGATAGGAGACCGTGCTGTCCAGGTTGAAGACGAAGACCGGGTCGGGCATGAAATTAAGGAAGGCGCGGTAGCGTTGTTCCGCCCGGCGGCTGGTCTCGGAGACTTCCAGGGCACACGCCTGGGATGGTCCCGTTGCGCGCCGGGGCGGATGCCGGCCGGCGTCTTGCGGGACCCGATGGGCGGCAGGGGTCACAGCCGTCGGCGGTGCGCCGGAAGCCGAAACCGCTTTCTTGTTTTTTCCGGAAGCCATTGCGGCGCCTTAGCGCATCAATTTTCGGTCTCGAGAATCCCGAAATTATCGGAATCGAGCAGTTTGGCACCGCTCGCCTGGAGCACCTCGATGGCCTTGTCGTTGTCGCCGAAGCGGAAAATCATGACCGCGTTGCCCGACGAAAAGTGGATATGGGCGTACATGAACACGACATTGACGTTGGCCTCGGTCAGGGGTTTCAGCAGCCGGGCCAGGCTGCCGGGCTTGTCCTCGATTTCAACGGCCACCACATCATTCACGTACGCCGGGATGTGAAGCTCCATGAGAACGCGCCGCGCCTTGGCGACATCCGACACCAGCAGACGCAGCTGTCCGAACGCCCCCGTATCCACCAGGTTGAGGGCTCTCAGGTTGATCCCCGCCTTGCCCAGGGCTTCGGTCACTTCATAAAGCCGACCCGGTGCGTTTTCGATGGACACCACAATCTGTTTTAACTTCATGACATTCTCTCCTTTTCGACATGACGGCCTCGGGCATCGTCGTGCGCAAGTGATTTACCGGCCAGATTGCGCCGTCGCTGCAATTCCGCGTCCTTGCAGAATATATGGGATCAGATTTTGGTGTCAAGCAGGCGGCGGGAATGCCGTCCGGCGCGATCCCCCGGGCCAGGAGACAGCCGTATGGGGTGATCTCCCGGCATCCTAATTGCGCCGGATGGTTTCCCTGACAAAACACCCGGCCCCCAGGGCGATCAGGGAACACACAAACAGGGCCAGAAACGCCTGTTGGTAACCGGCCAGGGTGAAGGCCCCATCGACCCGGCCCCCGCTTTCGAGCAGATACCCCAGAACCGGCTGGAAGACGGCTCCACCGGCAAACGGAAACAGGTTCACCAGACCGGTGGCGGTCCCGGCCATCTGAACCGGAAAGAGTTCCTTGTTGGCGGTGAACCCGATCACCACGATGGCACTCGAGAAAACCCCCAGCCCGAAACACATCCCCATGAGCAGCCCCGGGCTCACCTGGGCCGTCCGGAATGCCAGCAGGGCGGTGATCCCCACCGTGATGAGGCTGGACAGGACCAGGACCGGTTTGCGCGCGCGGAAGATGCTGTTGGAAACATAGCTCAACAGCGGGCTGCCCACCATCATCCCGACCGCCAGCATGGAGAGCACGCTCGCGGCCTGGTCCTTGCTCAACCGGTGGACCTGAATGAGGTACGGGCCGCCCCACAGACCGCCGAAGGAAAAAAACACGGCACATTCGAAAAAGAACCAGACCGCCAGCGGCCAGAACGCCCGACACCCGAGCACCCGGCGGATGCCCTCCAGGAGGGCGATGGGTTCGGCTATGGACTGGAGATGTTCGGCCGGAGACGGCCAGCCGAGATCCGCCGGCCGATCGCGCACCACCATCCAGACCAGCGCGGCCAGGACCAGGGTGAAGACCCCCACCACCACAAACGACAGGCGCCATCCGATCCAGACGCTGAGCCAGGCCAGGGGGGCGGCGGCAATCAGGGAGCCCAGTCCGCCGACGGCCATGAGGATCCCCGTCATGACGGCGAATTCGCCCGCTCGAAACCACTCGGCGAGAATCTTCATCGTCGGCACGAAGAGCATGGCGACACCGACCCCGACCAGAGCCCGTCCGACCAGGGCCCAGGCGGCCGATGGCGCAACCCCCAGGAGAGCCGAACCGCCGGCGGCGACCAGAAAAAAAATGGTGATGGTCTTCCTCGGCCCCCAGGAATCCGAGAGCAGGCCGGCCGGCAGTTGCATGACGGCATAAGGGTAGAAGTAGGCCGCGGAGAGCAGCCCCGTGAGCGTGCCGCCGGTCTTCAGGTCTTGCATCATGTCGACCGCAACGACGGCAGGACACAATCGATGAAAGTAGACGAGGACGTAGCCGCCGGAGAGGACCCAGAAAATGATCCAGCGGTAGCGACGAAATCTCTGCTGCTCGGAGTCGCCCATGTTCGGATTCCGTTTCCCGTAAAAGGTAAACTTCACCGGGACAGCCAGCCCGCAGCCGATGCAGAACAAGCCCAGCACCTGCGCCTAACCCTACCGGCAGAAGGAAGCGGGGTCAACTGCATTCCTTTTTTAGTTGAATTCGGCGATCATTTCAAGTTATAAAACAGCTATTTTATAGCCAGGATAGGATGCGCACGATTATGCCGCCTGAGAAGAACCCGTTTATCCTGATTGACCCCGAAAAATGCTCGGGCTGCCGGCTCTGCGAAATAGCCTGCGCCATGGTGCACACCGGCCGGTGCAGCCCGGAGCACTCCCGCATTCGAATCATGAGCTTCGACGGCGGCAGCCCCCACGTGCCATTGCTGTGCCAGGCCTGCGAGCAGGCGCCCTGCATCAAGTGCTGTCCCATGAATGCGCGGGGCCGCACTGCCGAGGGCGCCGTCGTCACCGACCCCGACCGGTGCATCGGCTGCCGGGCCTGCCTCTATATCTGCCCGTTCGCCACTCCGGTGGTGGACCCGGACACGGGCAAAACCATGACGTGCGATCTCTGCGCGGATGATGGCGGCGGCCCCTGGTGCGTCAACGCCTGCCGGGATTGCGGGGCGTTGAAAGTATCCGAGGCGCGTGAGGTGGTTGCCCGAAAATGCCGGGGAAGTGCGCAGATTGCAAAACAAGCGTTCAAAAAACCTGCACTGCGGAAAACCCCATGAAAGTGCTCATCGTCGGCAACGGCATCGCCGGAAACGAAGTGGCCTTCCGCCTGCGCAAGGCCCGAGGCGATCTGGACATCACCATCGTCTCGGCCGAACGTTTTCCGGAATACGACCCGTGCTCGCTGCCTTATTTCATCGGACGCGATGTGCCGCGCCAGACCGTCTTCCGCAAGACCCTGGATGACTACCGTTCGCACCACATCCACCTGCTCCTCGATCAGCGGGTGACGTCGATCGACCCGGAGGCGTGCCATGCCACCACCGAAAAAGGCTTGATCCTCGGCTACGACCGGCTGGTGCTGGCGCACGGGGGCAGCCTCTTCATCCCCTCCATCGCCGGCATCGACACCCCGGGAGTCCACAGCTGCAAGCAGCTCGCCGAAGCCGACCGGCTGGACCAATCCGGCGGATCCGCCGCGGTCGTGATCGGTTCGGGCGCGATCGGCATCGAGGCCGCCGAGGCCCTGAAAAAGAGGGGCTACGAGGTGACCATCATCGAGCTCCTCGACTGGATTCTGCCGGCCCTCTTCGATCCGGAAAGCTCCCGGCGACTCAAGGAAAGCCTGCAAGGCTACGGGATTCGGGTTTTGACATCGGAGAAGGTGCTGCGCATCGAAGGCGCGCAAAGGGTTTCCGCCGTCGTCACGGACAAGCGCCGCATCCCGTGCGACACGGTGGTGATCGCGACCGGAGTCGTGCCCGGCAAGGCCCTGGCCCAGACCGCCGGCATCGAAGTCGAACGCGGCATCCGTGTCAACGAGCACCTGCAGACCAATGTTCCCGGCATCTTTGCCTGCGGGGATTGCGTGGAGACGGTGGATGCCTGCACGGGTGAGGATGCCATGTTTCAGCTCAAGCACAACGCCCTCGAGCAGGCCCAGGTGGTCGCACGCAACATCCTGGGCGCAACGAGCGCCTACCCGGGGGCCTGGGCCTTCGCGCGGGCCCATTTCTTCGACACCCACGCCGTCACCTTCGGCAAGACCACCCGCGCCACCCAGTGCGAGCTGGGGCAGCTCGAAATCATCGAGCGCGACGAGGGGCCGGATTACCTGCGAGTCATCGTCAAGGAGGGTCTGGTGGTGGGCGGGCAGGCGATCGGCAGATTCGCCGACTTCATCGGGCTGTTCATGGGGGCCATGTGGCGCAAGGAGGCCATCCCGAGCATCCGGCGGAACTGGCCCCTCATCGCCCGGAGCGGCTCGATCACCCCCTGGACCACCCGCAAACTTGGAGAGCTGATCGGACTAAAATCCTGACGGCGCCTGCAGCGCCGTCAGGATTTTTGCCAGAGGCCTTTTTCGAGCAGCACCGCCTTCAGCGTCTTCAAGGCCTGGTTGGCCGCCGGGACCCCGCCGTAAACGATCGTCTGAAAAATGACCTCGGCGATTTCCGCCGGCGTGCAGCCGACGTTCAGCGCCGCCTGGATGTGCAGCTTGAGCTCATCCGTACGCGCCAGCACGGTCAGGCAGGCCACGGTGACGAGCTGCCGGGTCGGGTGGGGGATTTTCTCGCGGGCGTACATCTGGCCGGTGATGAAGAGGGACAACTCCTTGGCAAGATCCTTGTCAAAGGCCTTCCAGAGATCGAAAGGCCGCTCGTCCTGCACGCCCTTGAAATAGAGCTCCGCGGTTTTCCGGGTCTTATCAACGAGGTCTTTGTCCGCCATGATCCTCCAGCTTCGATGATTCGGAAAAATGTCAACCGTCGAACCGCGGCCTCATACGATCGAGTAGCCCGGCCCACCCCCGCCTTCCGGGCAGGTCCAGATGATGTTCTGGAACGGGTCCTTGATCTCGCAGGTCTTGCAGTGCAGGCAGTTCGACGGGTTGAGTTTCATGCGCGGCCGGCCGCTCTCATCCTGATCCATTTCATAGACCTGCCCGGGACAGAACCGGGTGCAGGGGCTGCGGAAGGTCTCCCAGCAGCGGCCGGTGCAAATCTCCGGGTCGGGGATCTGCAGGTGGCAGGGCTGGTCCTCTTCGTGCTTGGTTCCCGAAAGGTAAACGCCGGTGAGTTTGTCGAGGTAGAGCTTGCCGTCGAGCTCGGCAACCGACGTCGGGGCCCTCAAATGCCCGGCAGCCATGGTACCGGCGTCATCAACGATTTTGAGCGGGTCGACGAAGCCCCGCCCCCCGCTCAGGTGCTGGGCCCCGAGGGTGATGAACTTGGAGAGACTCTTCTGCGACAGGGCCTGGCCGAAATTGCGCGCCAGGAAAAGCTCCTTCCAGACCCAGCTCGCCTTGAGCTTTTCGGCATAGACGCTGAGCGCCCCGGCGGAGACGTCGCCCTTGCCGACCGCCGCGAGGATGGCCTCGGCCGCCAGCATGCCGGACTTCATGGCGGTGTGGATGCCTTTCAGGCGCTGGACGTTCAGCAGCGCGGCGCTGTCGCCGACGAACAGCGCCCCGTCGACGGCCAGCTGCGGGACGGTGTAGTAGCCGCCGGCGGAGAGGGTCTTAGCGCCCTGCTGAAGCACTTTCCCACCGCGGATGATGTCGGCCACCAGGGGGTGCTTCTTGAACCGCAGAAACTCCTGGTAGGGCTCGAGCATGGGGTCTTCATAATCCAGCCCGACCACCAATCCCAGGGAGACCCGATTTTCCTTCATCCGGTAAAGGAACCCGCCGCCCTTGGTGTTCAGCCCCAGGGGATACCCGAAGGTGTGCAGCACCGTGAAGGGCGAGGTTAAAAAGGGGCTCGCGGCCGGGATTTCGATCACTTCCTTGACCGCGGTTTCGAAGACCTGGGGCATGCGGCCCGCAAAAATGCCGAGTTTCTTGCCGACCTCGCGGAGCAGGCTGCCCTTGGGCCCCTCGCCGAAGACCGTCACCTTGGCCAGCAAGTCGACCCCCGGCTCGAAATTGGTCTTCGGCTGGCCCGCCTTGTTGACGCCCTTGTCGCCGGTGCGCACGCCGATCACCCGCCGGCCGGTCTCGTCGTAGAGTGCCTCCACGCCGGCGAACCCGGGAAAGAGGTTCACCCCCGACTCCTCGGCGATGGTCGCAAGCCAGGCGCAGAACTTGGAGAGGCTGACGATGAAACACCCCTCGTTATGCATGGCGGGGGGCGTGTAGGGCAGCCGCCACTGGCCGGTTGCGGTCAGAAAGAAAACGCCATCGCGCAGGTCCGCTTCCTCGATCGGGCAGCCCTTCTCCTGGAAATCCGGCATCAGTTCCCGCAGCGCTGCGGGGTCCAGCACCGCCCCACTCAAGGAATGGGCGCCGATCGATTCGGCCTTTTCGATGATGCAGACCTCGATTTCACGACCTTGCTGCTGAGCGAGTTGCTTCAGGTGGATGGCCCCGGCCAGGTTGGCCGGGCCCGCGCCCACAAAGAGAACGTCGAATTCCAGCGCTTCTCGTTCCATGTTCACGCCCCATAAAAAATTGGGTTTTCGCGACGTCGCTAAGATTTTATCTTTTTAACCGCTTCCGTGACTGCCGGCAGAATCTGGAAGATATCGCCGACCGCACCGAAATCAGCCTTGGAAAAAATAGGCGCTTCCGGGTCCTTGTTGATCGCCACAATCACTTTGGCGGTCGACATGCCGGCCAGGTGCTGGATGGCGCCGGAAATACCGCAGGCGATGTAAAGCGCGGGCGAGACCACTTTGCCGGTCTGGCCCACCTGATCCGCGTGCTTGCGCCAGCCCTCGTCCACGGCCGAACGCGAGGCGCCCACGGCACCTCCCATGGCCGCGGCCAGCTCCTCGATCGGCTTGAAATTGCCGGCCGTGCCGCGGCCTCCGGAAACGATGACCTCGGCCTCGGTCAGCTCGATCTTGCTGCCGGTGTCCATCACCTTCTCGACCACTGCGGTCTTGACCTCCCCAAGCCGGGCCGCCGGCGTCGAAACGGCGGACTCCCGCGCGACCTCGGTGATGCTCATGACGTTGGGCCGCACGGCGATGAGCTGGGGGGCGCCCTGAATCTGCACATCGGCGAAAATCTTCCCACCGAACATCGGCCGCGTGCAGGTGATGGCGCCGTTCTGAACCGACACGGCGGTGCAGTCCATGGCCAGCCCCGCGTCCAACCGGGCGGCCAGCCGCGCGCACAGGTCCTTGCCCTGCGCCGTGGCGCCTCCGATCACAACCGCCGGGGTAAGGGAGGTCACCAATTCGGCGACGACGTTCGTGTAGGCGTCGGTGCGGTAGTCCGCCAGCCCGGGGTCGTCCAGCACCACGATCTTGTCCGGGCCGTACTTCTTGATCTCCGCGGCCAGGGCCTCGACGCCCGCGCCGATGATGACGGCCGTCAGGGGACAGGACAACCCGTCGGCCAGACGCCGGCCCTCGCTCACCACTTCGTAAGACACCTTGCGGAACTTCCCGTCCCGCTGTTCGGTGATTGCAATCACACCCTGTGCCATATCCATCTCCTTTCCGGTAACAAAGGTCAGATCAGTTTCGCCTCTTCGTGCAGAACCCGGACCAACTCGGCGGCGATCGCCTGCGGCGTCTCCGCCTGGATCATCCGCACAGCCGTGCGCTCCGGCGGCAGCCGCAGCGCTTTCACGACCACCGTGCGGTGGGCGGCGCCGACACTGGCGGGGTCCACGCCCAGGTCTGCGAGGGTCTTGGCCTCCAGGGGTTTCTTCTTGGCCTTCATGATGCCGGGAAGCGATGCGTAGCGGGGCTCGTTCAAACCGCGCTGTGTCGTGAAGAGGGCCGGCAGCGTCGCCTCCACCACCACGGTGCCGCCTTCCACGGCGCGCTGGCAGCGGATTTTCCCGTCGAGGATTTCGGCCTTGGACACCAGCGACACGTGCGGGATGCCCAGCAACTCGGCCACGGCCGCGCCGACCTGATAGTTGTCTTCATCCACCGCCCGCTGTCCGGCAATGATCAGGTTGAACGGAATGGCCTTGACGGCGGCGGCCAGAATCTTGGCGGTGGCCAGGGAATCGCTGCCTTCCGCCAGAGGGTCGTTGATATGAATGCCCTTGTCGGCCCCCATGGCGAGCGCCGTACGGATGGTCTCCTGGGTTTTCTGGGGCCCCACCGACACGATGGTGACACTGCCGCCCTTGGCCTCCTTGATGCGCAGGGCCTCTTCGACGGCCAGTTCGTCGTAGGGGTTCATGACCCACTTGATGTCGTCCTTCTTGATGGAGGCGCCGTCGCCCGCGATCTGGACCATCGACTCCGTGTCGGGCACCTGCTTGACTAAAACAACGATATTCATACGTGACTCCTTTCATTATTACGTCAGCCCGTCTGCCCGTCGCCCGAAAAAGATTATTACCGCCCACAGGCTGGCCGGCGACCGGCTGACCGGTGACGGTTTTACCGGTTCGCCTTGCGGATGCCGAGCTGGTCGAGGGCGATGATCCACTTGCAGATGTTGGCCGAACCCTCGACCATGGTGTAGGTCGGCGCATCGCGGAAATAGCGCGCCACCGGATACTCGGTCGAGTAGCCGTAGGCGCCCAGAATGCGCATGGCGTAGTTGGCGCACTTGGTGGCAACCTCGCCCGCGAAATACTTGGCCTGAGCGACGTCCAGGCCGTTGTCGAGTCGGCCCTGGTCTTTGGCCCAGGCGGCCTTGTAAACCAGCAGGCGGGCGGCCTCGATTTCAGCCGACATCTGCGCAATCAGGTCCTGGTTCATCTGGAACTCGCCGATCTTCTTGCCGAACTGCTTGCGGTCGTTGCAGTATTTGACTGCTGCATCCAGGCAGGCCTGGGCCAGCCCCACCGCACCGGCCGCTGCCGAAAGCCGGGTCTGGTTGAGCGAGCTGAACACGATCTTGGCCCCGTCGCCCGGCACCCCCAGAAGGTTTTCCTTGGGCAGGCGGCAGTCCGTCAGAAAGACTTCGCCGGTGGGCGAGGAGTGCGAGCCCATCTTGTCCAGCTGGGAGGTCTTGACGCCGTTGAAGTTCTTCGGTTCCAGCACGAAGGCCGAAAGTCCCCGGGATTCCTTCGCGCGGTCCGTGTAGGCATAGTAGATGAGGACATCGGCCACGTGGGCGTTGGAGATCCAGGTCTTGGAGCCGTTCAGCAGCCAGTGGTCGCCCTTGTCCTCGGCGTTGGACTGCATGGCCATGACGTCCGAGCCGGCGTCGGGCTCGGTGATGGCAAAGCCGCCCACGTACTCGGCGCTGACGAGCTTGGATATGTATTTCTTCCGCAGCGCCTCGCTGCCGTATTTGTAGATGGTGTAAGCGCAGCCGAGGGTCTGCATGTTGACCTGCACCCTCAGGGAGCTTGAGGCCCGGGCGATCTCCTCGGTGACGATCATGGCCGCCATGAACCCCATGCCCTCCCCGCCATACTCCTCCGGGATGACGGTCCCGAAGAAGCCGAGTTCCCCCATGGGCTTGAGGGCCTCCTTATACGGGAAGTGGTGTTTGCCGTCCCATTCGTCGGCGTTGGGCGCAATTTTTTTTTCCGCGAATTCACGGACGGCCTTGCGAAGCATTTCGAGTTCTTTTGAAAGCGCAAAATCCATCGATCATTCTCCTCCCTCTGATGTGGCCGGTCACAGTCTGCGTGCGGCAGTACGTTGCGGGCGATCATAGCGGGATGAAAGGCTAAAATCAATAGTCAAACAAGCGTCCGCTCGGACCCGGCGCGCCATCGCGATGCGGTGCGCAGCCGCTGCGGGCGGGGCCCGGAAACCGCTCCGGCCCCGCCCGGGAACAACATCATCGCCGGCTTCATGCGGGATCACAGGGCGGGAAAGCTGCTGTCGATGACCTCCCAGAAGCCCATGACCTTGGGCAGCCACAGCACCATGTCCGGCAGATAGGTCATCATGAAAAGAACGGTGAGTTGGATGATCAGGAAAGGGAGCACGGCTTTGGTGACGTAAATGATGTCCTTGTTGGCCATGGCGCCGGTGATGTACATGCTGACCCCCACCGGCGGCGTGCAGTAGCCGATCGCCAGGTTCACCGTCATGAGCAGCCCGAAATGCATGAAGTCGATGTCGAAG
>DATITS010000090.1:0-11381 GCA_035467535.1 Desulfobacterales bacterium
GCGTGGCTGATCTCGATTTTCGTGATATCGGAGGCGGCCAGCGCCGGCACCCCCGGCAGCGTGTAGCGGGTCCGGTCGCCGCTGCGCTGGAAGAGGTAGACGGTGAGGGCTGCAATGATCACCCCGAGAATGAGGAACTCTTTTTTCAGCTTCACGGTTTCCATCCCTTATGATAACTTCTTTACGAGCCCATCCATCACGCGGACGGGGATGCAAACATCGCTTGGATGCGTTTCTTTCTCGCCGCCCGGCGGACCCACACGCCGATCCCGAAGAGTGCCACCAGCAGCGGCAGCCCGGCGATGATGAAGGACTTGATGAACGTGCGCTCGCCCGCGCTGGTTTCGCTGAGCGGGTTGAAGGTCTGCTCCTTGGCCCGCATGACGGCGACATCTCCGCGCTGGTTGAGGTAGTCGATCGCGTTGAGGACGAAGACGGTGTTGGGCCCCCGGCCGTTCTCGTCGATGACCATGTTCTTGAGCATGTCCGCGGAGGCCAGGACGAAGATCTTGCCGGGCTTGCCTTGGGCGATGAACTGCCCTTGGCGTTCGATCTTGGACAGGTCGATCTGCGGGGGCTGCGCCGCGGGCGCCGGTGTTGCCGCTGCGTCCTCTTTTGGCTGCGCCACCTCCCGCACCGGCAGGGGTTTGCCCGCAAAATAGCTCGAAAATTCGCCCTCCAGCAGGTAGGCCAGCGGGCGGCTGTGCATCTCGGCCGCCGAGGTGGGCGGCCGCAGCGCCATCGGGTCGAGACTGATGCGGTCCTTGATCTCCCAGGATTTTTCGGAAGAGGCGAACAGCAGGTGGGCCGCGAGGTTCTTCGGGCGGCTTTCTGCCGGTGTGAGGTCGAGGGGCGAGGCCTTGACCGCCACCAGCCCTTTGATGCTTTTCATGAACGGCAGCGCCTGGTTCATGAACTGGCGTTTGATCAGCGGTGCGTAATAGACCGGCCGCTCGCCGCCGCCCATCTGGGGCGGCATCGGCTGGCGGTAGCAGTTCTCGTCCAGCACGTAGGCGCGCCGGACCCGCACCCCGTAGTGTTCCAGCAGGCGTTCGAGGCCGGTTTCGAGAGGCCGGTAGGTCGGCGGCTGGTTGGGAGCGACCATGGTCTCCTCGAAGGCCTCCACGAACAAGGCCAGGCTCTTGCCCTGCATCAGGAACTGGTCGATTTGGTAGAGGTCGTAGTCCGTGAATTTTTCGCGCGGGTTGACGACGAGTAGACAGGCGATGTTTTCGGGTATGGGATCTTGCGCGAGGGCAACGGGCTTCAGCGCGTAATTCAGCGCGATCTGCTCCCGGAAGTTGCTGTACGCCTGCGGGTCGTCCTGGGGGCTGCCGGGGGAGCCGCCCATAATCGGCGCGGTGCGGTGGTCGGCAAGAACCCCCAGGCCCTCGTGGATCTCGACCAGCGACTCGACGCTGTTGTTCAGCATCTTGCTTACGTCCTCGGCGCCAAGCAGCTTGTACTGGGTGCCGACGATCGGCAGGCGGACCACGTCGATGAGCGGCAGAGCGATCTTGCGCCCCCCGTGTTCGACCAGCAGCCCGATCACCCCTTGGCCGGCCGTTACCTTGCCGTCGGCGGTGGCCGGCCAGGTGAGCAGCAGCAGGTTGTCGGTCTTGGAGATCTGCTGCAGATCGCTGTCGGCGGCCGGGTCCGAGAACGCGTAGGCGAGTTTGCCGTAGGTCCTGGCGTTGAGCGCCTTGACCGCCTGCTCGATTTCGGCGGGAAGATGGGAGAGGGTCTTCAGCCCCATGAAGGGGGCCACCGCGTTCAGGGAGGAGGAGAGGACCAGCTTTACGTTGATTTTATCGGGCAGTCTCAGAAGCGCGCTGATCTTGCGGTTCATCTTCTGGATCGCGGTCGTGATGCGGTACTCCAGCCCGTCGGTCGTGGTGATGGTGGGCATCTGTTCGATCAGGTCCCCGTGGATCAGGACGAGGCCCATGTACGCCCGCTGGAATTTGACCTCATCCTTCTCGATGGCCTGGACCTGGATCGGGTGAATGCCATAGCTGCTGGCAAGCTTCTGGTTGTCGCGGGCCTCGGCCGAAATGTCCCCCTCCTCGGCGCTGACGTCGTGGAACCGGTAGTTGAAGAACTTCTGGTTGTAAACGGCGTATTCTTCCAGCAGGTCGCGCAGGTAGTGCTCGACGTTGTTGTAGGGCGGGGGCAGGTTGCGGCTGTAGAAGACGTCGATGGTCAGGGGCTCCGAAAGGGTGGAAACCACCTTGCGGCTCGCTTCGGAAAGGGACAGGATTTTGTCCCGGGTCAGATCGAAGCGCGCAAACAGCGTGAGACCGGCCATGTTGATCAACACGACGGCCAGCAAGTACATGCCAAACTTGATGAGGGTGGCGGAACGCTTCTGCTCGGGCATTGTCTGCTCCTCCGGCAGGGTTAGTGCTTGGCCTTCAGCACGAGGCGTGTGCCGTAGAGGCCGATAAAGCAAAGACTTAGAAAATAGACGATATCCCGGGTGTCGAGGACGCCCTTGGCGATGTTCTGGAAGTGGACGTCCACGGCCAGGTAGGTCAAGGTGCCCAGAAGGGCGTGCGGCACGAAGAAGAGCATTTGGTCGAACAGCGTCAGGCCGAAGCAGATCGCCATTGCGACGATGAAGGCCACGATCTGATTGCGGGTGAGGGCCGAGGCCAGCAGCCCGACGGCCGAAAATGCCGCTCCGAGCAGCAGGGCGCCGAGGTAGCCGCCCGCTACGAGACCCCAGTCCAAAGCGCCCAGCAGCGATACGGTGACCGGGTAGGCCAGGGTCGGGACCAGCATGGCCGCGATGAAGGCGACGCTTGCCATGAATTTGCCGGCGATGACATCCTGGTCGGTGACGGGCAGGGTGAGCAGCGTCTCGTAGGAGCCGATGCTCAACTCCTCCGCGAAGAGCCGCATGGTGACGGCCGGCACCACGAAGGCGAAGACGGTCGGCAGCAGCCCGAAGAAGTTCCGCAGGCTGGCCTGGTTGAGCAGAAAGAAGGTCGAAAAGAAGAGCCAGCCTGTCACCAGCAGAAAGATCGCGATCACGATGTAGGCGATGGGCGACAGGAAGTAGGCTTGAAACTCCTTGCGGCAGATGCGAAGGGCCTGGCGCATGTCAACTCTCCTTGGTCAGTTCACGGAAGACGGCCTCGAGGGATTGCGTGTCCTGGTGGAAATCGAGCAGCACCCAACTCGTCTGCTTGATGCGGCGGTAGAGCTCCGGCCGCGGGTCGGCGGCAAGGGCGCAATCGAGCTGCAGGCGCAGGTGGCCGTCGGTCTGCTCGAGCACCTCCAGGCCGGTCACCCCGGCGACCGTGGCGAACTCCCGTTGTACCTCGGCGGCATCCGCCTGCGCGAGACCGATGAGGATCCGGCTGCGGCCCCCCAGGGTCTCCTTCAGCTGCGCCGTGCGGCTGTCGGCGACGACTTTGCCGTGGTGGATGATCGCCACCCGGTCGCAGGTCGCTTCGGCTTCGCTCAGGATGTGGGTGGAGAAGATGATGGTCTTCTCCCGGCCGATGCGCCGGATGATCTCCCGGATTTCGACGATCTGGTTGGGGTCCAGGCCCGAAGTCGGCTCGTCCAGGACCAGCACTTCCGGATCGTTCATCATGGCATGCGCCAGCCCCACGCGCTGCTTGTAGCCCTTGGACAGCTCGCCGATCGGCTGGTGCATGACCTCGTTGATGCCGCACAGGTCGGCGAGCTCGCCGATGCGCGCCCACTGGCGGGCCGGAGCCACTCCCCGGATGTCCGCGACGAACTGCAGGTAGTCGTAGACGAGCATGTCGTGGTACAGGGGTGCGGATTCCGGCAGGTATCCCATGATTTTTTTGATTTCCAGGGCCTGCTCGTCGATGGTGTAGTCCTTCACGCGGATGCTGCCGGAGGTGGGCTTCAGGAAGCCCGTCAGCATGCGCAGCGTGGTGGTTTTGCCGGCTCCGTTCGGGCCCAGCAGCCCCAGGATTTCGCCCTGGCGGATATCCAGGGTGATGTGATCCACCGCGCATCTGTCGTGGTAGTATTTGGTCAGGCGCTCGACACGAATCATGGCCTCACTCCTTGGGTGTGATGGCGGAACCAAACCAATATTTATAAAGAATTAGCATATCATTGTCAAGCGCGCTGATGACCCCGGTTTTTCGTCCGGTCCGCCGCATGATATGAAAACCCCAAGGGATGCGGGCAGAGCCCTGGTTTCAGGCGACGGTTTCAGTTTGACTTTTGCCCGAAAAGGGGTCAAAAACGAGAGGCGCGACAGGCATGATCCGGTGGCGGTCACCCGCGTGCCGGCATCCCGCAACCATTGACCCCGGCCGATCGCGCAACGAACGGGTCGGGTGGCCAGGAGGATATTCGTATGGGTTTTTTGAAAAAAGCGGCTTTCTCTTCGGTGCTGGCGGCCCTTGCGCTCTCGGGGGCGCTGTTCGGCAGCGGAGGGGATGCACCCGGAACGGCGTGGGCGACGTCGGTCGAGCCGCCCTTGGTGCCGGCCAGCTTCAGTCAGCTGGCGGAGGCGGTCGGCCCGGCGGTGGTCAACATCCGCACGGTGAAGACACTCAAGGGCGGAGGCCCGGTGCTGCGGCACTTTCAAAAAGAGCCCTTCGGTCGGGAGCAGCCGTTCAACGAGTTCTTCGAGCGCTTTTTCGGCGATGAGATGCAGCGTGAATTCAAGCAGCCCAGTCTGGGCTCGGGGTTCATCATCGACAAGGACGGCACCGTGGTGACCAATAACCACGTGATCGAGGACGCCGACCAGATCAAGGTCAAGCTGGGCGATGAGAAGGAATTCGACGCCCAGGTCATCGGCCGCGACCCGAGCACGGATCTTGCGCTGTTGAAAATCAAGGGCAGCCTGGAGTTTCCCGCCGTGAAGCTGGGAGACTCGGCGCAGATGAAAGTCGGCCAGTGGGTGGTGGCGATCGGCAGCCCCTTCGGGCTCGAACGCACCGTAACCGCCGGCATCGTGAGCGCCAAGGGCCGTGTTATAGGGTCCGGGCCTTACGACGACTTCATCCAGACCGATGCCTCTATCAACCCCGGAAACAGCGGCGGGCCGCTGATCAACATGAAAGGCGAAGTCATCGGCATCAACACCGCCATCGTTGCCAGCGGGCAAGGGATCGGGTTTGCCATCCCCATCAACCTTGCCAAGAACGTCATCGCCCAGCTGAAAGCCGGCGGCGAGGTCACCCGGGGTTGGCTGGGAGTCGCCATCCAGGACGTGAACCAGGAGATGGCCGACTACTAGGGCATCGAGGCCAAGAAGGGGGTTTTCGTCGCCGACGTGTTCAAGGGCGACCCGGCCGATGCCGCCGGGATCAAGGCCAAGGACATCATCGTCGAGGTGAACGGCCAGAAGGTCGAAACCACCCGGCAGTTGACCAGTCTGGTGGCGGGAGTCCCCGTGGGCCAGACGGCCAAAGTGAAAGTGTTGCGCGACGGCCAGCCTAAAACCTTGAACGTGAAGATCGCCAAGCGTGACGACAAGAAAGTGGCCGCCCGGGGAGAGGCGCCCGAGAAGCGCGGCGAGGATTCGCT
This sequence comes from Desulfobacterales bacterium, assembly GCA_035467535.1. Lineage (GTDB taxonomy): Bacteria > Desulfobacterota > Desulfobacteria > Desulfobacterales > SpSt-501 > SpSt-501. Next base: position 5,533 of record DATITS010000090.1, read on the forward strand.
GGGACTGCGGGTTTCGGCGCTGACGCCGGAGATCGCCCAGCGCTTCAACATCACCGAAACCGCCGGGGTGATCGTCACCGACGTTCAGAGCGGCAGCCCGGCGGAAGAGGCCGGGGTGCGGACCGGCGACATTGTCAAGGAGATCAACCGCCAGAGCATCGAATCGGTGCGCGACTACACCGAGGCTCTGAAGAAGGTCCCCAAGGACGGCGCCGTCAATTTCTTCATCTTCCGAAAAAATGCCGGTTTCTTAGTCCTTAAGTTAAAGAAATAATACGGATCGTCAAGAAATGCCGGTAAAAGGGCCAACCGCGTCGTTTTTTCTTTTTTGAGATAACCGACCCATAAAAAGCTCGAGCCCCCGGCGGAGCCGGGGGCTCGAGCTTTTTAGTCGCTGATCGTCTTTTTGATATTCGGCACTGTTTCGGGTTTGCCGCTGACCATGTAGCGGCTGTCGCCGTTGCGGGCGGTCACGTTCTCGTAGACGCCGCTGTCGCGGCGGACCAGCTTGGTGAACCCGAGGTCGCGCAACTCGCTGTTGGTCTTGGGGGTGTTGACGTTGGTGCGGGAGATGACTTTCTTGACCGGAGCACCGCAGCCCGGGCACCGGCTCAAGGTCTGCTCGGTCAGGGTCTGGCGCAGCTCGAAGACCCGGCCCAGGGGGCAGGGGGTGTCCAGATGTTCATATTCGTAGATGGGCATGACGGGATCCCTTCCTTATGTTTTTCCAACCTGTTTTTATTATAACAAAACCCTCCCTTTTTGAAAACGGTTCCGCACAAGGCCGGATTACGGCCTTGTGCGCGGCTTTTTAACATCCCGCTAAAGTTTCCACCCAAACAGCCGATAGAATTAATAAATCATACCCGGCTGGACTGCGCTTCAGTCGCGTTGCCGCCCCGCGCCCATGCGCGGGGGAACTTTTCATTGGAGATGGAACACCGCGCAATGAATGGAACACTGCCTGCTGGCCCATCCGACGTGGATCTGAAAATCAAGGAGGCGGAGACCTGCTATGCCATGGGCATGTTTGAGGAGTCCCTCGTCCTCTACGAACACGTCATTGCATTCGGCAAGTCCATCTCCCCCCCGGCTCGGCAGACGCTCTCCGAGAAAGTCGGCCGCCTGAAAAAAGAGATCATGGAGCGGCAGGCATCCGAGCGCAAGGGGCTCTCCCCCGAGGACATTTCGATTTTCAGAAAGACGATGTCGAACCAAAAAGACCTCCCGACCCTCCTGGACGGAGCCGCCGCCTTGAAGGAGCTTGGCCTGATGGAGGAGGCGGCGGCCGAATATGAGAAATTGCTGGCCCTCGACCACTCCGCATGCGACTACTCCAAGTCTGATTACGCGCCCGGCAAGATCATTGTTGACTACCTTACCTGCCTGCTGGAGGTCAAGGATCCGCCGGAGGTGGTGAAGAAGGCCTACAAAATCATTTACCAGCAGAACCTGGACGAAAAGACGGCGGCCGGCGTGAAGTCCTGGCTCGGCCAGCAGATGGAGCGTCGGGACCTCCACGACCTGGCGTTCGAGTTGTACAAGACGGCCGCCGAAATGAACCCTGCCGACGAGGGCATTGCCGGCCGCTTGAACGCCCTCAAGGGGAAGCTGGCCAGCAATTCCCGTTACGATTATCTCATTCGCGCCAAGATCGTCAGCGCCAACCAGTTGCAGGAAGCGCTGGCCATCGCCAAGAAGGTAAACAAGAGCGTCGAATACGTGCTGGTGGACCGGTTCAAGATAGACGTCCAGGAGGTGGGAAAGTCCCTGGCGATGTTTTACGGGTGCACCTTCCGCCGGTTCGACCCGGAGATTTCGGTTCCCTTCGAGCTGATCAACAATCTCAAGAAATCCTTCCTGCTCTACTACGTTTGGGTCCCCCTGAAGTGGGACAAGGCCGGGATCGAAATTCTGGTGGACGATCCCAAGGACCTGCGCAAGACCGACCACATCCGGGCCCTGATGGGCAATCAGAAGACCCTCTTCTCCGTCGCGATCAAGGAGGACGTCGAGAAATTCATCAACCACTTTTTCGACCCGCGCGCCGAGAAGTTCACCGAGAACGTGGTGGATGATCTGGACGACATCATCCCGGATGTCGCTTTCGAGGAGGAAGAGGACAGTCGCGACGAGTTCATCTCATTGGACGAGTCCTCCAGCCAGGTGGTCAAGTTCGTGGACCAGATCCTGGTGACGGCTTTCCGCAACGGTGTTTCCGACATCCACATCGAGCCGTCGACCATCACCCGCAAAACCAACATCCGTTTCCGCACCGACGGCGTTTGCCACGAATACGTCCAGGTGCCGAATGCCATGGCGCCCGCCATCATCTCGCGACTGAAAATCATGGCGGAGCTGGACATCGCCGAGAAGCGACTGCCCCAGGACGGGAAGATCAAGGTGCGTCGCAAGGGGATTCAGGAGTTCGAACTGCGCATGTCCACCATGCCGACGGCCGGCAAATTCGAAGACACGGTGCTGCGCATCCTGACCCGCACCAGTTCCCTGAAGCTCGACCAGATCGGCCTGAACGAGCGCAACCTCCAGGTCCTGAAAAAGCTGATCCAGCGTCCCTACGGCATGGTCCTCTGCGTGGGACCGACCGGTTCCGGCAAAACCACGACCCTGCACGCCATCCTGGCCGCCATCAATCAGCCCGGCGTCAAGATCTGGACCGCCGAGGACCCCGTCGAAATCACCCAGGCCGGGCTGCGGCAGGTGCAGGTGCGCCCGAAGATCGGGCTCGATTTCGCACGAATCATGCGCGGGTTCCTGCGGCTCGACCCGGACATCATCATGATCGGCGAAATGCGCGACAAGGAAACCGCCAACATCGCCCTGGAAGCGGCGCTGACCGGGCACCTGGTCCTGTCCACGCTGCACACGAACAACGCGCCTGAAACCCTCACGCGCCTGCTCGAGATGGGCATGAACCCCCTGAACATCTCCGACGCCTTTCTGGGGGTTCTGGCCCAGCGGCTGGTCCGGCGGCTGTGCGCCAACTGCATCGAAGACTACCGCCCCGGCGAGGAGGAATTCGAGGAGTTGCGCATGGATTTCGGCCGGGACGCCTTCGACGCCTCCGGCTACACCTACAGCCCCAACTTCACCATGAAGCGCGCCTCCGGCTGCGAGCGTTGCAGCGGGTCGGGATTCCGGGGCCGCGTCGGGATCCACGAGCTCATGGAGGCCACGACCGACGTCAAGATTCTTATCAAGAAGAACGCCAACTCTCACGACCTGGCGCGGCAGGCTGCAACAGACGGCATGCGCACGCTGAAGCAGGATGGTATCCGCAAGATCCTCGACGGCATCACCACCATCCGCGAGGTCCGACGCGTGTGCGTGGAGTAAATCGCCTTCGGCGATTTACGCTTAGCAGGTCTATAGGCATCAAGAATGCAGAGCATATAGCGACGTGTTAAAGTACAGCAAGCGGCTGTTTATCGCGTCCAAGTTCAAGGCGCACGAGTCCTGCGACGCGAGGCGTACGAAGGGTACGTCGCAGCGTCTGCGGGATGAAGCGCAACGCCGAAATTGGGCGCGATAGGCAGCCGCCGGAGGTGTGAAATGCCCCGAAAAGCACTCGTAGTGGACAGCGACTATTTTTTCGTCGAGTTCTTGGGCAGCCTGCTGGAGAAGCGGGGCTACCGGGTCCGCAAGGCCTACGACGGCAAGCAGGGGATTGCCGGCCTGGAGGAGGGCCCGTTTGACATCATGTTCGCCGACTTGGTGATACCGAAGGTCAGCGGTCGGCAGTTTTTTCGTTCCGCCCGCCGGAAGTTCAACGGCCGCTGCTGCCCGCTGGTCGCCTTGGCCGGTACGGTGATCGAGCAGATGGACTCCCTGGATGGGATCGGCGCGGACTATTTCATCGCCAAGGGCCCCATGGACCAGTTGGCCGTCCAGCTGAACAAGTTCGTCACCGAGATGGAGAACCGGCCGACCCTGCCGCCGGCTGAAAAAAAAATCCTTCAAACCGGCGGCGTTTTCCCGCGGCGGGATGCCATGGAACTGCTGGTGGAGCTGAAATTTCAGCAGGCCGTGGTCGACTGCCTCGGGGTGGGGATTGTCGTCATCGATACGGACACCCGCATCATGAACGCCAACACCGCGGCCCTCGACACCCTGGGAAAAACCCTGTCCGAGATCCTCAACTGCCCGATTCTCAATCTGTTCCCGCCGAACCGGTCATCGGAGCTGCTCGCGGCGCTCAAGCACACGAGCCGGGAGCCCGACGTCACCCACAGCGCCTTCATGGTCAACTGGAACGGCCGCACGCTGCGGGCGGTGGTCTCCCCGCTGCGGCTCGAGCGCTCGCCCGCCGGCTGGGTGGTGGCGTTCGAGGGGGTCATGGAGTGAGGCATAGAGGAAGGGTTCAAGGATTCAAGGGGTCCAGGGGTCCAGGGAAAAAATGCGCATGGGGCTGTTTGCACTTGATCCTTGACCGCGCGAACCCTGAGATCTCCGGTTTCAACCGCTGTCCCTCCATGGCCCGGAATCCCTACCCGGCATTCAAGGTTACCCCTCCTTCGATTAGAGTTGAACTTCGCAGCGGCCTCTGATAAGTAACTCTGCCGTATCCCAACCCTTACTCCAGACAGAGGGAGCTCTCATGATTCGGGCCGCGGTTGCAGGCGCCACAGGATATGCCGGGGCGGAACTCGTACGCATCCTCTCGGGGCACCCCGGGGTCGAGCTTACGGTCATCACCTCCCGCCAGTTCGCCGGGCAGCGCTTCGACCGGATTTTCCCGGCCATGGCCGGCCGGGTGCACCTGGTCTGCGAGGAGTTGAACGACGAGCGCGTTTGCGACCGGGCCGATGTCCTCTTTACGGCGCTGCCCCACAAGCTGCCGATGAACGTCGCACCGGCGATTCTCAGGCGCGGCCGGCGGCTGATCGACCTGTCGGCGGATTTTCGTTTCAACGACGCCGTGGTCTACGAAGCGGCCTACCAGCCCCACGCTTCCCGGGAATTGCTGGGCGAGGCCGTCTACGGGCTGAGCGAGGTCTACACCTCCCAGATACGGGCCGCGAGGCTGATCGGCAACCCGGGCTGTTACCCGACGAGCGTGCTGCTGCCGCTCATCCCCCTGGTGCGCAGCGGCTTGATCGACGTGGAGGGCATTGTCGCCGACTGCAAGTCCGGGGTCAGCGGGGCCGGCCGTTCGCCGTCGCTCACGGCGCACTACGGCGAGGTCAACGAGTCGTTCAAGGCTTACAAGGTGGCGGCTCACCGGCACACCCCGGAGATGGAGGCCTACCTCGGCCGTGAAGCCGGGCGGCCCGTGGCGCTGACCTTCGTGCCGCACCTGGTGCCCATGACCCGGGGCATGCTCTCGACCATCTACGCCCGGCCGGCAGTCGGCGTCACCGCCCAGACCGTGCAGGAGTGCCTGGCCGCTTTTTACGCCGACCGCCCCTTCGTCCGGCTGCGGCCGGCGGGCATGCCGCCCGACACGCTCCACGTGCGAGGCTCGAACTTCTGCGACATCGGCTTCGTGGTGGACGATCGCACCCGGCGGCTGATTCTCATGGCGGCGATCGACAACCTGGTCAAAGGGGCGGCGGGGCAGGCGGTTCAGAACATGAATCTCATGTTCGGCCTGGACGAGGCTGCCGGGCTCACCCAGATCCCCCATGCGGTGTAATGAACGCGTAACGGCTCAGGCAGATAGACTAAACACCTGAACAGTTACTGGAACCTAAGTTGAGCGATTCTAATTTTGGTTTCTGCGGAAAGGCCCGCTGGGGTCTGCCGTCCGCACGGGCCGCCGCAAAAGAGACCCCGGCTTCGCCAACGCCCCCGGGGTTTCGAGAACCTCCGCACAGGCAGCGTCGGTC
>DATITS010000091.1:0-6050 GCA_035467535.1 Desulfobacterales bacterium
TTCACCTGGGCCCTGATCCTGTCCACGGCCCGCCGGGTGGTGGAGTCCGACGCGCACGTGCGGGCCGGGGGGTGGAAGGGCTGGTACCTCAAGCAGTTCCTTGGTGCGGACGTGCACCACGCCACTCTCGGCATCCTGGGCTTCGGGAGGATCGGCAGGCGGGTGGCGCGCCGGGCGCTGGGGTTCGACATGACGGTCCTGTACCACGACACCCAGTCGGCTGACGCCGCGACCGAGCGTTCCTGCAATGCCGCCTTCGTCAGCATGGACGAACTTCTGGCCCGCGCCGACATCCTCACCATCCATATCCCCTATGCCCCGGCGACCCACCACTTGGTGAGTGGTCGGGAACTGGGCAAGATGAAGCCGGGAGCCATCCTCATTCATGCCTCGCGCGGAGGAGTGGTGGACGACGCGGCCCTGGTGGAAGCACTGAAAAGCGGCCGAGTCGGTGGGGCGGGGCTCGACGTCTTCGAGAACGAGCCGAGCCTGAACCCGGCCTTCCTCGCCATGAAGAACGTGGTTCTGACCCCGCACATCGCCAGTTCTTCCGAGGCCACGCGCCACGCTATGGCGATGCTCGCCGCGCAGAACCTGGTGGCGGCGTTGACCACGGGTAAACCGCCCAATCTCCTCAACCCTTAGAAAAACGGCTCATCAGGCCGTGATCCTGCGTTGCGCGACGTTTTGCAAATGCTCACATATCTTGCGATATGCTGCGCTTTCCAAAACACCGCGCGCCTTGGCTGACGGCCTGATGAGCCGTTTTTCAGCACCTTGCTGCCGACAAAGTCAAGGCCTACAAGGAGGTCGATTCCAAAATCCCCTGCCCCCTTTTTAAGGGGGGAGTAAGAGGCCTCCGGCGACTCTCCCTCTTTGGAAAAGGGGGCCGGGGGGATTTCGTTCCACAAAGATGGCGCCACGCGCCATAACCTACTTCCAAGGAAGCTGGGAGCCCACGTGCTTTACTTTTGGGTGGGAGCGGCATCCTGCCGCGATCGTCGTGGCTGGAAGCCACTCCCACATAAAACCAACTCCGTTGCCTGAAGGGATTAGACGGGAGAGATTCCATGACCCCAACACCGCTCTACCGCATGGGATTGCTTGAAGCCGCACAGGCCATCCGCAAGGGGGATCTCAGCAGCGAGGAGCTGACGCGGGCGCTGCTCGATCGCATCGCGAAACACGAGGATGCCGTGCTGGCCTTCCAGTGGCTCGACCCGGTGCGGGCACTCGAGCTTGCGCGCCAAGCCGATCGACAATTGCGATCTAAAGCGACCGCGGGCCCCCTGCACGGCATCCCGATCGGAATCAAGGACATCATCGAAACCCGGGACATTCCCACCGGCATGGGCTCGCCCATCTTTGACGGTCACGTGCCCGCCCGGTCGGCGAACCTGGTCCAGCGTGCAGAGGCCGCCGGCGCCTTCGTGCTGGGGAAGACCGTCACCACGGAGTTCGCCTACTTCCATCCCGGCAAGACCCGCAACCCGTGGAACCCGGCCCACACGCCGGGCGGGTCCTCCAGCGGCTCGGCGGCGGCGGTGGCCATGGGGTTTCTTCCGGGAGCGGTCGGCACCCAGACCAACGGCTCGGTGATCCGCCCGGCCGCCTTCTGCGGGGTCGTGGGGTACAAGCCGACCGCCGGCATGATCTCGCTCTCCGGCGTTCACCCCTTCAGCCCCAGTCTCGATCAGCCGGGCGTGTTCGGCCGGAGCGTCTTGGACGCCGCGTTTCTGGCGGCGGCCCTCGTGGGAACGGAAGGAGCCGAGTCGGCGTCGTCGCGGGCCGTCGCAGAGGGGCTGTCCGGCAGCCTGGCCGCCTTGGACCGCCCTCCGCGGCTGGCGGCCGTGCGCTCCCCGGTATGGGGCCTGGCCGATGCGGCCGCTCAGCGGCACTTTATGGAATTGGCGGCACGGTTGCGCGCAGCCGGGGCTCAGGTCGAAGAAAAGGAGCTGCCCCCGGCGTTCGCAGATGCCCATGCCGCTCAACGGACCGTCATGTACGGCGAGGGCGCGCGGGTCTTCGCGGAGCTGCAGCGCCGCGAGCGCGGCAGGCTCAGCCCGCGCCTCAACGCCCTGATCGACGAGGGCTTGGGTATAGCGGACTCCGAACTTGCCCGCGGGTTGGAGAAAAAGAACCGCTTGGCGGGGGAGCTGGACGCTTTTCTGGCCGGCTATGACGCGATCATCACCCCGCCCACCCTGGGGGAAGCGCCCGCGGACCTGACGCAGACCGGCGACCCTGCCTTCTGCACCATCTGGTCGCTCTGCGGCGTGCCCGCCCTCACCATCCCCACCGGCCGCGGACCGTCCGGTCTGCCGCTCGGCCTGCAGGTCGTGGGGCCGCGATTATCAGACGAGCGGACCCTATCAGTTGCCTTGTGGTGCGACGAGCGAATCGGGTGGGGACAACGGATTGTGGGTTAGGTGGCAGGGTAGCTGCTCAAGGTAGCGAGGGTTCAGGGTTCAGGAGAGAAAACAATGGCAAAAACTATAGCGCCCACCCTATTTAATTTTCTGAACCCTGAACCCCGAATCCTGAGCCCTTAGCAGTTACGAGACAGCGACGTCCGGGTTGTCGGTCAGGCGCGTGCCGTCGCGTTCGAAGGCGGTGAAGTAGGCATCGATGCGCTCCTTTGCGCGCCTCAAATCGTGGTTGTTGAGGTTGAGGTTGAGCAGGTCGATGCACCACGGCGCCTTGAGCGGGTGCTTGACGCAGCGCTCGACAATGGCGCGGGCGATCGGCAGCGTGCTGCGCTTCGAGTCCTCGTGGACGTCCTTGTTTCCGGCTTTGAGCAGTTTCCCGTATTCCTCTTCGATCAAACGGTCGAAAAATGCGGGCGTGAACGGGTCGCCGGCCTTAACGCCGCTGGCCGGATCGTCCGCCGTGAATCGGGCCTGCTTGTGCAGCCACTCCCAGAGGACGCTGACGCGCATCTCGCCGGTGGCCATGTCCTCCATGAGGTAGAGCTCGTCGTCGTTGCCGAAATAGTCGGCCGGCTTGATCGCCGCCGCCTGGAAGCCGCGGCCGAAGGCGTTGCCGTACTGCAGCGCGACCGAGATCAGGTCGCGCGCCCCGCGCACGGTGCGCGGGGCGGGTTCGAGCAGCACCAGGTCGTCGGCGTCCTTCGGCGTGTGGGTGAGGGGCGGGAAGGCGCGCCCCAGTTGGTTGGCTGCGCCGACTTTTTCCCAAATGGGCCGCACGATGTGGACCATCTTCCAGTGCGCCACCCACTTGCCGCTCGCCCCCCCCTTCTGCTCGCTCTCGCCGCCGGCGAGCGCGCGTTTCATGCCTAAGGCGATGCCCTTTTCCGAGCCGACCGGGATGTTGGGCTGCATGCCGCCCTGCCAGAGCGCGAAGTTGCCGTTGCGGTCGGGCGTGTTGACCGCACGCCGCACGCGGTCCTCGTAGATCCGCATGTATCCGTATTTCATCGTGACGGTGTCGGTGTTGGGATTTTGGAAGCCCCGGTCCCAGGCGAGCGCGTCCGCGACGCTGTTGATGTAGTCCCAGCGCCCGGTGTTGAAGCCGACGAAGCGCCGTCCGAGCGCCGCCCGGATCTCCATCAGCTGGTAGCAGGCTTCGAGCTGCTCGACCAGCACGTACGCCTTGACCGTGCCAGCCGGAAGGCCGACCTGCAGCTCCAATGCGGAGAGGATCTCGTTCCAGAGTGCCGCCTCCTCGGCGGTCTGAATCTTGGGCAGGTAAAGGACAATGGAACGGCCCTCGTCCCGCAGCGTCCGGTGGGTGTTGACCACGTAAAGGGTTGCGTCGACGATCGAGGCTGAGAAGCCGGAGCCGTCGCGGTCGCGCACGTGCCGGTCGTCTAAGTGCAGGCCGCGGGGGCGGAAGATGCGGGTGGTGAACTCGAGCTGCTTTTTCCAGTCCGGGATGGTCTCACGTCCGAAGAAGCCCACGGCCCACGCGTTCATTTCCGCGGCGACGGTCTCGGCGATGATCAGGAACGGTTCCTTGCGGCCGAAGGCGATCTTGAGGTTGCGCAGGTTGTCGAGCGACATGGTGTCGACCTGGCCGAGCGCGTCCTCGCCGTCGAACATCCAGCCGTCGGCGCCGGAAAGCAGGGCGTAGGCGACGTTGCGGATGCCCGCCTCCACCGTCGAGCGCGGCCGGGTGGCGGGACCGGTGCCCTGGACCCACTGTCGCTGCAGGTCGTGGGGGATCTGCGCGCCGTCGAACGTTCCCTCGCGTGCCTGCTGCACGGTGAGCGCGGTGCGTGGGATGACGGCGGCAGGATCGAGGAAGCCGATCCGCCGACCGTCGCGAAAGCGCGCGGCCCGCCGCTCGATGCGCTCGCGCATGATCCTCTGCCGTTCGTGGTTGAACCCCGCGAGGGCCTCCAGCGCATCGAGCGCCGCCGGTGTCAACACGTCCGGGTAGTTTTGCCGGATGCCGTCGCGTAGCAGCAGCCGGCCGGAACCTGTTCCTGTCATGCTCTTCGGGGTCACGACATCCTCCGCGTGAAATGGGGTTGGTTTTTAGTGAACGATACGACAGAGGCGCCCGGCGTCAAGAGAGGTAGCGAGAGGAATGGATGGATCCGAATCAACGCCGCGGTAAAGTGCCTCAGCCGAGAGCAACGCTATTCGCTATCGCGTGCAAGCGCCGCGGAGCGGCGCTTACCCCCGCCCGACAAACGGCATTTTCGTCGGCAAGATGCTCATGTACTGCACGTTGGTGTCGATCGGCAGGCTTGCCATGTATAGCACCGCACTCGCCACGTGAGAGAGGTCCAGCAGGGGTTCGACGGCGACATGTCCGTCCGCTTGCGTTATTCCTTTTGCCATGGGCCCCGCCAGCTCGGTACGGGCGTTGCCGATATCGATCTGCCCGCAGGCGATGTCGAAGGGTCGCCCGTCGAGCGAGATCGCCTTGGTCAGCCCCAGGATCGCGTGCTTGGTCGCTGTGTAGGGCACCGATTTCGGCCGCGGGGCATGCGCGGAGATCGATCCGTTGTTGATGATGCGACCGCCGCGCGGGTCCTGAGCCTTCATCATCCGGAAGGCCTCCCGCGCGCACAGAAAATACCCGGTCAGGTTGACGTCCACCGTCGCCTTCCAATTTTCTACGGAGAGATCATCGATGTCGGTGCCGGGAGCGAAGACGCCGGCATTGTTGAAGAGAAGATCGATTCGACCGAATCTCCCCTTCACGGCTGCAAAAAGCGCCTGTACCTGGCCTTCCTCGGTCACATCCGCCGTCACGACGAATGCCTGTGCGGCGCATCCCGATTCCGACGCCGTCTGCTCGAGCGGCTCCCGACGTCTGCCCGCCAGCGCGACGCGGTACCCGTCGCGCAGCAGCGCGAGCGTAACCGCTTTGCCGATCCCCGTCCCGGCACCGGTGACAATTGCGACCTTGTTATGGGTGGTCATGATTCGATCTCCTCGATTCGGACACAATGACGTCAAGCCCTATTCCTGTCTATCTATCTTGTCAAGAATCAAAACCTTACTCCAAAGCCTTTTTCAAGCGACCATATGACACGAAGAGTTTCTAATCAATAACATTTGCCGCATTCGGAGGGGGGCTCACAGATCGAGAGTTTACCTGAAGGAAGGTGTAATTTGGCGCAAGTTTACCTTAATCGCCGGAGTAAAATCAACCATACACCAGCAAGATGCGATGTTCTATGGTCTCTGTAGCCGAGCTTAGGTGTTGGACGCCTCAAAGATGCTCTGAATGGATGCATCCAGCAGAGCGTTGAACTCTGTATCGGATTGCTGAGCTGATAGTCCCTCTACCAGCGCACGCGAAAAGCTCGCCACGATCCCATGATTTCTGCGCAGGCGGTTGTTGGCTTCTTCCCGCGCATAACCGCCCGACAGCGCAGCCACCCTCACGACATTGGGATGACTAACGCAATCGGCGTATAAATCGTCTTGCTCCGGTAGGGTGAGCTTGAGCATCACCAGCTGACCGCCTGGCAGCTCGTTGAGCTTTTCCAGGATGGCCGCTTTGAGCAACGCTTCGGCCTTGGCTGTTTCAGGGCAGTTAATATCCAATTCCGGCTCGATGATCGGCACAAG
>DATITS010000092.1:0-1751 GCA_035467535.1 Desulfobacterales bacterium
TCGTGCAACACCTTTTTAAGATAGATCACCGCCGGCTTCGTGTTCAGGTATCCCATGGCCTGGTAGGCCCGGGCATCGTCGACCAGCTTGCGCACGCGGCTCTCCTTGTCCATGAGGTTTCCGAAAACCAGGGCCTCGGTCGGGCAGGTCTGGACACAGGCCGGGGCGACCTCGCCGTCGCGGATCAGCCGGTTTTCGTTCTTGGCGACCGTGCGCGCCACCTTGATGCGCTGGATGCAGAACGAACACTTCTCCATGACGCCCTTGCTGCGAACGGTCACATCCGGGTTCAGCTGCAGGTTCAGCGGCTCCGGCCACTCCCAGTCGAACCAGTTGAAGCGCCTGACCTTGTAGGGGCAGTTCTGGGAGCAGAAGCGCGTACCGATGCAGCGGTTGTAGATCTGGTTGTTCAGCCCCTCCGAGGAGTGGTGGGGCGCGTAGACCGGGCAGACCGACTCGCAGGGGGCGTTGTCGCAGTGCTGGCAGAGCATGGGCATGAACATCACCCGCTCCATGCGGCGTTCGTCGTGGTAGCGCACGACCTCCAGCCACGCCATCTCCCGGCCCTGCACCATGCGCTGCTCGCCGACGATGCCCACGTTGTTCTCGGCGTAGCAGGCCGCCGCGCAGGCACCGCAGCCGATGCAGCGATCGAGGTCCACCGCCATGGCCCAGCGGTAGCGGTCGTGGTCGTGGGGCGGGTAGAAATCCCGCTCCCGGCTGTAGCCCTCCGGCAGCGGGAGCGTGAGCGGAAAATCGCTCATCGTGAGGCCGGTCTTACCCGGGGGCGGGCCCTTCCGGAGGTCTGCCAGTGTGGTGGTCAATATGAAAGTACGGCCATGCTGAATACGGCTGCCGTCCGTATGGGCGAGCTTTACGCTGCGACCGGTTTTTTCGATGCGGGCATCGAAGGCGGTGAAGCAGGGCCCGCCGCAGGCCGGGTCGACCCCGTTGGGGAGCACGGCGAAGGGGTTGGCGCCCGCGTTCTGCGCGGTGCGACCGTAGGAGGTGTGGCCCTGGCCGATGCTCATCAGCGCCAGTCCGGGACGCACCACTTCGCTCACGTAAGCCGGCGCCTCGAGGCTGCCCCAGCGGGTCTCGACGCGCAGGATATCCGCCGGTTCGATCCCCTTCTCTATCGCGGTGTCCGGATGGAGCCACACCGGGGATTGCCACGCCACGCGGGAAACCGGCTCCGGGATTTCGCACAGCCAGGGCTTGTTCGCCCCGCGGCCGTCGAACAGGCGCACGGAGGGCGCGGCCGTGAAGGCCAATCCGGAAGGTGGCGGCGCATAGGGCGTCTCAAGGGCCCGGGGCAGTCGGCCGGGCAAGCTCGGCCGCGGGGCGGCGGGCACATCGGCTGCCGTGAAGAGGCCTCCGTGCTGCAGCATCTCGAGCCACTGGAGTTCGTCACGCACCCGGCCGTCCCGGTGCATCCGGTTTGCGACATAGGTCTTGAAATCCGGCGCCGGCCTGTCGTTCTCAAATCCGGCCTCCAGGATCACATCGCCCAGGTGCGGGGCATCGCTCAACCGTCCCATGGCCGGCTGGAGGGTTGCGACGATCGACGACCAGCCGCCGTACTCGTCCCAGGTTTCGAGCGGCAGGCTCACGGGCAGGATCAGGTCGGCCTGCTGCGAAGTTTCGTCGATGAAACTGCCGAGGCTGACGACAAAGAGGTCGCGGGCGCTGAGGGCCTCCCGGGCGCGGCTTTCGGCCGGCAGGCTGAAGACCGGGTTGACGTTGTTCAG
>DATITS010000093.1:0-2367 GCA_035467535.1 Desulfobacterales bacterium
GCCCCGGGGCTGGCCGTTCACATAATGGACATAGGTGCCCGGCAGATGGGCTCCTTTGCGATACCGTTTGCGTTTTTCGACAACCACGGAGTCGACATGACCGCAGGGGCAGGTCAGCTTGAAGCGCAGCGGCGACTTGGACTCCGCGAAGGTCGAGACATCCACGGTCTTGGCGCGCTGGCATTGGGGACAACGGAAAACGGCCGTGTTGCTTTCGGTGACATAAACGGTTTCAGCCATGACGGCACCTCAAGGCTGTCAGCCTTGCCAGTGATTGCGGCGGATCGGAATGCGGCCGCTTCTTTTTCTTAATAAGTTTAACATGGATTTCAGTGTTTTGAAAGAACATCCCCCGCTCGACCCGCGGATTCGCGGAACGCTGCCCCTGAGCGAGAGCGATGGCCTTCGGGCCGGCAGCCTGTGGCCTTGTCGGTCGAACGGATCGTTGACATCCCGAACCGGGCGATTATCATTGCAGGTGAACCACGGGCGAGCGATCTATCCCGAACATTTAATGAAATGTCCGGGCAAAGAGAAAAGCATTCTTAAGAGGTCGGAACCGGATCGGCGACCGGGGAGGAATATGCGATGAGCGCACGGGTTCCCGAGCTGCACGAGGAAGGCCTGGCGGAAGTTCGGGATGAGACCACCGAACCTCCCATGTACCGGGTGATGATCCACAACGACGACTACACGACCAAGGAGTTCGTCGTGGAGATGCTGGTGGCCGTCTTCAACAAGTCGGTGGATGAGGCGACCGGCATCATGTGGGCCGCCCACCAAAATGGGGCCGGGCTATGCGGCGTCTACCCCTACGAGGTGGCCGAAACCAAGGTCAAGGTCGCGACGGAGGCCGCACGGGAAAACGGCTTTCCGCTGCGGCTGACCATTGAAGCAGAATAGAACCGGAGCGACGAAAGTAAATGGAGCACCTGCACCCCAACGACATCCTCACCCGCGTGACCCGCTACAATCTGATTCGGGACCAGCGCCTGGTCTACATCGACGTGCACGAAGCCCTGCACGGCAGACTGGCGGGGCCATACGTGGCGGTCCCCAACCTCGTCAACATCATCGCCAAGCAGGATTACCAGGGTGTCGGCCAGACCGAAGCCGAAGCCCTCGCGAACTGCCTCGCCAAGATCAAGGTGGCGAGCATCGAGGAACTGTTCCCCCGCCACGCCGGCGAAACAAAAACTCAATCGTAGCCGCCGAATCTCTTTCAGGCCTTGCCCAGAATCTTCACGATTCGAGGCCGGTATTCGTCTTTCCGGGTCAAGCGGTTGGCGAGAACCCTCATGATGAGCAGTCCGGCCGCCAGGCCGCCGAAGCCGAGCAGGGCGGGGGCGGCCGGAGAGTCGAAGCCGGCCGACCGCGCGATCCATTCGCCCGCACCGGCGCCGAGGATCAGCATCAGGATGGGGAACATGTAAACCAGGAAAGTGGCTTTCAACAGGCGGGATGTTTCCATTTTCAGGACGATGCGGTCGCCGATTTCCGCGCCGATCGGGTTCAGCACCGAGACTTCCGCCTCTTTGCCGCCGCCCAGCGTATGGCAGGCGTCCTTGGACGAACAGTGCTCGCACGCCGCGCTCTTCCCGGTTTTGACCCAGGTGCCGCTGCTGTCGACCCGAATGACCAGGCCCTGCTCGGTTGCCAATATTGAACCCCCTTGTTAGAAGTGGTTTCACAACCTCGGATCACGCCTGAGGGCAAGGCGCAGGCCGATTCGAAAACGCAGCGACCACGGCAGTATGTGAGCGGTTCGAGAGGCCTGCAATCCGCCTGCGGCGGACCACAGGGTGTCGGACGGGGTCATGAAACCACTTCTAAAAAATCGCCCCGAATTTGCACTTCTCAAAGCAGGTCATGCACTTGATGCACTTCTCCCGGTCGATGTGGGCCACCTCTTTCTTCTTCCAGGCGATGGCCTCGACCGGACAGGCGCGGGAACACAAGCCGCACTTGGTGCAGATTTCAGGGTCGACTTCGAATTTGAGCAGGGCGACACAGCGCTTCGCCGGGCAGCGCTTCTCGTGGATGTGCGCCTCGTATTCGTCGCGGAAATAGCGCAGGGTGGATAGCACCGGGTTGGGGCCGGTCTGCCCCAGCCCGCAGAGCGAAGCATCCTTGATGATGGCGGACAGCTCCTCCAGGGTATCGAGGTCGGCGGGCTCCCCACGACCCTCGCAGATCTTCTCCAGGGTCTGCAGCAGCCGCCGCGTACCCTCGCGGCAGGGGGTGCACTTGCCGCAGGACTCGTCCTGAACGAAGTCCATGAAAAAGCGGGCCATGTCCACCATGCAGGTGTCCTCGTCCATGACGATGGCACCGCCGGAGCCCATGATGGCCCCGACCTTGGCAATG
>DATITS010000094.1:0-4177 GCA_035467535.1 Desulfobacterales bacterium
ATCAGCCGGCCGGCTTCGGAGAGAATGTCGTGCACCGGGCTGCCCTGCATGAGCGCCGGGCGCGGAGGGGTCTCGACGAGCAGCTCCTCCACGCGGCCCCGGTGCACCGCGCGGCCGCTCGCGTCCACGGTGACGATTTGCCCTGCGGGCAGCCGATGGGAGGCGTCCGCCACCCCGAAGAGCGCCGGGACTCCGAATTCCCGGGCCACGTTGGCGAGGTGCCCGGCGAACCCGCCCTGCTCGGAGACCACGGCCGCCGCACGGTTCAGCAGCGACGCCCAGCGCGGCTGCGCCTGCCGGATGACAAGTACGCCCTTTTCCGGGAAGGCCAGCACATCCGCGGCTTTCTCGGCGATGAACACCGGGCCGGAGGCCGCACCGGGGCTGGCGGTGATGCCGCCGCGGCAGAGGATCGAATCCGGCGCCGGGTGGTGCGCATCCGGCGGGGGTTCGTGCTCCGCGACCTGTTTCTGCTGCAGCGGCCGGCATTGCAGCAGAAAGATCGTGCCCTGGGGGTCGATGGCCCACTCGACGTCCTGAGGCACACCGTAATGGGCTTCGATGGTCACGGCGAGCCGGGCCAGTTCGACGGCCTGGGCGGCGGTCAGGGAGGGCAGGGCTTTGTCCTGCCCGGTCAGATCCAGCCGGCAGACCCCTTCCTCCGGGTAACAGACGAACTTGCGCTCCTTGACGTGGATCTCCTCCCGGGCCAGCGCCATCGGCTCCTGCCGGGACACGACGAACAGGTCGCAGGCGTCGCTGCCGTCCACCACGGCCTTGGGCAGGCCCCAGGACGAGTTGATGAACACCCCGTGGTCGTGGATGTCCACCGGGTTGCGCGTGTAGGTGACCCCGCCCGCCATGGCGTTCACCATGACGAGACCGCCCACGCACATGGCCACGTCCTCGTCCCGAAACCCCTTGTTGAGCCGGTAGCTGATGGCTGCCAGGCTGTACTTGCTGGCGAGCACGTCCTTGTAGGCTGCGAGCACGTTTTCGGCGCTTACGTTGAGTTCGGAGCGATACTGGCCGGCAAACGAGCTGCCGGCGGCGTCCTCGCCGATGGCGCTGCTGCGCAGGGCCACTGTGACCGGCCCGCCGGCTTCGCGTTCGATCGCCGACCATGCCCCGTGGACGGCGTCGACGAGGTCGGGCGGCACTTCGGCCCGGATGATCAGTTGCTGGATCTCGGCGCTCAGGGAGTAGAGCGCTTCGACATTTTCGGATTCGGCGGCCTGCATGCGGCGGTCGATTTCCGCCTGCAGGTCGTTGTGCTCGACGAAGCGCTGGTAGGCACGGGCGGTGATGCCAAACCCCGGCGGCACGCGCAGGTTCAATCCGTTCTTGATCTCTCCCAGGTTGGCCATCTTGCCGCCGACGACATCCGCGAGATCCTTGGTCACGTGGGACAGGGGGATGACCAGGCGCTCGTCTTCGGTCACCTTGCGGCGGGTCAGAATCTCGTCGATGCCCCGCTGGATGACGTCGAAGCTCGTAAAGAGGCCCAGGTATTTCCCCGGCGCCAGCCGCTCGATATTGCGGATCATGGAGAACACGTTCACGGAGACCGAGGTGCAGGCGGCGCGTACGAAGGCCATCCCGAAGGGGCGGCTGCCGTGCAAGGCCTCCTCGATGCCGGCCATGATCTCGAGCGCCTTGTTGTTGGCGGAGAGCAGCATTTTGAAGCTGTGGTAGCGGTCCCTGAACTCGATGCGCAAGGTGTCGACGTTCACAGCCTCCCCGGGCTGCTCGCGGGTGAAGAACTTTTTGAAGAAACCGCCGATCGGCATGATTTAAGCTCGAAGCTCGAAGCTCGAAGCCAAAAGCGATGAACAGCGCTTGACTATTCTGAGTACGATAATAAGGCGGACGCATCCGCCCGGATAAGCGGTTTTCCGCCTCCGGCGGACGGCGGTGCGCTGTCCGTCGGAGGCGGCCAAATGTGTTTAAACATTTTTTTCTTCAGGCAGGAAGAAAAAAACGTCAGTGCTCGAGCTGAAAACCCAACCCCTCGAACATGAAGAGAATAGCGAATCCGTACCAGAGTGTGTAGATCACGTAGAACACCAGCGCGAAGGTCACCACCCACAGGCGCTCCGTGATTTTTTGGGCCTCGATCTGGTAGAAGTTGTAGGCGGTTTCCAGGGCCTTTTGGTTGAGCTGGATCACCACCTTGGCTTCTTTGAATTTCTTTTCGCCTTGAAGCGCTTTTTCGGCCGATTTGAACGCTCTAAACCAGTTGTAGAGGGCCTGCCGTTCGTTGTAACCGTATTTATCGAGCAGACTTTTCCCATTGTTGTGGTACATGGCATCCGCATCGTCCAGGGATGCCGTCAGCATTTTCCCGAAACTTCCGGTTACCTTCAGCTTGGCGTCGGAAACATTCACCTGGGCACCGGCCTGCTTGAAGAGCAGGGCCGTTTGCTGGGCTTGAGCGGGAGATTCCATGGCCAGGGTGAGGTCCACGGAGCTTTCTCCCATCTGCCGGATGTCATCCCGTACCATGGGAATGTAATAAGCCGAGCCCTTGGCGATGGAATTAAAGAGGCGGTCCATATACTCAAGCCCGTTTTTTCCATCGAACAAAGGAGAGAAAATAATGCCCAGGACAACGAAAAAACTGATGAGCATGACCAACCCGAGGTAGAACTCGCTTTTTTTCCGGATCATCGTTTTACCTCCCCTCCCCGCAGCACCGGGATGCTCTTGAGGAACGTGCCGATCACCCACACTGAGAACAGGCCGATCACGATGAAAAACGCCCAGACGCCGATGGTGTCCAGCACGGAACCCGCCTCTTTCGATAGGGTGATCACCCCGATGCTGCTCAGTTTAGCCGGCAGAGCAAAGATACGGTTGATGAAACCGGCCATCACCGAAAGGGCAAAAAATCCGCGGATGGTGATGCCCGCCACCACCTTGGTGGCCATGGCGCCGATCTGGATTCCCACGAGCGAGCCCAGCAGCATGCCCATGGCGAGCGTATAAAAAATGAACCCGTAAATGGCGTATTGGGTGATCGAGGCGTAACCGGCGGTGAAGATGATCTGGAAGATGTCGGTTCCCACCGTGGTCATGGAAGAGACGCCCAGTGTGTAAACGAAGATGGGAAACGTCAGGAATCCGCCGCCGACCCCCATGATTCCGCCGGCGAGTCCCACGAAGAAGCCGCTGACCACCAAGAACACCCATGAAATGCTGCGGCCCCCCGGGACAAGATCGAAATCGAACTTGACCATCGGCGGAATTTTTAAAGCCTGAATTTTGCGGGGCAGGCTACCCATCTCGGTCCCTTCGGTTTTGCCGCCGTGGGCGCCGCCGCCTTCGTGGGCCGTTGTCCCCTTGGGGGCTTCTTTTTTGCGGTCGGCTTTGCGGGCGTTCAGAAAATCGAACAAGGAATAAAACCCGAGAAAACCCAGAATGAGGGAGTAGATCGTGGTGATGAAGGCATCGGACAGGATCGGGTTCAGTTCGTAAAGCAAGCGGTTGGTGTAGCCGCCGACCGTGGCGCCGCCGATGGCGCCGATCAGGAAAACCCCGGCCAGCGGGACTGAAACGTTTCCCAGTTTGCGGTGGATGACGCTGCCCATGATGGCCTTGGCAAAGATGTGAAAGAGGTCGGTCCCCACCGCGAGGATACCCTTGACACCGGCGCTCATCAGTGCGGGCGCAATGATAAACCCGCCCCCGGCCCCGATGCAGCCGGATATCAGGCCGGCGACCAAACCGACCAAGATCGAGACCACGAAAATGGTGGTGGTGTAGTAGGCCGGGCTATAGGCTTCCTTCCCTCCCAGCAGTTGCGGCAAGGCATCCCCGGCCTGATCGGCGAAGGCGATGCCGATGAGAGCGGCCGGAACTGTCAGAAGCAGCAGCACGAGCAGTCTTCGCCGGTCCCCCAGGATCCGGTTGGACATCTCCAGTTCCCACTGCGCCTGGCACCGGGCACCCAACATCATGTAGTTTCCAAGCTGTTTAAAAAAATTCATATTCCCCCGTTCTCCTTCGGTTGTTAGAAGCTGATTCCGTAAACCAACGTTGCCTGCTGACGATCAGACGGCGTTTATTTGCGGTATTCGATCACCCCCTCGATGTTTTTTATTTTGTGCTTCTGGATGGTTTTTTTCTGATAGGCGTCCTCGAGCTTGTAGAGCAGTTCGTCGAGGTCGATCGGTTT
>DATITS010000095.1:0-3764 GCA_035467535.1 Desulfobacterales bacterium
GTGGTGGTCAACCTCGCCGCCCAGGCGGGCGTGCGCTATTCCCTCAAGAACCCTCAGGCCTACATCGAAGCGAACATCGTCGGCTTTACCAACATCCTCGAGGGCTGTCGGCACCACGGCGTGCGGCACCTGGTGTTCGCCTCGTCGAGCTCGGTCTATGGCGCCAACACGAAGATGCCGTTTTCGGTGCACGACAACGTGGATCACCCTGTTTCCCTCTACGCCGCCAGCAAGAAGGCCAACGAGCTCATGGCCCACACCTACAGCCACCTCTACGGGCTCCCCTGCACCGGGCTGCGCTTCTTCACCGTCTATGGCCCGTGGGGCCGGCCCGACATGGCCCTTTTTCTGTTCACCGACGCTATCCTCAAGGGGCGGCCGATCCAGGTCTTCAACCACGGCCGCATGCAGCGCGACTTCACCTACATCGACGACATCGTCGAGGGTGTCGTGCGCGTGATGGGGCGCCTGCCCGCGCCCAACCCCGCCTGGAGCGGGGAGCGGCCCGACCCCGGTACCTCCTATGCGCCCTACAAGATTTACAACATCGGGAACAACCAGCCGGTCGAGCTCAACGCGTTCATCGCCACGATCGAAAGCGTGCTCGGGCGGACGGCGCAGAAGGAATTCTTGGACATGCAACCCGGGGATGTGCCGGCGACCTATGCCGACGTGGACGATCTTATGGCCGACGTCGGTTTCAAACCGGCCACACCTATCCGGGAGGGGATCGAACGATTCGTTGCCTGGTACACGGCCTATTACGGCTTGGCATGAGGCGGGCTATCTCTGAGGTTCGAGCTGCGCCGGCACCCGGGTGCGTTTGACACCGGCGGGATGTTTGCAATTGACAGGCCGGGCCGATTTTTTTATAGTTTCGGCCATTCGACCGGACGGTCTACATCTCCGGCTCAAACCGAACTTGGCTTCGTGACCTATCACTTTCAGAGGAGGAGCAGCCGATGACTTCAAAGATACCGCAAGCGGGCATTCGACCGAACCCGGTGGGGGACTGGCCGAAAGTGGACCCGACGGCTTTCGTGGACCCCAGCGCGCAAATCATGGGCAACGTGGTGATCGGCCCCAAGGTTTACGTGGGGCCCTTGTCGGTCATACGGGCCGACGAGGTCGATGAAAGCGGCAAGGTTCACCCGGTCCTCATCCAGGAGAACACCTGCATCCAGGACGGGGTGGTCATTCACGGCCGCGCGGGGAGCAGCGTGACGATCGGGCCCGGGGCCAACATCTCTCACGGCGTCATCGTCCACGGCCCGGCGACGATCAAGGAGGACTGCTTCGTGGCCATCCGCGCTGTCGTCTACGATTCGGTCCTCGAGGAGTCTGTCTGGGTGGGCGTGGGGTCGGTCGTCATGCGTACCAAGGTCCCGGCGAATACGTGGATTCCGGCCGGCTCCGTGATCCGGTCCGACCACGACACTCGCTCTTTCCGGTTGATCGACCTCAAAGAGCAGAAATACAAGAAAGACGTGTTCGATGCCAGCACGGCGCTGCGGGAAGGTTATCGCAAACTTTACTCCGAGTAATTGAAAATCGATCGAGCCGCCCAAGCGACGCTAGTAGTGGTCTCACAACCACTTCAAAAAAAGCCGGGATGATGCAAATCATCCCGGCTTTTTTGACCGTGCCGCAGGCGCTCGGTTTTCGTCCCGTGCCGCGCGAGCTTGGGGCTACGGAATGATCCCCATGCCCTTCAGCACCGAGAGCATGATGGCCGCGGCCATGACCGAGCCGACCTGGCCGCCGGTGTTGGCGCCTACCGCGTGCATGAGCAGGAAATTGAACTTGTTGTATCTCAGCCCCTCTTTCTGGACGACCCGCGCTGCCATGGGATAGGCGGAAATCCCGGCTGCGCCGATCAGCGGGTTGATCTTTCCGCCGGTGGCGATGTTCATGAGCTTGCCGAAGCCCACCCCGCAGATCGTGTCCAGGCAAATCGCCACAAAGCCGAACGCCAGGACCATCAGAGTGTCGGCTTTCAGGAACGCCCGGCCCTCCATGGTCGCTCCGATGGAAATGCCGAGGAAGAGGGTCACCACGTTGGCGATCTCGTTCTCGGAGGCTTTGGCCAGCCGGCTCACCGCGCCGCTTTCCTTCAACAGGTTGCCGAGCATGATGGTTGCGAGCAGCGGCAGGCCCATGGGTGCGATCAGGCCGCCGAAGATGGTCACGACGATCGGAAAGACGATCTTGGTCGTCTTGGAGGCCGGTGTGGTGGTACTGAGCTCCGACATGTTGATCTGCCGCTCTTTTTCGGTCGTCATCATTTTCATGAGCGGAGGCTGGATGATCGGCACCAGCGACATGTAGGAGTAGGCCGCCACCGAAACGGCCCCCAGCAGGTGCGGGGCGTATTTCGACGACACGTAGATGGCGGTCGGACCGTCGCAGGCGCCGATGACGCCGATGGCCACCGCATCCAGCTTGTCAAAGCCGAACAGCAGCGCCAGACCGACGGTGAGAAAAATGCCGAACTGCCCGGCCGCGCCGAGCAGGAAGATCTTCGGGTTCTCCAGCAAGGGGCTGAAGTCCGTCATGGCCCCAATGCCGATGAAGATAAGCAAGGGGAAAAGCTCGTTGGCAACCCCCATGTCATAGATGACTCTGAGGAAGCCATGCTCCTCCATCAACCCCGCCAGCGGGATGTTGGTCAGGATGGCACCGAAGCCGATCGGAACCAGCAGCAGGGGTTCGACGTCCTTTTTGATTCCCAGGAAAAGAAAAAGGCAGCCGATCGCAATCATCACCGGATTGGACCAGTGCAGGTTGGCAACACCCGCCGTCAGACCGCTCAACCCATTCACAATCGCTTCGAACATGGCGCAACCTCGCTTTCGACTCTCTAATTAGAGCTTTCTTCCTTGTAGGGGAAAATCTTTTTCAGGAGACCCATGAGCAGGGCGAGTATCCCAAGAGCAACCAGCGTGCCTCCCATCCCGACGACAAGCAGGGTCATTCCGAACGTAAAGTTATCCATGGCCACCTCAGCGGAAAACGGATTATTACCTGTTTACCTACTTTCGAAATTTAAGGAAGAGCATACCTATCACTCTGAATATGAGATTTCAACATAAAAATTGGGAATTTTTTCTGGTGATCTGAGGTGCCAAGGCCGGAGGGAACCCTCCTACCGTTTGGCCTTCGACAATCAAACATCGGGATGTAAGTTTAATATCATAACTTGCTAAAAAATAATGGAAAATTGATCTTTCCGGTTGTACCCTGCGCTGATTCTGTGATATATTTGCCGGAACTGCACAGGGAGATAGA
The DNA here is from genome assembly GCA_035467535.1 of Desulfobacterales bacterium. Lineage (GTDB taxonomy): Bacteria > Desulfobacterota > Desulfobacteria > Desulfobacterales > SpSt-501 > SpSt-501. The sequence goes on from DATITS010000095.1 coordinate 3,289, forward strand.
CTGAAGGTCAAACAAGGCCAACATCGTTTGGAACCCACGAAAGGAATCGAGATGCACTTTCGCAAACGTGTCCTGGTAACGGGCGGGGCGGGCTTCCTGGGCTCTTTCCTCTGCGAGCGACTGCTCGAGGAAGGCTGCGACGTTATCTGCTGCGACAATTTTTACACCGGCAGCAAGCGCAACATCGCACACCTGTTGAGCAACCCCGCATTCGAGCTGATCCGCCACGACATCACCTTCCCGCTCTACATCGAGGTCGACGAGATCTACAACCTAGCCTGCCCGGCGTCGCCCATTCATTATCAGCACGATCCCGTGCAGACGACCAAGACGAGCGTCCATGGCGCCATCAATATGCTGGGACTCGCCAAGCGCCTTCGGGCCCGGATTTTCCAAGCGTCGACATCCGAGGTTTACGGCGATCCGTCATTGCATCCCCAGCCCGAAACCTACTGGGGCAACGTCAATCCGATCGG
>DATITS010000096.1:0-4789 GCA_035467535.1 Desulfobacterales bacterium
ACGTCCTGCGCGATGATCTCGGTGACGTAGCGCTTGACGCCGTCCTTGTCGTCGTAGGAACGGCTTTGCAGCTTGCCCTCGACGTAGACCTGACGGCCCTTGGAGAGGTATTTTCCGCAGATTTCCCCGAGTTTGTCCCAGGCCACGATCCGGTGCCACTCGGTGCGCTCCTTCTTCTCGCCCGAGGTCTTGTCCTTCCAGGTCTCGGAGGTGGCGACGCTGAACACAGCCTTGGCCGCTCCGCTCGGAACGTAACTGACTTCCGGGTCTTTGCCGAGATTTCCCACGATGATCACTTTATTGATGCCGGCCATGAGTCACTCCTGCATTATTAATGGTTGTGGCAACTCCGTGCCCTTTTTTGTTTATCGGAATCCGCTCTCAAAGTCAATCCGGGCCCGCCCGGTGCCGGCCCCTCTTACCGATCCGCACCGCGATGTGGTCACGCAGGCCGGCCAACCGGCGCACGATCCGCCCGGGCCGGGTCTCGACGGCCGCAAGCGCGCCGTGCGGGCACATTTCGACACAGCAGTAGCACCGGATGCAGCGGTCATAGTCGAAGCCGATCATCCGGGCATAGGGGGTGATGGCCTTGGCCGGGCAGACCCGCCAGCACTCGCCGCACATCCGGCACTTGACCGGGTCGACGGCAGGTCGCTGCACCAGGTGTTTGCGCATGAGCCGGTGGAAACGCCGGGGGCCGAAGGTCAGGGGCGCCAGGACGGGCAGCTTGAAGCGCTCAACGGTTACGAAATCCCCAACGACCTTGACCTCCTCCGGCACGAGGTTCAACGCGACGGCGGCCCGGTGGGTGGGCAGCTCGCCCGGCGCTATCCCCACCATCCGGCAGACCGCCCAATCCACCGCCGGCGCGCTGGCGCCGCCCACCAGGCGCCCCAGCCGGCGCGGGACACCGCTGCGGCCGGGCCCCTGGCCCTCCATTCCCAGTATACCATCGACGAGGGTGGCGGCGGGGTTGACGGTTGCGCAGATCTGAACCAGCAGCCGAGCGAACATGTGGCGGTCGACGCCGCTGCGCATGTGCCACTCGGGCTTTTTCAGGCCGACGATGCAGCCGAAGAGGTTTTTCACCCCCACCGTCAGGAGCATCTGGGTGTGGGTTTTAAGCTTGGGCAGGTTGAGCACCACGTCGGCCGCGAGCGCCTCGCGCGCGATCTCGATCCGGCCGAAGGGCTCGCCGATGTCCACGCGAACCGTCTCCTTGAAGGGGCGCACTTCGACGTCGAGCCCCTTGAGCGCCTCGGCGTAGCCGCCTTCCCGCAGCAGGCGCTCGAAGGTGCCCATGCCGGGGCTGTCGGCAACGAGTGGCCGGCCGCCCTTGTCGAGCACGTACTCCACCGTCGCCCGCAGGACCAGGGGATGGGTGGTCATGGCCCGCTCCGGCCGAGCCGGCGCCAGAAAATTGGGCTTGATCAGTACCCGTGCCCCTTTTTCGATGCGCAGCGACGCGATGCGGTCGAGCAGGCCGAGCACGGCCGGTTTCAGCGCGGCGGCGTCATATTCGGATTGAACGAAAAATACGGTTTCCATCATCGGATGTTAGTGCTTGATCGATCGCCCGTTTTCTCTTAGAAGTGGTTTCAAAACCTCGGATCACGCCCGAGGGCAAGGCGCCGGCCGATTCGAAAGCGCAGCATACACTTCAGTATGTGAGCATTGCGAGAGGCCTGCAACGCCGCCACCGGGTGTCAGACGGGGTTATGAAACCACTTCTGAGGTCGCACCGTGACCGTGTATCCTGAACCCATCCGAAAAGCAACGCCGCGGCCCGGCGCCCGGCTGAGAAAGCCGTGAACCCGTCGTCTGATCGCAGATTCAACCGACTGGGCTACCTGTACGTCGTGGCGGCGGCCACCTTCTGGGCCTCCGCCGCCTCGGCCTCCAAGTTCTTGTTCAACAGCGGAGTCACCCCGTTCCAGCTGGTGCAGCTGCGCATCACCACCGCCGCCGGGGTCCTCTTCCTCTGGCTCTTTTTCCGCCACCGGAAGCTGCTCCGGATCGCGCGCAGGGACATCGGCTACTTTCTGCTGCTCGGCACCTTCGGCATGGCCGCGATCAACATCACCTACCTCTATGCCATCAGCAAGCTCAACGTGGCCGCCGCCCTGGTCCTGGAGTACCTGGCGCCGGTCATCATCGCTCTCTACACGGTCCTGTTTCAGCACGAACGGCTGAGCCTGTGGACCGTCGCGGCGATGGCGGCGACGACGGTCGGCTGCACCCTCGTCGTCGGCGCCTACAACCTCGACGTGCTGCAGCTGAACCTCATGGGGATCCTGAGCGGTCTGGGTGCCGCCGCGGCGTTCGCCTGGTGGTCGGTTTACGGCGAGTACGGCATGCGCCGTTACAACCCGTGGACCGTGCTCTTTTACGCGCTGCTCGTGGCGGCCATCGAGTGGAACCTGCTGCACCCGCCGCTCGAAGCCTTCCTGCACCCCTACCCGTTGGCCGCGTGGGGCTGGATTTTCTACATTGGCGTGGGCGGGGCGATCCTGCCTTTCGGATTCTATTACGAGGGCGTCAACCGCATCCGGTCCACACGCGCGAGCATCACTTCGACGCTGGAACCGATCATGGCGGGGGTTTTTTCATTCGTTTTCCTGGGCGAGGTCATGGCGCCGCTCCAGATCCTGGGCGGGGTTCTGGCGCTGGCCGCCATCGTCCTGCTCCAACTCCGGCAGGAACATGATGAAAAGGCGCCGGCGGTGGTTCGCATGAAGCAGCCGAACGAGGTGGAATGAACCCTCTTTTCTATCAGGCCATGCACGCATGACCAGCCCGCTGGAAAAACGAATCCGACGCCACGTCATCGGCAAATCGCACCGCTTCTTCGCGGTCACGGCTCCCGGCCTTGAACCGCTCTGTCTCGCCGAATTGGAATCGCTGGGGCTGACCGGGGCGGCCGTCGCAGGCGGGGTCGAGTTCTCCGGCCGGCTGCCGGCGGCCTACCAGGCCAACCTTTGTCTGCGCACGGCCAATCGCATTCTCCTGCGGCTGCACGAATTTCGGGCAACGAGCTTCCGCGCGCTCGCGCAAGCGGCGGCCGCATTGCCCTGGGAGCTATTCATCGCACCGGGCACCCCGTTGCGCATAAACGTCACCACGCACCACTGCCGGCTGCATCATTCGGATGCCGTCGCCGAACGGGTACAGAACGCGATTACCGAACGCCTGGCGGCTTTTCCCGTTGCGGAAGCCCGGAGGCCGCTGCAGATATTCATCCGCGGTGTCGACGACCGCTTCACGGCCTCCCTTGACAGCAGTGGGGAGAATTTGTACCGTCGCGGGATCAAAACCCACGCGGGCGAGGCCCCGCTGCGGGAAACGCTGGCGGCGGCAGCACTCATGCTGGCCGGATACTCCGGCGAGGCGTTTCTGCTCGATCCCATGTGCGGCGCCGGCACGTTCGCCCTTGAAGCGGCCCTGATGGCCAAGCACCTGCCGCCGGGCGGCAATCGCGATTTCGCCTTCATGGCCTGGCCGGGGTTTCGGCCTGCCCACTGGGACTTTCTGAAGCGCGACGCCGAAGCTAAGGCCGCTCGCCTTTCGACCCCGCGGATCATGGCCTCGGACAAAGATCCAGCAGCCTGCCGGGCGTTGGAGGCGTGTGTCGGGCGGCATGCGCTTGCGGATGCGGTTTCAGTGTCCTGCCGGGATTTTTTTGACATCGACCCACGGGACCTGACGGAGCGGCCGGGGCTTGTCGCGCTGAACCCCCCGTATGGGAGGCGTTTGGGAAACCGCGGCCAGCACGCCTTGCTCCTGCGGAATGTGTTTCAGGTGCTCCAGGAAAAATACCGGGGATGGAAAGCGGTTTTAATCGCCCCGCACGCCGGCGGCAAGATCGACGTTCCGTTTCCGGCCAATGTTTACCACTTCTTCCACGGCGGGCTGGCCGTCAACGTGGTCGTCGGAGAAATAGCATCCGGCAGATGATGTCCACCACTGACCAACATCGGAGGGTAAGGATGGATTTAAAGAAATTGCGGGTGAACGGCAAGCGGCTGCAATCGACCCTGGAGCAGATGGCCAAAATCGGCGGCACCCCGGGCGGTGGCGTCCAGCGGCTGACGCTGAGCGACGAGGACAAGCAGGCGCGCGATCTTTTCGTGAAGTGGCTCAAAGAGATCGACTGCGAGATCACTATCGACGAGATGGGCAACATTTTCGGCCGCCGGGCCGGAAGGAACAACGCCCTGCCCCCGGTGATGAGCGGCTCGCACATCGACTCCCAGCCCAAGGGCGGCCGCTTCGACGGCATCCTGGGCGTCATGGGCGCGCTGGAAGTCATGCGGACCCTGCACGAAAACAAGGTCGCGACCGAGCGGCCGATGGTCATCGTCGATTGGACCAACGAGGAGGGTTCGCGTTTTGCCCCGGCCATGGTGGGCTCCGGCGTGTGGGCCGGCGCCCTCAAACTCGATTGGGTCTATGACCGCAGGGACATCACCGGCAAGCGCCTGGAGGACGAACTGGCGCGCATCGGCTACAAGGGGGCGGCCCCCTGCCGGAAATTTCCCGTGCACTGCTATTACGAGTTCCACATCGAGCAGGGGCCGATGCTGGAACGCCAGAAGAAGCTCATCGGAGCGCCCAAGGGCATCCTCTGCCTGCACTGGTACGACATCTACCTCACCGGCGAGGCCAACCAGGTGGGCCCGACCCCCATGGAAGGACGCCGCGACGCACTGGTGGCGGCAGCCGAGATGATCCTCAAGGTCAGAGAGCTGCCGGGCCGCATGGGCGGCAACATGGTGGCCACCGTGGG
>DATITS010000097.1:0-1979 GCA_035467535.1 Desulfobacterales bacterium
GAAGATGCGGCCAAGCATCTCGCCGCCGGCGCCCGCAAGGTGGTCATCTCCGCGCCGGCCACCAACCCGGACATCACCATCGTCATGGGGGTGAACTCCCACCGCTATGACCCGAAGCAGCATCACATTGTCTCCAATGCCTCCTGCACCACCAACTGTCTCGCGCCGGTTGCCAAGGTCCTGCACGAGAACTTCAAAATCAAGCACGGCCTGATGACCACGGTGCATTCGTACACCGGCGATCAGCGGCTGCTCGATTTCCCGCACAAGGATCTGCGCCGGGCGCGCTCCGCCGCCCTTTCCATGGTCCCCACCACCACGGGTGCGGCCAAGGCGGTGGGCCTGGTCCTTCCTGAGCTCGCCGGCAAGCTCAACGGCCTGGCCGTGCGCGTACCCACCCCGAACGTTTCCCTCGTGGACCTCGTGGTGGCGATCGAGAAGACCGGTGTCACCGTGTCCGAGGTCAACGCAGCCTTGAAAGAAGCTTCAGAGAAGGCCCTCGCCGGCATCCTGGGGTACAGCGAAGCCCCGCTGGTCTCAGCCGATTTCAACGGCTGCCCCCTCTCCTCGATTGTCGACGCCCCCAACACCTATGCCGTCGAAAACATGGTCAAGGTGCTCGCCTGGTACGACAATGAAACCGGCTACTCCACCCGCATGGTGGACCTGGCCGTGATGATGGGGGCGAAACTGTAATTTCACATCGGTGAAGGAGTCCATGCCATGTCAGTCCGCCGCCCTTTAATCGCCGGCAACTGGAAAATGTACAAGACCTCCGCCGAAGCCGCCGACTTCGCCCGGAGGTTTATGCCGCTCGTCTCCGGGGTTGCTGACCGGGACATCATGATCGCACCGGCCTTCACGGCACTGGAGGCCGTGGCCGGCATCCTGAAGGCAACCAACGTCGCCCTGGGGGCCCAGAACCTGTTCTGGGAAGCCGAGGGCGCCTTCACGGCCGAGGTCTCGCCCAAGATGCTGGCCGCCGCCGGCTGCCGTTACGTCATCGTCGGCCACTCCGAACGGCGGCAGTTCTTCGGGGAAACCGATGACACCGTCAACCGCCGGGTCCGTGCGGCCCTGCCGGTCGGTCTGATACCGGTCATGTGCGTGGGCGAAACCGAAAAAGAGCGCGACGCCGGGCAGACCTTTTCTGTGCTTGACAAACAAGTCCGAAAAGGGTTAAAAAATTTAGTTGCGAACGAACTGGGTACACTGGTCATCGCCTATGAGCCCGTCTGGGCCATCGGCACCGGCAAAACAGCCACCAAGGAACAGGCCCAAACAGCCCATCAGTTCATACGCTCCCTGGTCTCGAATCTGTTCTCGACCGGGCTCGCCTCCGCCATGCGTATTCTTTACGGCGGCAGCGTCAAACCCGAGAACATCTCCGAACTCATGGCCATGGGGGACATCGACGGTGCATTGGTGGGCGGTGCCAGCCTGAACCCGGAATCGTTCGGCAAGATCGTCTGCTATTAGAAAGGTCCATCATCAGCCCATGACAATTATACTGATCATCATTCATGTGATCGTGTGCCTCGCGCTCATCCTGATCGTGCTCCTCCAGACCGGGAAGGGTGCGGACATCGGTGCTGCGTTCGGCGGCGGGTCCAGCAACACGCTTTTCGGCAGCGGCGGCGCGTCCACGTTTTTGAGCAAAGCCACGGCCGGGGCCGCCATCGTTTTCATGCTCACCTCCCTGACGCTGGCCTACCTCTCCAGCCATCGCACGACGACCTCGGTGGTCACGGACAATCCGCCGGCGGCGGTGGAAACGAAAGCACCCGAGGCAAGCCCGTCAGCCGGCGCAGCACCCGCTGCTCCCGCAACCGAGCCCAAGCCCGAAACGCCGGCCAAGCCCCAGTAGGGCCGCCCATGATCATACCGATTTGCCCAAGTGGTGGAACCTGGTAGACACGCTATCTTGAGGGGGTAGTGGCGCGAGCCGTGCCGGTTCAAGTCCGGCCTTGGGCACCATC
>DATITS010000098.1:0-4923 GCA_035467535.1 Desulfobacterales bacterium
GATGGAGGATCTCAGGGGAATGAAGGTGCGAACCCCCGGCGGGCATCAGACCAACTACGTGAAAGCGCTGGGTGCGGAACCGGTGTTCATGCCACCCGGCGACATCTACATGGCCATCGAGACCGGGACGATCGACGGCATCGTCACCTGCCCGCCCGTCATCCTGGCCTTCAAGCTGCACGAGGTGGTCAAGTACGGTGTCGTGACCACCTTCGGCTGTGTGTCCGAAGGCATGGTGATGAACATGAACGCCTGGAACAAGCTGCCCGGCGACCAGAAGAAGACGGTCGAGGAGCTGGGCACCAACCCATTCAAAACCACGGGCGGGCTCACTCGTTCCGAATATCCGAAACTCATCGAAGAGATCTCCCAGGGCGGGGTGCAGTTGGTGGAGCTGCCCAAGCCCGAGGCCCAGCGCTGGTTCGGCCGGTTCCAGGACGTGACGCGCAAATGGGTGGCAGACCTCGAGGCCAAGGGGCTGCCGGCCAGGAAGGCTGTCGCCATCATGAACGAGGAGTGCGCGAAGAGAAATGTCGATCTCGTTGCGTGCCCGGTCGAGTTCAAGAAAATTTAATAGGTTCGGTCTGCGGTCCTGATGGCAACGATACATGCGGGCGAGGAAAGGGCGCATGGGGAGTCTGGAAGGTTTTCGAAAGGCGGTTCGAAAGGCCAGTTATGGCGTCTGCTTCGCGGGGATGTTCATGGCCATCCCGCTCATGTTTCTCACGGTGGGCGACGTAATGGGCCGGTCTTTTTTCAACAAACCGATCCCCGGCGCGTTTGAGCTGTCGGAGTACATGCTATCCGTGCTGGTGCTGCTGGGTGCCGCCTACACGCAGCAGGTCAAGGGCCACGTAAGCGTGGATTTTCTCACCATCCGGTTGTCCCCCAGGAGCCAGGCGGTGTTGCAGGCCATAACGACCATTGCCAGCCTCATCATTATCACGATCATGGTTTGGCAGGGGTATCTCGAGGGCATCCATGAAAAGGCGGTGTCGGATCAGCTGCGGGTGCCCCAATGGCCGTTCAAGCTGCTCGTGGCAGCCGGAGGGCTGCTCCTGTGGCTGGAACTCGTGCTGGACCTCTTTGCATCGTTTCGGAAAATCGCCGGGAGAGTGTAATGGATCCGATCACCGTGGGATTTCTCGGCGGCACCCTGCTTCTCGTTCTGCTGCTCATGGGCATGCCCATCGCCTTCATGATGATGTTTGTGGGATTTCTCGGCATCTGGTATCTGACCTCGATCAGTGCGGCCCTGCCCATCGTCGCCCAAACGCTTTACGGCGTCACCTCGCACTACCCGTACACGATCATCCCGCTGTTCATCGTCATGGGCAGCTTCGCCGGCGCAGCCGGCATCACCCGGGAGCTCTACGTGACCTTCGACAAGTGGTTCCGGCGGCTGCCCGGAGGGCTTGCGGTTGCGACCATTGCGGCCTGCGCGGGGTTTGCCGCGGTGAGCGGGTCATCGGTTGCCGCCACGGCCGCCATGGGCAACGTGGCGCTGCCCGAGATGCGGCGTTTCGGTTACGCCCCGCGCCTGGCGACGGGGGTGGTGGTCGCGGGCGGGACCCTGAGCTTCCTCATTCCGCCCAGCCTGGGTTTCGTCGTCTACGGCATGCTGACCGAGCAGTCCATCGGCAAGCTCCTCATCGCCGGGATTTTTCCCGGGCTGCTGCTATCGGTGGCTTATTCTGCTGTCGTGATCGGCTGGTCCATGCTCAACCCCGCCATCGCGCCGGCCTCTCTCGAGAAGGTCCCCTTCAGGGAGAAGATCGTCTCTCTCAAGGGCATCTGGGAGACCGGCCTGGTCTTCCTCATCGTGATGGGCGGGATCTACCTCGGTTTCATCAACCCGACCGAAGCCGGTGCCGTCGGCGCCTTTGCACTCTTCATCATCGTACTGCTCAAGGGGAAAATGACCTGGACATCGACCACCGCCTGCCTGCTCGAGGCCACGCGCATAACGGTCATGGTGCTGTTTCTGGTCGCCGGGGCCACGGTGTTCAGCTATTTCCTGGCGCTATCGACCATTCCGACGACGGTTTCAGCCTGGATCGCGGGGCTGGAGGTCTCCCGCTACGTGGTCCTGGCAATCATCATCGGGATTTACTTCGTGCTCGGCTGCTTTCTCGATGCGGTGTCCATGATGGTGTTGACGCTGCCGGTCATCTTTCCCGTCATCGTGGCGCTGCATTTCCACCCCATCTGGTTCGGGGTGGTGGCGGTGCTCATGATGGAGGCGGGCCTGATCACACCGCCGGTGGGCCTGAACGTCTACACCCTGGCCGGCATCGCCACGGATGTGCCCATGGTGGAGATCTTCAAAGGGGCGACAGCCTTCCTGATCCCGATCCTCGTGTTGGCCGTGATCATGACGATTTTCCCCCAGATTGCGCTGTATCTGCCGAGCCTGATGGGAAGATGATAAAAAACGGGCTCAGGCGCTGCTCTCGCCGATGCCGCAGCCTCCTTATCCACCCACCCATCTTTGAAAATTCGGGGTTGGCTTGTGCCTGTTTTGATCATACGATACCATGATTGATGGACTCGTAAATGGTCGATTTACAGACGACTTTGTAGTAAGTTCCAAATTCAAGGCGCGCGAATCCCGTGTGACGAGGCGTACTTGTCGTACGCCGCAGTGACAACGAGATGAAGCGCAACGCCGAAGTTGGACTTAGTACGAAGTCGTCAATTTTAATGGGAAGGAGCAGCAGTTTATGGACAAGCAAAAATTCGATCAGGGTCTGGCTGTGCGGCGCGAGGTTCTCGGAGACGAATACGTGGACAAGGCCGTGGCGGCCACCACCGATTTCACCCGGCCGATGCAGGAATTGCTCAACGAAAACTGCTGGGGTACGGTCTGGACCCGCGCAGGCCTGCCCCGCACGACTCGCAGCCTGGTCACGCTGGCGTTCCTGTCGGCATTGCGGGCGACGACCGAGATCAAGAGCCACGTGCGCGGGGCGCTGCGCAACGGCTGTACGGTGCAGGAAATCCAGGAGGTGCTCCTGCAGGCGTCGGTCTACGTCGGGGTGCCGGCCGGGGTCGAAGCCTTCCGCGCGGCCAAGGAAGTGATCGACACCTGGAAGGATGAACGCCCATGAACGAGCTTCGCGACGATCAACTGCTGACCATCGTGAAAAACGTCGTCGAGCAGCACGGCTGCAAGCTGGTCGACATCGATTTTGAAACGCACAGCCTGAACATCGAAGGCCCCGAGGATGCCCAGGCCGAATGCGCCTTGGCGCTGGAGAAGGTGCTGGGATAGGCGCTTACTTCGCGAACACCGTCTTCAGAAGATCCGTCGTGCGGGCGGCCGGATTCGTCCGGATTTTCGCCTCTTCCTGACCGACCTTCACGAACAGGCCGTCGAGTGATTTTTGGGTGACGTAGCTGTCCAGGTCGAAGGCATCCGGTTTCCCAAATGGGACCATCGACGTGTAGCGGTCGGTCATTGCCTTGTAGGACTGTGTAACGCCGACCTGATTCATGCTCTCCGCGATGGCGGGCTTGAAAGCCGCGGTCAGGTCGGAGGAGGTTTTCGTCTTGAAATAATCGGTTGCGGCCGTGTTGCCCCCGTTCAGGATCTTCTGCGCGTCCGCAAATGACATTTTCTTCACGGCGTCCTCAAAAATAGGTCTGGCCTTGGGGGCGGCCTGCTCCGCCGCCCGGTTCATGCTCAGGATGAAATCGTCCACCTCCCGCTGATAGCCCGCTTTCTTCAACACGTCGGCCGCCTGCTGCATCTTGCCCGGCATCAGGATCTTCGCGGCAGCATCGCCGAAATACCCATCGGTTTTCGACAGGCTCTGAACGGCATTTCCCGTCCCGGTCGCCAGTGCCTCCTTCAGCCCCGCCGCCACATCCCCACCGCCGACACTCGATCCTCCACCGGCTGACTTCAATACGCCCGTGACCGCGCCCTTGATGTCCTGGGCCATGGCCGCTGATGTCATCAACGCAACCAACAAACCTGCCAACACCGCAAACCGTTTCATGGCGTTTCTCCTTAGTGGAAGTTCTAACCGTTTCCAATCGTTGTGCACCAGAGTAAGGCCGAACTACGGGATATGCAAGAAAGGTGACCTGTGACACTGATTTACAAACCATCTTTGCGTATCCAGACCGGCAAACCACTTGCCTATTAAAGCTTGCCAAGCACTACCACCCCCGATATAATCCCCCTAAAGAAAACCAGGCAGCCGGTTTGATTCGATAATGGAAACGATGAAGCCCTTCCAGGAATTTCCCTCATCGCTTAAGAAAAACATCCGCTACGTCCTGACAGACATCGACGACACGCTGACGCTGCACGGCCTGTTGCCGGCCGCCGCACTGGCGGCCATGGAGCGGCTGCGGGATGCCGGAGTGGCAGTCATCCCCATCACGGGCCGGCCGGCCGGCTGGTGCGACCACATCGCGCGCATGTGGCCGGTTGCGGCGGTGGTCGGAGAGAACGGCGCCTTCTATTACCGCTACGAACGCACGCTGCGGAAGATGGAGCGCTGCTATTTCAAAACGGCTGAAGCGCGCGAGGTCGACCGCAGCCGGCTGGAAGCGCTGAAGGAAAAAATCCTGGCCGAGGTCCCGGGCTGCGCGGTTTCAGCCGACCAGGCGTATCGGGAAGCGGACCTCGCCATCGACTTCTGCGAGGATGTGCCGCGGCTGCCCCTCCCGGCGGTGGAACGGATCGTAAAAATTTTCGAGGCCGCCGGTGCGCAGGCCAAAGTGAGCTCGATCCACGTCAACGGCTGGTTCGGCGCCTACGACAAGCTGACCATGACCCGGAGGCTGTTTCAAGACGCTTTCAAGGAAGAGTTGGAAGCAATCAAACCCAACGTGATTTTTACCGGCGACTCCCCCAACGATCAGCCCATGTTCGCGTTTTTCCCCAACGCCGTGGGGGTGGCCAACGTC
>DATITS010000099.1:0-2032 GCA_035467535.1 Desulfobacterales bacterium
TGCGATGATGACTTAAATTAAAATTTCGGCTTACCTGCATTTCAGTCAGTCCCTGAAATTTACGGCACGTCAGAGGTAAAAGTCCGATATGCGGATTTAATCTGCTGTAATTTTGTATTGTTGGATACTCTAAATACCATCATACTTCCTGCTTGTTCTTATTTCCTGTGGCGAGTGATATCGGCATGAAATAGCCGACCGGGTGCGGAACTTATGGCGGCGATGCAATAGAACTCCTGGGATTTTTAAGAACTTGATGTTTTCCTTCCGGTGATCGCAAACAAAGCGTTTCCCCGAAACGTGTGCCCATTGGCATAATGTGCGGTGTCGTGCGTGAACGGCGCAGCGAGGCCAACGTCTATTGTCTGGCCGCCAGGGCGGCCTCCCAGCCGAGCATGGCTTTCTTGCGCGCAGGTCCCCCGCCATAGTTGCCGAACTCGGCCGTCTTGCGCACGACCCGGTGGCAGGGGATCACGAACGACACCGGGTTCTTGCCGACCGCGTTGCCCACGGCGCGCACGGCCTTGGGCAGGCCGATGTGAAGCGCGATGTCCTCGTAGGTCACCACGGTGCCGACCGGGATGCGCAGCAGCGCCTCCCAGACCTTGATCTGGAAGTTGGTCCCCTTGACCAGCACGGGGATGGGGTTTGAGCTCCGCCACATGGCGGGGTCGTAAATGCGTGCCGCAAGCGGGCGTGTCCCGGCGGGGTCTTCCAGAAGGTGGGCCTTTTTCCAGGAATTTTTAAGCTCGGAGAGGAGCGCCGGCCGGCTGCCGTTGCGCACAAACGAAAGCCAGCAGATCCCGCGGCCGGTCTGCGCGATCAGGCATTCGCCGAAGGGGCTGCCGTGAAACCCGTAGGTGATGGTGAGCCCCTCGCCGCGCGCCTTGAACTCGCCGGGGGTGACCGCCTCGCAGGTCACGAAGAGGTCGTGCAGCCGTCCGGGGCCCGAAAGGCCGGCATCGAAGGCGGCATCCAGGATATTGGCTGAGGCGGAGAGCAGCTCCTTTACATACTCTTTGGTCAGAAACTGCAGAAAGCGCTTGGGGCTGATGCCGACCCAACTGCTGAACAGGCGCTGGAAGTAAAACTCGCTCAGGCCAATGTGGCCGGCGATCTCCTTCAGTTCGGGCTGGCGGTCGAAGTGGGCCTCGATGAATTTGATGGCCTTTTCGATGCGGTCATAGTCTCGGCACGCCTGGGCGAAAGTCTCGGGTTGCATGGTGGTTTTCCCTCCGGGAAGCATCGGGCGAAGGTGTTGCCCTTTTGGTGAAGGCATTATACACACCCGTCCAACCCGGCGCCACCCGATTCTTGCGATTAAAATGGCTGTCGCCATTTTATTGTTGAAAAAAGTGAGCGGGCTTGTAAATGCCCACTTGTGCGGATTTAAAAATTCAACATAGCAGGGTGTCGAAAAACAAGCATCAGGCCGGCAGCCAAATCGGATATTAGCTTGAGGCTCGAGGCTTGAGGCATAAAACAAATTCAGACCCAGTCAGACAGGCTTCCAGCTTCGAGCCTCCAGCTTCCAGCCGATTCCATGTGAGCATTTACAATAGCCGCACAACGCCGGATCACGGCCTCAGGCGCGGTTTTTCAATACCCTGACAGTGAGGTTTCTGCATGCAGGACCGGGTTGGGACATTCAATGCGGTTATTTCCTCGGACTGGAGCGAGTGCCTGTCGCCCTCCGGCCCCTTCGATTTTATTGCCTTCAATCACCCCCGCCTCGAGGCCGAACTCTCCCGAGTGTTTCGCCGGTACACCGGGAACGAGATCACGCTCGGCGAGGCCGGGCAGAAGATTCGCAGCCTGCTGCCGGGACCGGTCACCGAGGAGATGATGGACGCCTATCTGGACCGATCGTTTGCGGCCTACCCGGGAGTTGCCGACCTGATCGAGTGGTGCCTCTCCCACGGGATCCTCTTCATGATCAACACCACGGCGATGATCGGGTATTTTCAGCGGGTCTTCGCCAAAGGGCTGCTGCCGCGGGTGCCGGTTCTGTCCGCCAACCCGCTGGTCCGCT
>DATITS010000100.1:0-2889 GCA_035467535.1 Desulfobacterales bacterium
TCACCACCATGGCAGGCAGTTCGCCTCCGGTCAGAACGTAATCCCCGATCGAGAGCTCCTCGTCGATGAGTTCCTCGCAGAGGCGCTCGTCTACCCCCTCGTAGCGTCCGCACACCAAAATGAGCCCCGGCAGGCCTGCCAGCTCGGCGGCCACCGCCTGGGTGAACACGCGGCCCTGGGGCGTCATCAGGATGGTGCGCGCCCCGGGCGCCTTCTCGCGCGCCGCCCGGATGGCTCCCGCCAGCGGCTCGGGTTTCATCACCATGCCACATCCGCCGCCGTAGGGCCGGTCGTCGGTGACATGGTGCTTGTCGAGCGCGAAGTCCCGGATGTTGACGGCCGCCGCCGAAACGATCTGCTGCTCGATGGCCCGGCGAACGATGCCGTGCGACCAGAAGAGGTCGAACATCTCCGGAAAAATCGTCAGCGCCGCGATCTGCATGAGACGCTCAGCCCTGCCACTCCAGGCCCTCGGGCAGATTCACGTCGATGCGGCGCGCCGTGAGGTCGACGGCCGTCACCACCGACGCGATCACCGGGACCAAGAGCTCCCGGTCGCCATCCGTCACCACGTACACATCGTTGCTGCCGGTCCGGAAAATGGATTCGAGGCGGCCGAGGCGCACGCCGTCGCCGCCGAAGACGTCCATACCGATCAGGTCGTCCCAATAGTACGTGCCCGGCTCCAGCTCCGGCAGCAGCGCCTTTTCAATGAACAGATCCCATCCGACGAGCTCCTCGGCTTGGCTGCGGTCGCTAACCCCTTTCAGGGAGAGCAGCGGCACGCGCCCCTGGGTCTGGACCCAGTTGACCTCATAGAGGTTCTCCGTCCCGTCACCCCGGGCGGCGAGCAGCAAACAGCCGGGCGCGAAAATATCCGGCGACTCCGCGTAGGAGCGCAGTTTCAGGTTGCCGCCCATGCCGTGAACCCCGGCAATCCGGCCGATGAGGACATAGCGTGAATCGGGCGCCATCTACTCGAGAATCTCCAGAACCGTACGCTTCTTCAGCTTGGCCGAAGCGGCGCCGAGAATGATGCGCATGGCCCTGGCATTCCGTCCTTCCTTGCCGATGACTTTGCCCAAATCCTCCTTGGCGACCTTGAGTTCGAGCACGGAGGTCTGGTTTCCCTCGATCTCGCTGACCAGAACCTGGTCCGGGTTATCCACCAACGCCTTTGCAATACGGGTGATCAGCTCTTTCATGGCTCCGGCTCCTTTTCGGGTGGCTGAGAGCAACGGAAATGGACCGACCCAAGCGAAAGCAGCTTCAAAATCCCGAACGACACTCAGACGCACGCGCACCATGCCACGGCGCCGTCACCGGATCTGGGGCTTGAAGCAGCGGCTAAGCCTTGCGGGCCAGCACCCCTTCTTTTTTCAAAAGATTTTTAACCGTGTCGGTGGGGGTGGCCCCTTTGTCCAGCCAGTAGCGCACCCGCTCCGGCTTCACGGTCAGCTTGACGGGGTTGAACTGGGGGTCATAGGTCCCCACGTTTTCCAAAAACCGGCCGTCCCGCGGGCTGTCGTTGTCGGCGACCACGATCCGGTAATAGGGCTTTTTCTTGGCACCGTGTCGGGCCAGTCTGATTTTAACTGCCATGTCGTGCATTCTCCTTTAAAACGGCAGCATCCCTCTGCGGAGGCCGCCTTGGTTGATCTTTTTCAGCATCTTCAGCATCTGGGTGTAGTTTTTCAACACGTTGTTGACGTCCTGGACACGCGTCCCGCTGCCCGCGGCAATCCGGCGACGCCGGCTGCCGTTGATGATGGCGTACTTTCGGCGCTCCTGGGCCGTCATGGAATTGATGATGGCTTCGATCCTGACGAACTCCCGGTCATCGATCTCGAGGTTCTTGAGCTGCTTGATTTTGCCCATCCCCGGGACCATTTTCAGAATGTCCGACAGGGAGCCCATCTTGCGCACCTGAACCAGCTGGTCCCGGAAGTCCTCCAGGCTGAACTGGCTCTTGCGCAGCTTCTTTTCGAGCGCGGCGGCCTGCTTCTCGTCCACCACCGCCTGGGCCTTCTCGATCAGGCCGAGCACGTCCCCCATCCCGAGAATGCTCGCGGCCATCCGGTCGGGGTGGAACGGCTCCAGGGCGCTCAGCTTTTCGCCCACACCGACAAACTTGATCGGCTTGCCGGTGATGGACTTGATGGACAGGGCCGCGCCGCCCCTGGCATCGCCGTCCATCTTGGTCAAAATGACGCCGCCGATGTTCAGCCGCTCGTTGAAAGACGCGGCGATGTTGACCGCGTCCTGGCCGGTCATGGCGTCGGCGACGAGCAAAATGTCCGATGGCCGCAGGGCATCTTTAATGCGCCCGAGCTCGGCCATGAGCTCCTCGTCGATGTGCAGGCGTCCGGCGGTGTCGAGCACCAACGTGTCGCAGCCGTTCTGAAACGCCGCCGCCTTGGCGTTCAGGCAAATCTGCACCGGGTCCTGGTCCGCCGCGGAGGCGAACACCGGCACCCCGACCTGCTCGCCGATGGTCTTGAGCTGGTCGATGGCCGCCGGGCGGTAGACGTCCGCCGGCACCAGGAACGGCCGCCGGCCCTTTTTCCGCAGCAGGACCGCGAGCTTCCCGGCGGTGGTGGTCTTGCCGGAGCCCTGCAGCCCGACCAGCATCACGGATGCGGGTGCCAGCCCCGCAAGGTTCAACTCTTCGTGGCGAGAGCCCATCAGCTCGGTGAGTTGCTCGTTGACAATCTTGACCACTTGCTGGCCGGGGGTGAGGCTGGCCATCACCTCCTGCCCCAGGGCGCGGCTTCGCACACCCTCGATAAAGCTTTTCACCACCCGGTAGTGGACGTCGGCTTCGAGAAGCGCCATGCGGACCTCTTTGAGGCCCTCATCGATATTCTTCTCGTCGAGCTTGCCGTGCCC
>DATITS010000101.1:0-21721 GCA_035467535.1 Desulfobacterales bacterium
CCCTTTTCGACACCGCTCGCTTTGACGCCAAGCTGGGGGCTCAGGTTCAAGGCTTCACCCCACTGGATTTCATTCGTCCCGCTACCCTGCGGCGCATGGACCGACTGTCGCAGATGGCCACCGCGGCCGCCCGCATGGCCATCGACGATGCCGGTTTTCAAATCGGCCCGCACAACCGGGACCGGGTGGGGGTTGTGATCGGGACCTGCTTCGGCGGTACGGATGTCGCCGCTCAATTCGGAAAGGTGCTCTTCACCGACAGCCCCCGGCGGGCCAACCCCATCCTCGTGCCAAACGTCGTGATGAACGCGCCGGCCGGACATGCGGCCATCGAACTGGGCGTCCGGGGTGTCAACACCACCGTCAACCATCGCGAGGTGTCGGCGGAGACGGCCATGACCTACGCCGCGGCCGAGATTGCGCGGGGGCGCGCCGATGTCATCCTCGCGGGCGGCGGGGATATCATTTCGGAATTTTATTTCAACGTGCTAGCCCGTTTCCGCACGCTTTCGCCCCAGAACGGCGGGAAGGAGGCGATTCGGCCCTTCGATGCGCAGCGCAACGGCACCATTGTCGGCGAGGGCGCCGGTGTCGTCTGCCTCGAATCCCTGGAAAGTGCGGAAGCCCGGGGGGCGATCCCCTACTGTGAAATTGCCGGCTGGGGTCTGAGCGCCGCCCCCGCCGGTCCCAACGACTGGCCGACGGATGCGACCGGGCCGTCTCTCGCCATGACCAGGGCGCTTGCCGCCGCCCGCATCGATCCCGGCGCAATCGATTATGTCTGCGCGTCCGCCAACGGCGGGCTGCGATCGGATCGACTCGAGGCCGAGGCCCTGGGTAGGGTTTTCGCCTCCTTCGGCCGTCAACCCCGTATCAGCGCCATCAAGGGCGCACTGGGCGAAGGTTTTTCGTCCGGCGGGATCCGGGCGGCCGCCATGGCGTTGTCCATTCAGAATCGAACCCTGGCCCCCACCCTTGGTCTTTTGCAACCCCTATCGCCGCTGAGCTTCGTCTTGAAAGCTGAAACCCCGATTGCCATCCGTTACGGCCTGGTCAACGGTGTCTCATCCGGCGGCACCTTTGCGGCGGTCATCATGAAAAGCATCGGATAGAAACAGAAGCCCCGGTGATGAATATCGGAGAGTGGAGTCACAAGCGGGCGCGCTTATGGCCGGATCACCCCTTTTTGAAACAAGGCGACCAGTGCTGCGCTCAATGCCGCAGAGGTGATCACACTGCTCCAACAGGTGCTGGCCACCCTGCTCGTGGCCCTTTCCAATGCCGCCACGTTGCGCGACGAAAAGCTGCTTTCCACAGGCGTCGCACGTCTACTTGACCGCGTGCGCTCCTGCTCGCCCGTCTTGACGGCCGACCGCCGGTTGGATCACGATTTGCGACATTTGACGCAGGCGATCGACGCGGGTTGGGTTTGTACCGGCGAACCCTCGCCGCAACCATGATCAGCCCGCGTATGCATCGAATCGAATGGGGTGTGTCATCGATAAAAAACGTTTTTTTCTTAAAAGACCTGAAAGGAGTGGCTGCTCCGCCTTGATGCCAGGAAGGCGCAAAGCATGACCAGGGTAAGCCCTGAAATCGTCAAGTAGAGTGTCAATAGATTGAACTGGGCCAAGAGGGTGGTCGCCATCATGGGGCCCAGGGCGTTTCCGACGAAGCGCCCTGAGTTCAGAAACCCGAGGGTGGCGCCTCCCCTGCCTTCGCCCGCAAAGGTTGTTATGACCAGCGGGATGACGGCCGCGATCATGCCTGTCTGGAGTACGCGGATCAAGGTAAAGCTGTAGACGCCGCTGCTAAAATACAGCAGGCACTGCAGCGCGGCTGCCAGCAGGCAGGCAATCGCGATGGTCCGGGTCTGGCCCAAACGGGACGAGAGGTTGACCAGCAGGTAATTGCCGGCAATGGCCGTGGCCATATAGGCCATCATGATGGTTCCGGCCGTGGTGATGGCCGCCTGTCCCGTAAGCTGGAAGCCCTCCAGGATGTGTGGCAGGACGCTGGGCAGAAACATGAGGTGGATCGTCCCGACAATGGTGAGCCCCCAGCCCCACAGGATTCCTCCGGTGATCTGCTTGCCCCGCCGGGTGCTCTTGGGCTGTGGCGGGATGTCCCGAACGTAGTTGTGACAATATACCAGCGAGAAAAAGACTACGACCAGGGCAATAATGAAGGGGGAGTGGTAGCCGAATAGCGTCACGGCGTAAGCGCCCAGGGGAGGGCCGATGAGTTGGCCTGCCGTAAGGGAGTTCTGGAAGAGACTCATGTATTTGGGGAGTCTATCCTTTGGGGCAGAGACCGTGATCAGCACAAGCCCGATGGTGGAGACCCCTCCGAGTACCCCCTGGATGAGCCTTAGGGAAAGAAGCAGCGGCAAGCTTTCGACGAACCCCATGATGAAGAAGATGACGCCGTTGCAGAAAATGCCGGCCTGAAAGAGAAGCTTGGGTCGGATGCGCGTGGTGAGGCTTCCCCAGAAGGGAGCCGCAAACGCAGCGACCATGGAGGTAGCCCCCATGATCATACCGATCCAGAGCATTGTCTGCTTCTCATCATATCCGCTCACCTTCAGGATGTAAAAGGGCATGAACGACATGATGCAGTTGAACGAAAAAGAGATCCCAAACTGGGAGATGGCGATAAAATAGATGCCCTTGACAGCGTCTCCGTCTGGCGTGACTTGGGGAAGTGACGTTTCCATGTTATAACGCTATGAGCGGCTTCGGAGAGCCCTCCTGGGTGTAATTTGCGGAGGTGATCTCCATCAGCCGGGACCGGAGCATTTCGATCCCCGCCTTGTCGATGCTTTTGTTGTCGACGATGAGTTCCTTGCCCTTTGGAGTGAGGGCGCGCAGCTGGCTTTCAACCAGACGGGAGCAGACGATCACGGAGGCTTCGGCGATCATCTTTTGCAAGCTGGACCTCTCTTCGCCGCAACCGGTGATCACTCGCAGATGCTCTAACCCGGCTCTCTGGATCGAGCGCTTCATATTCTTTGCCCCGTCCCGCGTGGTGCAGGCCACACCCACCTTGGTCCCTTCGGGAAGCGAGGTCAGCCGCATCAAGGTCTCGAGACTCGTATCCACCATGACGGCGACCACCTCTCTGCCGGAGTCCTCCAAAAGGCGTTGAACTTCCCGGATGTGGTAGAAGGTGGTGATGATCAGCCCATAGCGCTTCAACGATTTCAGATCCTTCTCGACAACCTTGGCAAAATCCCCGACCAGCATGGAATCCAACTGAATGCTCAGCTCTTTTTCAAGCTTCGCGCTGAAAAGCTCCAGCTCCGGTCGGCTGCACTCGATGAAAAGCGCTTTAACCACCCGCTTATCCTTTGACGTTGCGGGCGATGCCTGGGTCCGGGCATAAAGGGTCAGGAACAGATCTTCAGCGCTGAAACCCAGCTTCCCGGCCCGTTCGAGCGCTTCGTCCACCACCGTCAGCAGCCGGTGCATGCTCTGAACCTTGGATTTTGATTTGGCCTGGGCTTCAGACACAAAGGTGCCCCGGCCAGGCTCACAGGAAAGATGTCCTTCCCGCTGCATTTCCGAAAACACTTTCGACACCGTGTTCCGGGATATTAAACCGTGCGGGTGGAAGAGGGTCAGCAACTTATCCGGAGGAGGGAATCTTCAACCGATGCCGAGCAATCGTCCGCCCTGGTAGACGACAAACGCCATTCCCCACGCCATCGCCGTGCTGTAGCCGATACTGAAGACCATCCACCGGGTGGAGGTCTCCCGGCGGATGGCGGCCGTTGTGGCAAGACACGGCAGATACAGCAGGACAAAGACCATCATGGACAGGGCCGACAGGGGGGTCATGCCTGCGGCGATCAGCGCCTTGCCGAGTGTCCCCTCCTCGGCGTTTTCCCCGGCCGCGTGCAGCACCCCGAGGGTGCTGACCACGATTTCCTTGGCCACAAAGCCCGAGAGCAGGGCGACCCCGCCCTGCCAGTCGATGCCGAGCGGCGCGAAGACCGGCGCGATGAAGCGGCCGATGCGACCGATGTAGGAGTGCCGGGTCTGCTCGGCCTTCTGCTCCCGGCGCAGGTGACTCAGCGCCCGTTCAGCCTGCTCCTCGATCCGGCGCCGCTCGCTGCCGTCCGCGGTCGCCTTCTGCGAATCGGCCGCGGCGGTGACCCGCCCGGTCTCGATGGCATAGTCGCGGCCCGTCGCCACGTCGCGCGGGAAGTTCGAAAGGCCCCAGATCACGACCGAGCCGACCAGGATCACCTTGCCCATTTTCAGCAGGAAGAGCTTGCTGCGGTCCCACATGTGGATCAGCAGGCTTTGCGCCATCGGCATGCGGTAGGGGGGCAGCTCCATGACGAAGGGTGCGTCGGCCCCCTTGAGCAGCGTCGAGCGGAAGATGCGGCCCGTGATGACGGACAGAACCACCCCCAGCAGGTAGATGCCGAAGATTACCGTCCCGGCCCGGGCCCCGAAGAAGGCGCCGGCCAGGATCACATACACCGGCAGCTTCGCCGAGCAGGACATGAAAGGCGTGATGAGGATGGTCAGGATGCGGTCCTTCTCGCTCTCCAGGGTGCGGGCGGCCATGATCGCCGGCACATTGCAGCCGAAGCCCATGAGCATCGGGATAAAGGATTTGCCGTGCAGCCCGATCAAGTGCATGATCCGGTCCATCAGGAAGGCCGACCGGGCCATGTATCCCGTGTCCTCGAAGAGCGCGATGCAGAAAAAGAGGATCAGAATGTTGGGCAGGAACTTGATCACGCTGCCGACGCCGGCGATGACCCCGTCGACAAGCAGGCTGCGCAGGATGCCTTCCGGCAGGGCCGCCCCCACGGCCCCGGAGAGCCCGTCCACGCACGCCCCGATCCACTGCACGGGGTATTCGCCCAGGGTGAAGGTCAGCTGGAACATGGCCCAGATGAAAAAGACAAAGATCGGAAAACCGAACAGCCGGTGCGTGAGCACGAGGTCGATGTTGCGCGAGATGTCCACCCGCTGCTGGATGGTGGCGGACTGCACCTCGCGGATGATGCCGGCGATGAACCCGTAGCGTTCATCGGTCATCACGATCTGGGGATCCTCGTCGAAACGATGCGTGAGGTGGGTGTGCAGGTCCTGGGCGACCTGCAGGATTTTGCGCCCGGCTTCCGGGGCGGCCGCGACCAGGCGTTCCTTGACGATCGTGTCGTCCTCCAGGAGCTTGATGGCCATCCAGCGCGCGTCGTAGGGCAGGCTGCCGGCCTTCATTTCCATGAAATTCATGAGGCGGCCGATGGCCTCTTCGATGTCGTGGCTGTATTTTACCCGCCGGGTGCGCACCGCGGGCATGGCGGACTCGGCAAGCTCAATGGCCTGCTGCACCAGGTCGTCCATGCCTTGGCTGCGGTTGCCGACCGTAAAGACGACCGGTACGTTCAGCAGTTCGGACAATTTCGCGGCGTCGATTTTCGTGCCCCGGCTGCCGGCGACGTCGGCCATGTTGAGGGCGAAGAGCACCTTGCAGTCCAGTTCCCGGATCTGGGTCGCCAGATACAGGCTGCGCTCGAGGTTGGAGGCGTCGATGATGTCAATGACGACGTCCGGCCGCTCGTCCAGCAGAAAGTTGCGGGCGACCACTTCCTCGATCGAAAACGGGGTCAGGCTGTAAGTGCCGGGCAGGTCCACGATGGTCAGGTCGTATCCGTTGCGGGCGACGTGCCCTTCCTTCTTTTCAACGGTGACCCCAGGCCAGTTCCCGACTTTCTGGCGGGTGCCGGTGAGGTTGTTGAAAACGGTCGTTTTGCCGGAGTTGGGGTTGCCGGCCAGGGCGATGACAAGGCGTTTCGTCGGCATGGGGGACAGCCTATCGGACATTATCGACGAGGATGCGGGCGGCTTCCTCCACCCGCAGGGAGATGTGATAGCCCTTGACGACCAACTCCATGGGGTCCTTCAGCGGGGCGTATTTTTCGACATGCACCTCGGCCCCTTTGAGAATTCCCATTTCGAGAATTCTTCGCCGCAGCAGGCTCTCCCCGCCGATGCGTACAACGGTCGCACTCTGGCCTTCTTTCAGTTCACTGAGCAGCATGTGGAGATCCCCAACGGAACCGATTTCCGCGTCGGCCCGCCGCGGGCCCTTCGATTTTTTTGTCTGTAATTAAAGATGTTAGTTTAAGGTCAGGCTCCGGTGTTGTCAACCGGTGCCGGGTGGCGCCAGGGGTGCGCCGTTTAGGGCAGGGGCGGTTGGGTCGTGGTTTGAAGCATATCGTGAAGTTTGCGGGAAAATGCCGTCGGGACCGGCTGGTCCCCCGCCTGCCGGCAGAGGGCGATGGTCTGTTTAAGGGTCTGAAGACACGCGAAGCAGGCCAGGCATTCGGCCACGTGGGCCTCGATGTGACGGCGCGTTTCCGGCGTCAGTTCCTGGTCGAGGTATTCCGAGAGCTTTTCAAACAGCTCGAGGCAATGCCGGTGCTCGGGGTTGTCACATGCCATGGGCGAAATATCCTTTCAGTTTTTCCCTCAGAAACAGCCGCGCACGGTGCAGCCGGACTTTGACGTTGGCACCCGAGATGTTCATGATCTGGGCCGTCTCCTCCGTGCTGAAGCCCTCCATGTCCCTCAGGACAACCACCAGCCGGTAGGGCTCGGGCAGCGACAGGATCGCCTCGTGCAGGTGATGAACCAACTCCTCGTTCAGTAGCTTTTCCAGAGGGATCTGGGCCCATTCCGGTACCTGGGCGGCCGCACCGGTTGCTTCACCCGGCACGAATTCCTCGAGCGACAGCTCCCGTTCGGGGGCAAACTTCGACCGGCGGCGCTGCTTGATGCAGGTGCTGGCGGCCACCCGGTAGAGCCAGTTCTTGAACTTGGTCTCGTGGCGGAAGTCCTTGAGGTAGCGAAAAACGTTGAGAAACGTGTCCTGGACGAGGTCTTCGGCGTCGCCGGTATTCCCGCACATCCGGCGGCCGAAGTTGTAAAGCTTCTGCTCGTAACGCCGGACCAGCTCCGGGAACTTTTCCGTTTGGCCCGAATTGATGGCCTGAATCAACTCGGTGTCGTCATCGTCGATCGTTGGGCGATTCGGGGGGGGTGCCGCTGTCATCTTTTCTTGTCACCTGACAAGAATCCCGCAGTCAGGTCGCTATACCCAGTTTGGGCAGAAGGTAGGCCTGCAGAAAATACCAAACGCCCACCACCGCCAGCAGGATCAGGATTTCTTTCATTGCAACGCTCCATTTACGATTATAGGGAAATCGGGTGGGGCTTGTCCACCCTTTTCTGGGCCGGCCATCTCAAACGGGGCCCGGCCTGCCGGTGAGACTCAATTTGGCTCTACTGAGCCCGGCCGGGTGGATCGGTTACACTCCCCTGTGCTCAACGGATATCGGCCTTGTACAGGCGCAGGCTGTTGGAGACCACCGAGATGCTGCTGAAGGCCATGGCCAGGGCGGCGAGAATCGGATGCAACTGTCGCAGCATGGCCGGAAGCGACTCGAAGGGATACAGCGCGCCGGCTGCGATCGGCACCAGGATGACGTTGTAGCCGAAAGCCCAGAAAAGGTTCTGGGCGATGGTGCGCATGGTGGCACGGCTGAGACGGATGGCCCGGGGGATACCGTTCAGGCTGCCGCTGGAAAGGATGATGCCGGCGCTTTCGATGGCCACGTCCGTTCCCGTACCGATCGCAAGTCCCACATCGGCCTGCGCCAGGGCCGGGGCGTCGTTGATGCCGTCGCCCACCATCCCGACCTTTTCGCCGGTCGCCTGCAGCTCCTTTACCTTCAGTGCTTTCTCATCCGGCCGCACCTCGGCAAAAATGCGGTCGATCGCCACCCGGGCGGCGATGGCCTTCGCCGTTTCGGGATTGTCACCCGTCAGCATGACGGTTTTCAGCCCGAGTTCGTGCAGCCGGGCGATCGCCTGCGCGGAATCGGGTTTCAGTTCGTCGGAGACCGCGATCAAACCGGCAGGCTCGCCGTTGCGGGCGACCACCATCACGGTCTTGCCCTCCGACTGAAGCCGGTGGATGCTCTCCCGGGCGGCAGCAATGGCGACCCCCAGTTCCGCTTCCATCCAACCTGCCTTCCCCACCGCTACTCGGACGCCATCCACTTTCCCCTGGACGCCGCGTCCGCCGGCGGCCTGAAATTCGGCAGGGACCTGAAGCGTCCGCCCCGCCGCCTCGGCCGCACGCACGATCGTTTTGCCCAGCGGGTGTTCCGAGCCTTTTTCAACGGAGGCCGCCAGGTGCAGCAGGTCGTCTTCCGATCGGCAGGCGGGTGCGATCGGGACCAGGTCGGTGATCGCCGGCCGACCGCTGGTGATGGTGCCGGTTTTGTCGAGCACGATGGTGGTGAGCTTGCTGGCCGATTCCAGGGCTTCGCTCGATTTGAACAGGATCCCGTGCTCGGCCCCCTTGCCGGTGCCTGCCATGATGGCCGTCGGCGTGGCCAGGCCCAATGCGCAGGGACAGGCGATAACCAGCACCGCCACGAGGCGGATCATGGCCTCGACGAAGTCTGCGCTCAGCAGCCACCACAGGCCGAAGACGAAGAGCGCCAGCGCGATGATGGCCGGCACGAAGACCGCCGCCACCCGGTCGGCCAGCGCCTGGATCGGCGCCTTGCTGCCTTGGGCCTCCTGGACCAGGCGGATGATCTGGGCCAGAACCGTATCGCGGCCCACGGCCTTGGCCTCGAAGGTCAGCAGACCCTGGCCGTTGACGCTGCCCCCGACCACCGTGTCCCCGCTGCGTTTGTCGACCGGCAGCGGCTCGCCGCTCAGCATGGATTCGTCCACGGCGGACTCCCCGGTCAAGACGACACCGTCCACCGGCATGCGTTCACCGGGCCGCACGACGACCACGTCCCCGATTTTGACCCGGGACAGGGGGATCTCCTTCTCCTGGCCGCCGTCGAGAATGAACGCCGTCTTGGGGCGCAGGCCGATCAGCTTGCGGATCGCCCCGCCGGTGCGGCCCTTGGTCCGCGACTCGAGCAGCTTGCCCAGCTTGATGAGGGTGATGATGACCGCCGAGGTCTCGAAGTACACGTGGTGCCCAAGGGCCGGCGCCAGCAGCACACTGACAGAGTAGGCATACGCCACGGAGGAGCCCATGGCTACGAGGACATCCATGTTGGCGCTGCGGTTGCGCAGGCTCTTGAAACCGCCGGTGTAATAGTCCCAGCCCGTGTAGAACTGGACCGGGGTCGCCAGGGCCCAGAAGAGCCAGTTCACCCAGGCCGCTTGGCTCCAGGGACCGGTGAACCCGAAATCGCGCCCCATGCTCAACAGGAAAAGCGGCAGGGAGCAGATCACGCCGACGATGAATTTGCGGGTCTGATCTGCAATCTCACGCCTGCGGGCGCAGGTTTCGGCATCCTCGGCCTCCGGTGAATCGCCGAAAGCCGCCGCCCCGAACCCGGCGCCCGTCACTGCGGCGATCAGGTCGTCCACCGAGACCGTCCGGGACATATATTCAACGGATGCCCGCTCGGAGGCGAAATTCACGGCCGCCTGGACCACGCCGGGCACTTTCTTGTTCAGCGTGCGCTCGATGGTGGCCGAGCAGTTCGCGCAGGTCATGCCGGTAATCGCCAGTTCGACCCGGGCGGTGGGCACGGAATAGCCGGCCTCCTGGATCTGGTGGACGATCTGCGGCAGCGTCACCGCCTTCGGGTCGAAGGTGACGGCGGCCTGCTCGCTCGCAAAATTGACCTGCACGTCGTCAACGCCGGCACGATTTTTGACGACCCGCTCGACCGTCGCGGCACAGGTGGCGCAGGTCATGCCCTGAATGGGGATGTGGATGGTTTGGGAAGCCATGTTACGCGTTAGCGGGCACCTTTCGAGTGACGATGTGCCAGGGGTTGAGGAGGTCTTCCTTGTTGTAGGTCATCGGCCCGCCGGTGTCATGGCGGATGAGCGTCGCTCCGGCGGCTTCGGCAATCACCTGTCCGGCGGCCGTGTCCCATTCCATGGTCGGCCCCAGCCGGGGGTAGACGTCGGCGCGGCCCTCGGCCACCAGGCAGTACTTGCGCGAACTGCCGGCCGACACGAACGTCACCGCCCCCAGCTCACGCCGCTTCTGATCGACATAGGCGTGCAGCTCGGGGGTGGCGTGGGAACGGCTGCCGACGATTACGAAGGGCGTGTGAACCGAAGCGTCGAGGGGCAGCCGCTTGGAGCGCGTCTTCAGCTTTTCGATTGCCCTGACCGCATCGCCGGCTGCATCGGTGCGGGCGAGCTCGGCAAGCGCTTGACCGTCATCGAGGCGGTAGGAGCCGTCCTCGAGCCGGCCGAAGTACAACACGTTTTTCACCGGGACGAATATGACCCCCAGCGTCGGCCGCCCGTTTTCGACCAGGGCGATGTTGATCGTAAACTCCCCCAGATGCTTGATGAACTCCTTGGTTCCGTCCAGGGGGTCGACCACCCACAGTCGTTGCCAGCCGCGGCGCTCCGCGGCAGGGATGTTTCGGCCCTCTTCGCTCAACACCGGCACATCGGTAGGCTTCAGCAGGCCGGCGATGATCTCGTGAGACCGCGTGTCTGCCAGGGTGAGGGGCGAGCGGTCCTGCTTGTAGTCCACGTGCAGCTCGGAATCGTAGACCTCCAGTGTCGCGAGCCCCGCCCGGATGGTTGCCTGGACGGCCGTCAGGAGCAGATCGTCGCGCTGCATCGTCAGGCCGCCGGGAAATTGATGTCGTTGAGCGTGACCCGGATTAGGGCCTCCGTGGCCGGCGCGTCCCACTCCACGTCCACGGCTTTAGACTGCGGGTTGCCTTCCACCTTGCGCACACCCTGCAGCTCCTTCAGCTCCTTGGTGATGGTCATTACGCAATGGCCGCAGGAGATTTTGGGAATTGAAAACGTTTTGTGTTCCATGGTCGTATCCTCCCGTGCAGTCGATTTGGAAAAAAGGACTGATCCTGAAGGCAATAGTAGTGCCGCTCGGCGACGTGTCAAACAGCGGTGCCGCAGAAGCGTCGCGAGAGCCCCTCGAAGTCGCGGTCCTGAAAAAGCTGCGCGAAACGCTCTCCGTGGAGGCTGCGCTCCTTGTAGAGTTTCAGGCAGTCCTGAAGGATCTCGATCACCTGATCCTCGTTGAAAATCCCCGGCAACTCCCGGGCGAGCCGGGGATGGCGGCCGAGGCGGCCGCCCAGCTGGACCCGAAACCCCCGCCAGGCCTCGGCGAGGGTTCCCGTAGGGCAGGCCCGGATGCACTGGCCGCACTTCAGGCAGCGCCCTGTCTCGATCCCCGGGGGGCGGCCCTCCGCGGCGAGTGCTATCGCCTGCTCGGGGCAGGACTCGACACACGCCTTGCACTGGGAGCACGCCTCGCGGGAGGTTTCCGGAGCGGCAGCGCCGATGATGCCCACATCCTTGATCTGCGGCTGCGAGCAGGCGTTCGGGCAGTCGGCGAGCGTGACCCGGAATTCGTGATGGAACTTGAGATCCCCTGCGACCCGGGATTTCAAAAAGCTCAGCAGGTCGGCGGCCTTGATCACCGATTCCACCCGCGCGAGCAACTGGTCGCTGACCACGGCGCGGTTCGGGCAGCCGCTGGGGCCGAAACAGGTGTCGAGTTGGTAGCCCTTGATGTCGGCGTGCATTCCCGACAGGTAGCGCGCCTGGGTGGCCTTGACGTCCGCCAGGCCGACCCGCTCTTTTCCGGCATCCGTCGCCTCTTTCTCCACGCGGGCGCGGACTCGCTTGCGGACGAAGAAGGGAACTTGTTGCAACGCGGCCTTGGCTTCAGAGGTCCATTCCATGCAGAAGTCACCTTTCCACTGAACTCATCCGCGTCCTTTGCAGCGCCTGCGCGGCCAACTCTCCGACCGAGCACGCCTCCAGCCGCTCCCCGCGATAGAGCTGGAAAGATGCGGTGTCTGCCGTGAGCGTCTCCAGCAGAGGGGTCAGGCGTGCATCCGCCCGGCCGGGCCCGCAGGCCCAGGCGGCAAGCCCCCGCAGGGCCGCCTCGGGTGATGCCAGAAAGGGCGTGAGGAACTCCATGCTGTCGACCAGCTTCTTCGGCCAGGTATGCACCATGCGCCCGATGCCCCACAACACCCCTGCCTGCAGTGCGGGGTGCTCGATGAAATTGCGCTCCGGGTGCAGATAGGAGCAGAGGATGCAGCCGTATTCATCGGCCAAGCGTTCGCTGCGCGCCATGCTCTCGCCCATGGCCTCCGGGCATCCCCAGCCGATTCCGCCGGACTCCTCGTTCAGGTTCCACATAAACCGCCGCATGACCACCCGCGCGGATTCCATGTTCTCATCGACCAGGCGGGACACCACCATTCCCATCGCGGTCACGGCCCGCCAGCGCTGAAGTGGATGCTTGCTGCAAAAAAGCGCGAAGAGCGGGTTGACCACCTTACGGCCAGGCAGTTCGAAGACCGGTTCGATAGATGCGGGAAAGGGTTCGCGTACCAAAAGGGTCGCGATGATTTTTTTGAGTTCACGGCCGGTGGGGTGCTCTGTTCCCATAGCATGCGTTCGGCACTCGCCAAAACTCCGCGCCTTGATGTCAGCGGCCCGATGCGGGGTTTCGGTTGCCCTGATAGAAGGTGATGAACACAAAAAGAGCCGTTTTGCGCGTTTTCACCAAAGCGCTCCTTTCTCGTCATCTTCCCAGCCGATGCAATCCGCCGGGCAGTTCTTGATGGCCTCGTTGACCTCGTCTTCGGGATACTCCGACAATTCCGCCACCTCGACGAAGCCGGAATCGGTCATACGAAAAACCTCCGGGCAGCACTCCCGGCACACCTCGCAGCGGATGCAGTCGCTGAGTTCCACCACCGGTCGTTTCATGAGTGCCCTCGGCCCTGTTACAGGCCATTCACCGCCCGGCCGATTTTCCGCCCGAACTCCTGACAGGCGTCGAGTACCGGTGCTTCCGGCACGAACTGGACCTTGAGCCCGGGCTGGGCCAGTTCGATCTTCATGTCCGTCAACTCATTTTCGATCAGTTTCACGGCCTCTCCGCTCCAGCCGTAGGAGCCGAAGGCGGCCCCGATCTTGCCCTTGGGTTTGAGCCCTTTCATGTAGCAGAGAAAATCCGCCACGGTCGGGAACATGCCGTTGTTGAGCGTCGGGGAGCCCACGACCACAGCCTTGGCGTCAAAGACCTCAGTCATCACTTCGCTGCGATGC
This sequence comes from Desulfobacterales bacterium, assembly GCA_035467535.1. Taxonomy (GTDB): domain Bacteria; phylum Desulfobacterota; class Desulfobacteria; order Desulfobacterales; family SpSt-501; genus SpSt-501. The sequence continues at coordinate 13,134 of DATITS010000101.1, forward strand.
CATGCGCGCAGATTCATCGGCGTTGACGGAACGCCTTCGGCCATGATCCCCGCATTGACGGCCTCCGCCATCTTTTCCGTGCTGTGCCACATGGTATCGTAGATTACGACGGCCTTTTTCTCCGGCTCCTGGCGGCACCAATCCAGATACGCCTTTACGATTTTACCGGGGTCCTTGCGCCAGATCACCCCGTGATCCGGGCAGATCATGCGCAGGTCCAGCTTCATCTCCGCCACCTGCCGGATCAATTTTTCGATGTGCGTCGCGTAGAGCAGCAGGATGTTGGCGAAGTATTTCTTGGCGTGGACCATGATCGAGTCCCCGATCTCATCGTCGAACCGCTCAGGGCCGGCATAGTGCTGGCCGAAGCCGTCGCTTGAAAAGAGGATGCCGTCCTCCTTGAGATAAGAGAACATGCTGTCCGGCCAGTGGATCATGCGGGTTTCCAGGAATGCCAGCGTGCGCTTGCCCAGCTTCAGTTCGTCGCCTGAGCCGACGGCCCGGTAGTTCCACTTTTGGGGGAAATGGCGCGCCAGGTTCTTTGCCCCCATTTTTGAACAATACAAAGGCTTGTCTTCGCCGGCCCGGTGCATGATTCGCGCGAGGCTCCCGGAGTGGTCGAGTTCGGTGTGATTGCTGATCACCACGTCTATTTTCCGCGGGTCCACGATACGGGTGATGTTGTCGATCAGTTGGTCGGAAAATTCCTTTTTGACCGAGTCGATCAGTGCAATCTTTTCGTCCACGACCAAAAACGCGTTGTAGGTCGTCCCCACGTCCGTGGAGTAACCGTGAAAGTCCCGGATGTTCCAGTCCGTCACGCCGACGTTGTAGACCCCGGGGGCAATTTCGATCGGATTCATTTTCTCACCTCGCATCAGTATTGGTGGCGGCACGGTTCGAGCCGCCTGGAAAATTAATCATGATCGGGTCAACCGCAAGCCGGGCGTACATCGCCGCGCCGGTGGCGGGCTCCCAAATACGGATGCCCTTTTCCTCCGGCCCGCGGGGGCTGAATGAAAAGGGCATCATCCGTGAATGGGTCGGAAAAGGCGAAACTATGATTCTTTGGCGAAATCGGCCTTCGAGGCACCGCACACCGGGCATTCCCAGCTGTCCGGCAGCTTTGCGAAAGGGGTTCCGGCGGCCACCCCGTTGTCGGGGTCGCCCTGGGCGGGGTCGTAGATGTAACCGCAGACTTGACACACGTATTTCTCCATGGTTCTCCTCCTTGTGGATGTGGGATTTTGAAAATCCGTTGACGCCGTTTGCGTGTAGCCGTATGACCGGCGGCGCGCCGGTCTATGCGTTTTCTTCTTTGGCGGAGCCGGGGCCGGCGAGCGGCTTGAACATTTTTTTACCGGCGCCGCATACCGGGCAGGCCCACTCATTGGACAGGTCTTTGAACTGCACCCCCTTGGGCACCTTGCCGCGCCGGTCCCCGCGGTCCGGGTCATACAAGCAGCCGCAGTTCACGGTTTGGCATTGGAACATCTCTTCGGGTTTTCCCACTGTTGCACCTCCGTGCACGTCGCTATGGTGTATCATGGCACGAGAGCCGTGATCAACTGTTTTACGCGGGCCTCGATCTCGTCCCGGACCTGGCGCATAACCTCGATCGGCTGGCCGGTCGGGTCCGGCACATCCCAGTCCTGCCGCAGTGCCCCGGGGACGACCGGGCACGGTGCGTCACCCATGGTGATGATGGCATCCGGCACGCCGCTGGCCAGGGCCGCGTCGACTCCCTGGGGCCTGCGGAACGCCATGTCGACACCCTGCTCCGCCATGACCTTGGCCATGTCCGGATCGCACCGTTCGGCGGGCTCGCTGCCGCCGGTGGCCACATCGAGTCGGTCGCCGGCCAGGCGCTGCGCCCAGGCGCCCGCCATCGGACTGCGGCAGGCGTTCCGACGGCAGAGGAACAGAATTTTCTTGCGCGGGGTGTAATGGGCCATCAGCGCGGCTACCGCCTGGTCAACGTCCTGGCCGACCGTGGGGTGGTTTGCCATGTCTTTCGGCCCCTCGATCCCCCGGTAGAGGAGGCTGCCGTCGAAGCGGGCGTCGATGGCGTCAAAGAAGTATTTGGTGGTCAGCTGGAGCCCATCGAAAAGCGTTTTTCCGCGGGTGGCCGCGACACTGAGCAGATACCCGCGGCGGGTGGCTTTCAGGGGGTCGCTCAGCTTCAGGCGGTACTTGCGCGCCCAGAAGACCTGGCAGCGGTCCACCAGGGCCTTGAGCTGGGAGGTCATGTTGTAGAAGAAGATCGGGCTGGCGAGCACGACGACTTCCGCCTGGCGCAACAGGCCGTAGACCTCGGCGGCCATGTCGTCGTCGATGGGGCAGGTGCCCTTCTTCTCGCAGACGACGTACTCCTTGCAGGGCAGGATGCTGCTCTCGGCCACGGAAATGATCCGGGTGGCGGCCCCTTTTTGCTCCGCGGCCTGGAGAAAGGAGGAGAGCAGAAAATTCGTGTTGCCCTTTTTGCGCGGGCTGCCCTGTAATCCCAGTATCAGCATGGCGTGCGCCTTCTCATCCCTTGACGTGGCAGGTCGTGCAGGTGGTCGGGCCGGTCTTCTCGCCCGCCTTCCGCTTTTCCTTGTGGCACCTGGTGCACTGGGCGTTCATGATTTCTTTTTTGGCCAGCTTGCCCTGCGCCTGCAGGGCTTCGATGGCGCCTGGCGTTTGCGGAAAAACCGAATGGCAGACATTGCAATCCACAAGCTTCTGCTGGTGGCGCAGGTGGGGGAAGGTCACATTGCCACTGGTGCCTCCGTTTAACACGATTTCCGGCGCCCCCGCATTCGGGGTCTGCGCCGAAGCTGCGATCCACGAGCCTGCCAGCATTGCAGCCAGAAAAAACACCGCTGCCGTTCTGAAGCCAAGACCGGTCATATCCCCTCCCGCCGCAAACCGAGCCGCGCGCCGGCGATAGACAATACCCATCCGCCCGGTGCGCGCTACCCGGCCGTTTCATCCGCCACGGATCGGCTGCCCGTGAGCCCATCAGCGTGGGGATACGCTTTTGCCTTCACCCGAGAGATGGCACTGCGTGAAGTCAATCGGCTTGCCGCATTTTGAGCACTGGTGCGACCGCTCGAATTCATCCGAGAAAATCTCCTTCTCCGCGCCGCACGCGGGGCAGCTGCAGGTGAAGGATTTCAAGCTCTTGAAATTGGCGTAGCCAGGGCAATGCTTCGGGGTGCTCTCATTCTCAGGCATCGTTTCCTCCCGTATCCGTTATGATCACTTTAACAGGGTGTTGAAAAACTGCGCCTAAGGCCGTGATCCAGCGTTGTGCGGCTATTGTAAATGCTCACATATTCCTGAATATGCTGCGCTTTCCAAAATGCCGCACGCCTTGGCTGACGGCCTGATGCTTGATTTCCAACATCCTGTTAGGATTTTAGTTTCTGAGCGATCTGGCGGCCGTATTCCTGGGCCATTTGAACCCCGCCGCCGAGATTGCCCGACTTCAACCTCAAACAATCTCCGACCATGTCCATTTTGAGCACGTTCTTCATGGTCTGAAATATGCGGTCGTTGGCTTCTCCGCTCCATCCGAAAGCACCGAAGGCACCGCCGGCTTTTCCTTCCAGGCTGGCCTTTTCAGCCAAGAACAGAAAGGTTTTCATCGCTTGAAGCATTTCGCCGTGATAGGTGGCGGAGCCGAAAGCGTAGCCGTCGTATCCGGCGAGGTCGGCTTCACTCTTGATGTTTTTGAGATTGACGACATCGGCCTGATGACCGGCCAACCGAATCCCCTCGCCGATGAGTTCCGCAATTTGTTGGGACTCACCCGTTCGGGTGGCGTAGGCGACAAGGACTTTTCCCATGGGAGCACCTCTTCCGCTTGGAATGGCCTTACGATCGGCGTGCGCCGCGTGAGAGCGTGATGCCACGCCCGGGATCGATCAGGGTTTGGGTTTTCCGATGCGGGTGTCGATCCCTTCGGCCGCGCAGTCCGGTGTGTAGCACGTGTTGTCCAGGAACTCGCACTTTTCCCTGCAACTCGGGCACTGGTTCGGATGCGCATCCGAATCGAATGTGTACCCGCATTTGGAACATTTCCAGCTCGGCATGGTGACACCTCCGTGGGCGGGCCCTGGCGCGCCGGGCACAGGACGGCTCGGCTGCATGGGAGTCCGCCGGAAAAATTACCCGATGCCTGTCTGCCCGAGCGGGCGGATGCCCACGGGCGGCAAGCCCGGCGGTTCGCCGCTGCCGGCCACCACCGTCAGGATCGGGTCGTTAGCCTGTTAGGCCTTCCACAGGCCGTGCAGGTTGCAGTACTCGCGGGCGCTGACCTTGTCGCCCTTGATGCAGAAGGCGGCCTCGGGCGCCTGCCCGGGTTTCAGGAACTGGCGGTAGACCTTGCCGTCCACGACGAGCTCGACCCACTCGATCCAATGTTTCTCTTCCATGGGGTGGGCAACGCTGCCGACCTTGACCTTGAAGCCGTCCGCGGTTTTTTCGACCACCGGCACATGCTTCTCCTTGGCGGCGTCCACCGTGTTTTCCTTGATGAGCTTCATCGGCTGGCCGCAGCAGACCAGCTCGCCGGCGCCGCCGTGAAGGACCTCGATGATGTTACCGCAAACCTCGCATTTGTAGACTTGAAGCTGTTCGGCCATGGTGAATCTCCTTTCGTTTTGGTTGCGTGAACGTGACGGCTTACCAGTTCTCTCCCAGAAGCTCGAAGTGCGCCTGGGGGTGCAGGCATGCCGGGCAAAGTTCGGGTGCGCTTGCGCCCATGTGCAGGTAACCGCAGTTGCGGCAGCGCCAGGTCGCCTTGGCGTCGCGCTTGAACACGCGACCGGCTTCAATGTTGGCGGCCAGGTCGAGGTAGCGCTTTTCGTGCTGCTTTTCAGCGACCGAGATCGTCTGGAAGGCCGCAGCCACGTCTTTGAGGCCCTCGTCCTCGGCGATCTTGGCAAAACCCGGATACAGGGTGGCGTGCTCGTGGTGTTCGCCCGCGGCGGCGGCTTTCAGGTTGGCGAGTGTCACGCCGATCACGCCGGCCGGAAACGCGCAGGCGATCTCGACCTCGCCGCCCTCCAGGAACTTGAAGAAGCGCTTGGCGTGCTCTTTCTCATGGTCGGCGGTCTCAAGGAAGATGTCGGCGATCTGCACGAAGCCGTCTTTTTTGGCCTGGCCGGCAAAATAGGTGTAGCGGTTGCGTGCCTGCGATTCCCCGGCGAAAGCGGCCATTAGATTTTTTTCGGTGCGGGTGCCTTTCAGTTTTGCCATGTAAAATCCTCCGAGTTTTATAATTAGTGGGTGATAGGTGCTGGAATTCAGTCGCGCTCCTGCGGCCACCATCCTTTGCGGATGTGGTTGCGCTTCTCGGCTTCGGCCAGCTGTTTCAGCTTGAAGGCCGAATCCCGCAGCACGCCGTAAAGGATCCCGCAGCCACTGTCTTCCCTGTCGGAGTCCCCCTGGTCGGCCAGTTCGATCATTTCGTCCACCATCTGCAAGGTTCTGGCAATGTGCAGGTTACAGGGTCTCACGGTCGTTCTCCCGGCCTTAACGGTACGCGATGCGCTCCAGCCCTGATGTTTGGGCGGCGCTTACGTGGGTCTTCAAGTTCTGTGCCAGGAGCGTGAGCGGGGCTGCTGCTCAAAAGGCCGTTATTTCCGGAGGCTTGATGGCATTGCGCGTGCGCCGTTCGGAAGCCTCCGCCGGCATGCAGAGCGCCAGTCCGATACGCGTAGCGGCGAACACCGTTGGCCGGCAGCAATTGGTGGAACAATATCTCAATATCACAACGAAAAGCATATTTCAAGGCAGTATCGGGTTCGTTTGTGAAACACCTTTGTTTCATAAGACACGGCCAAGAGGTGCGGCCGGGAAACGGCGTGAAGGCAGGAATTCGGGGCCGTGCCGGGCGGGCCTGAGGTTTGGGGGCAGGGAGGAGCGGGCGGGCGGTCCGGCCTCCTCCCCGGTGGCCCTGGCCGTCAGGCCGCTTGCACCTGCCGGCGTTCGAGGATTTTCCCGCGGACACTGATGACCACTTCTTCCATGGGGATGGCCGCCCCGGCCAGTTTCAAGCCCTTTTTGACGATGACGGGCAGGGCCGCGCAGCAGGGGACCTCCATGACCACCGCGGTGATGCTGCGGATGCCGGAGTGCCGTGCGATCTGCGCGAACTTTTCGATGTAGGCCTCGGTGTTGTCGAACTTGGGGCAGCCCATCATGACGGCCTTGCCTTTCAGAAAATCCCGATGCAGCGTCGGGAAGGCGACCGGCACGCAGTCCGCCAGCACCAGCAGGTCGGCCCCCTTGAGAAACGGTGCCGTCGGCGGCACCAGCATGATCTGGACCGGCCAGTGGTTCAGGGCCGACTCGGCAGGCGCGCCGGCGGTCGCTGGAACGCCTGACCCCGCGCCGTCGGCCGTCGGGCCGAAGCTCTGCATCATCCGGGTCGAGGGGCAGCCGCCTGCGGCCATGGGCAGGACCGTGCGTGCGCTGGGTTTCTCTTTTTTCTTCTCGCTCAGCAGTTTTTCCACGGCGTGCTCGTCAAACTCGTCGGCCGTGCGCTCCGTGATGGTGAGGGCGCCGGTCGGGCATTCCCCCAGGCAGGCCCCCAGGCCGTCGCAGTAGAAATCAGCAATTACGCGGGCCTTGCCGTCTACGATCTCCAGGGCCCCCTCGGCGCAGGACGGGACGCAGTTGCCGCACCCGTCGCACAGATCCTCGTCGATGTGGATGATTTTACGAATGACTTTCATGCGATCACCTCGCGTTTAGAAGGATATCCCGCGCCGCCTGGCGGCCGGCCTCGGTGAGAAACGAGCTTTCGATGCGCTCGGCAAGCTCCCCGGCCGCCAGCGGGGCGGATTTGTGTTGTTCGTCGATGGTTTCCAGGAGATCGGCGTCACGCACCACCTGCAAGTTGATCGTGTCGCCGGGGCTGGGATGGCGCAGGCGGGTGAGGATCTCGCAGACTTCGGCGATCAGCTCCTCCCGGGCGCCGAGCTTTTCCAGGATCGCCCGCGCCGCGGCCGGGCCTTCGGTCTGCGGCTGTTCGGAGGGGGCGCCGCCGTCCGGGCCCCCGGCTATCCCACCGCCGATGTCGTGCAGGTAGGCGGCCGAGAGAATTACCGCGAGGTTGCCTTGCACGGCCTTGCCGATCCGCTCGGCGTACCGCGCCACCCGGCTGGCATGGCCGATGCGCTTGAAGTCGTTCTTGAAATGGCGCTTCATTTCGACCGCCACTCGGTCCTTCAACAGGTTCTCCTTCTGGGCCGCAAGCCCCTCCGGCAGGGTGCCCAGGCACTGCTCGGCATGCGGGCAGTAGGCGGCGCAGCCGAAGTCCATCTGCGGGTTGACGAAGCGGTGGCCGCATTTGCCGCACTTGCGGGCGGTGTCGTCCTTGAAAAATTCCACGGTCTGGCCGCATTGGGGACATTTTTCTTCAAAAATCGCCCCTGGCTTCCAGTACTGCATGTCCTGTCCCGGGCAGCGCATGTTTATCTCCTTCGGTGACGTCCCATAACTGCTCAGGTATTTAGGCTGAAGGCTGAAGGCTATAAGGCATCTCGCAAAGCACAGATTACGTCATCCAAGACTTTTCCAGTTTCTGCGAGCTTTGATTCAATCGCCAACTCAAAAGCCCGACGTCTTGGGTGATCACGCAGAGTTTGTCCCTGAAAGCCTTCAGTCTTCAGCCTTCGGTCTATTTACCCGAGAATCGCCTTGAGATCCTCGTCCGGCGTCTTGATGGGGGCGATGTTGAACTTCTCCACCAGGACGTTCAGCACGTTCGGCGTGATAAAGGCCGGCAGGCTGGGGCCCAGGCGGATGTTCTTGATGCCCAGGAAGAGCAGCGTCAGCAGGATCGCCACCGCCTTCTGCTCGTACCAGGACAGGATCATGGAGAGCGGCAGGTCGTTCACGCCGCAGTTGAAGGCCTTGGACAGGGCGACGGCGATCTGGATCGCCGAGTAGGCGTCGTTGCATTGCCCGACGTCGAGCAGGCGCGGGATGCCGTCGATGGCCCCGAGGTCCTGGTCGAAGAATCGGAACTTGCCGCAGGCGAGTGTGAGCACGACGCAGTCCTGGGGAACCTTCTCGACGAACTCGGTGTAGTAGCTGCGGCCCGGTTTGGCGCCGTCACAGCCGCCCACCAGGAAGAAGTGCTTGATCTTGCCGGACTTGACCAGTTCGATCACCTTGCCGGCGACGCTCATCACGGTGTTGCGGCCGAAGCCGACCATGACCTCCTTGCCGGGGGCATCCGCGGTGAAGCCGGGCAGCGATAGGGCCTTGTCGACGACCGGCTTGAAGTTCCCGTCGGCGATGTGCCGCACTGCGGGCCAGCCCACCAGGCCGGCGGTGAAAATGTTGTCCCGGTAAGTGTCGGTGGGTTTCTGGATGCAGTTGGTGGTCATGAGGATCGCCCCGGGGAATTTGCCGAATTCCTTGGCCTGATTCTGCCAGGCCGTGCCGTAGTGGCCGAAGAAGTGGGGATACTTCTGCTTCAGCTCGGGATATCCGTGGCAGGGCAGCATCTCGCCGTGGGTGTAGACGTTGATGCCCTTGCCGGCGCTCTGCTTGAGGATCTCCTCCAGGTCCTTCAGGTCGTGGCC
>DATITS010000102.1:0-13867 GCA_035467535.1 Desulfobacterales bacterium
CCTCACGAAGAGACCCAGGAGAGCGAATCCGGGATCAGCGGCCCTTCCACGCGATCGGAGAGTTTCCTCAGCGTCTCCTGCAGCTCGCTCATCTTGTCGTCGATGGCGCGGCGCTGGGGGAGCCAGTCGGCCGGGCAGGCCGTCTTCAGAAGTGACAAGTGGGAGTCGATCTCACCGACCATGGCATGCAGGCTGCGTGTGGACGGCGTCAAGGCCTCGCGCTCTACCGCTGCCAGGCGGTCCGCCTGCCGGATGACCTCATGAATTTTCGACTTCCAAACGGTTAACTGCCGTTCCAGCATGTCGCAATAAGATGTGGTTTCCATCGTGTGATACCTCGCGTGGGTTGACCCCGACTTGGTCCCGGCTATTCCGGGTTAAGTGTACGGTAAGGCATCTGCGCCGTGGGTCAAGGATGGAACGCTGCCGGCCGCCGCTTTTTTCAGTTTGACATGCCGGCGATCTTGAGTGTATCGTTTCGGAAAATTTCGACAACCACTTTTAGAAGTGGTTTCACAACCTCGGATCACGCCCGCGGGCAAGGCGAGAGGCCGATTCGAAAGCGCAGCAACCACGTTCGGTTGTGAGCATTTCAAGAGGTCTGCAACGCCGCCCCCGGGTGTGAGAGAGGGTTTATGAAACCACTTCTATAGCATGATGTGACCCGCCATGCCCGATCCGCGTTCGAGCCTTGCCCCTTCAGCCCCTGAAGCACATTCCGGCCGCGAGACCATCGTAGCCCTCTGCGTCCTGGCGTCGCTGGCCCTCATCGCCGCCGGGATGGCGATGGTGCAGTCCCGTTTCAACCCGGCGGTGCTCAATTTCCTGCAAGGCACCGCCGACCGGGCGAAGGGGCCCACCGCCCTGCCGGCGACGGAGGGGCTCATCCTGACGATTCCCGAGGGGATGTCGTTGCTCACACCGGCCGAGCGCTTCGACCGCGAAACCCTTTCCGACAAGATCGACGGCAAGGCCGAGCTGTATCTTTCCGCCGGGTTCGTCCGCCTGGACTGCCAGCGCCTCGCCCTCGCAGGCCAGCCGGACCTCTGGATCGAGGTGTTTATCTACGACATGGGCTCCTTCGAGAACGCCTATGCGGTCTTCAGCGCCCAGCGCCGCGCCGACGCCACCATGCTGGATTTTGCCGAGTTCGCCTACCGGGCCGAGAACGCGCTCTTTTTCGTGCATGGCCCCTATTATCTCGAAATGATCGCATCCGGCACGGACGACCGGCTGCGGGCATCCATGGACGCCCTGGCCCGGGCCTTCATCCTCAGCCGGCCGGTGGCACAGGCGACCATCGCCGAGCGTGACCTGTTCCCCAAACCGGGACTGGTTGCGACCAGCATCAGCCTGATCCCCGCCGACGCCTTCGGCGTGGTCGATCTCGACCGGGTGTTCACGGCGACGTACTCGATCGCCGGCGCAGAAATGACGGCCTTCCTCTCCCGCCGGACCGATCCCCAGGAGGCCGCGAGCCTGGCAGAGGGCTACGTGGATTTTCTTAAAACCTACGGGGGCGAGGTAAAGGCATCCGACGAACCTGTGCCCGGCGGCGCCGTCGTCGCGATTCTGGACATGTACGAAGTGGTGTTTGCCGAGGGGCCTTTCTTGGCCGGCGTCCACGAGGCGCCCGACCGGGATAAAGCCGTCATGCTGGCTAGAGAACTGGCGGCGAAACTGAAGGAGGTGGCCGGTGCCCGCTGACGAGAGCCTGAGCCGCCGCGAGTTCCTGGGGCGCGCCGTCAAGGCCGGGGCCTGCCTGGCCGCCGCGGGCGCCATCGCTTATGCGACCCATGATCCTGCGGGGCCCGGGCCGGCTGCCGCCGAGCCCCAGGCCGCCGCCCTGCCTGACTTCTCCATTCCCGGCCAGGGCAAGAAGATGTGCATCGCGCATGGCGCTGACCGTGCCGGCAGCCTGAAGCTTGCCCTGCAGGCGCTGGGCGGGATCGAGGCCTTTGTCCGCAAGGGGGATCGGGTCCTGCTCAAGGTGAACGCCGCCTTTGCCTCTCCGCCCATGCTGTCGGCGACGACCCATCCCGACCTGGTGGCCGAGCTCGCCCGGCTCTGTCTAAAAGCGGGTGCCGCGTCGGTCGCGGTGACCGACAACCCCATCAACGACCCGGCCAGCTGCTTTGCGCTGACCGGGATCGGACAATCCGCCCGCAGCGCGGGAGCCGACCTGATCCTGCCCGAGGAGCGCTTCTTCAAACCCATGACATTAAAAGGCGCGCAGCTGATCCGCAACTGGCCGGTTCTCAGGGTGCCGCTTACCGGCGTCACCAAGCTGATCGGCATCGCCCCGGTCAAGGACCATCACCGCAGCGGGGCGTCGATGGTAATGAAGAACTGGTACGGGCTGCTGGGGGGGCGGCGCAACATCTTCCACCAGGATATCCAGACGATCATTGCCGAGCTGGCCAGCATGGTGAAACCGACGCTCGTGGTGCTGGACGGCACGACCACGATGATCACCAACGGCCCCACGGGCGGGTCGCTCGCCGACCTCAAGGAGACCCGCACAATGATCGTCGGCACCGACCAGGTGGCGGTCGACGCCTTCGGCGCCACCCTGCTGGGCAAAACCGCGGCCGACCTGCCGTTCATCGCCAAGGCCGAGACGCTGGGCGCGGGCACCGCCGACTACCGCTCGCTGTCGCCGATCGAGGTCTCCGCATGAGAAGTGTGACGGCACGGCGCATCAGCCAGGTGTTTTTCGTCGTACTCTTTCTCTGGTTCTGCGTGGTCTCCACCCTGGGGGACCGGCTCTGGCAGCTCCGGGGCTGGCCGGTCAACTGGCTGCTCGAGCTGGACCCGCTGGTGGGGATCGCAACCCTGCTCTCCACGCGCACGCTTTACGCCGGCCTGCTGTGGGGACTTGCAACCGTCGCCCTCACCCTCGTTCTGGGGCGCGTCTTCTGCGGCTGGATCTGCCCCTTCGGGGCGATGCACCAGTTCCTGGGATGGCTGGGCAGACGGCGGAAAAAACTGGCCGGCCGGCTGGAGGCGAACCGCTTTCAGCCCGCCCAGGCGGTCAAATATTACATCTTGGTTTTCTTCCTAGCCGCCGCCGTCCTCCTGCCGGGGGATTGGCTCTCGTCGGGATCGCTGCTGACCGGACTTCTCGACCCGCTGCCGCTCGCCCATCGCTCGGTCAACCTGATACTCATGCCGCTCGCCGACCGCGCCGGTCTCGGCCCCTCGCCCCTGCCCCGCTGGTACGAAGGGGCGTGGCTGATCGGCGCCGTGTTCATGGCCGCGCTCTTTCTCAACCTTTGGCTCCCGCGTTTCTACTGCCGCTTTGTCTGCCCCCTCGGCGCGCTGCTTGGGGTCTTGAGTCGCTTTGCCGTTTGGCGCATCGGCCGCACGGAGGAGGGGTGCACCGACTGCCGACTGTGTGAGCGCAACTGCGAAGGCGCCTGTGAGCCGACCGGGCGGATCCGCATCAGCGAATGCGTGATGTGCCTGAACTGCATGAACGAGTGCCGCCACGACGCCGTCACCTACCGCACCCGCCTCTCGGCCGGCGGCGAGCACCTCCTGCCGGACCTTTCCCGGCGGGGGTTCATCGTCTCGGCCGTTTCAGGCGTGATGGCAGCCCCCGTCATGCGGCTGGGCGGGGCCACCGGCCCTAACTGGAACCCGGGTCTGATCCGGCCCCCCGGGGCGCTGCCCGAAGAGGCTTTCCTGGCGCGCTGCATCAAATGCGGTCAGTGCATGCGGGTCTGCCCGACGAACGTGATCCACCCGGCGGGGTTCGAGGCCGGTCTCGAGGGCCTGTGGAGCCCGAAGCTGAGCTTCCGGGCCGGCACCAGCGGCTGCCAGCACACCTGCATCGCCTGCGGCAACCTCTGCCCGACCGCGGCCATCCGGCCCATCAGCCTGGACGAACGCCGGGGCCAGAACGCGTTTGCGGGCCGCGGCCCCATCCGCATCGGCACGGCTTTCGTGGACCGGGGCCGCTGCCTGCCCTGGGCCATGGACCGGCCCTGCATCGTTTGCCAGGAGAACTGTCCCGTCAGCCCCAAGGCCATCTTCACGCGCGAAGTCTTCAACTCCGTGCGGACGAGCGCCCCGCTGACCGTGAAAAGCGCCGACCGCAGCCGCGTGACGCTCGCCGCCGAGACACTCGAACCGGGCCGCTTCGGCACCGCGGATTACTATGCGCTCCTGCCCGACAACCTCCGGCTGCGGATCACCGCCAACACGGCCGCAGCCCTTGACCTCGAACGGCCTCTGGCCGGACCCGAAGCCCCCCCGCCCGGCAGCCCGGTCGCGGTCCTGGTCCGGCTGCAGCAGCCCCACGTGGACCCGAAGCAGTGCATCGGCTGCGGTGTGTGTGAGCACGAATGCCCGGTGCTGGGCCTGCGGGCCATCCGGGTGTCGGCCGAGAACGAATCGCGCTCAGAGCACCACCGGATGGTGCTGTGAGATTGAAAGAGCTGAAAACTCGAAGCTGGAAGCTGGAAACCACAGAGAAAAATTATCCGACAGGATTTACAGGATTTTGCAGGATCTCCTTTTTTTCAGGAAAGCGCTGACGAAAAACATGTGAATCCTGTTAATCCTGTCTAATGCTTTCTTTCCCTGAATCACGTACATACTATCAACTCAACAGACCCAACGAACTCAGAGGTGATGACATGAGTTTCATCAGCAACGAATGCTCACGCCGCCAATTTCTGAAAACCACCGGGGCAGCCGGCCTCGGTTTGCTGGCCTCCTCGGCTGCCGCCGATTTCCTGTCGGCCGAGGAGCCGCCCCGGGTGCCCACCCGGCCGTTCGGGAAGACCGGGGCAAATGTCGCCATCCTGTCCATGGGCGGCATGTTCGACATCCCCAACAACCAGCTCATGCTGCGGCAGGCGGTGAAGTGGGGCGTCACCTACTGGGACACCGCCAATTCCTACGAGGGCGGCAACAGCGAACTCGGCATCGGCAAGTATTTTGCGAAATACCCGGAGGACCGCAAAAGCATTTTTCTCGTGACCAAGTCGACCGCCTGGACGCTCCAGGGCATGACCGAGCACCTCAACCTGTCGCTGGAGCGCATGCGCACGGATCATGTCGACCTGTTCTTCGTCCACTCCATCCGCAGCATTGCCAGCATGGACAAGGACCGGCAGAAGTGGGGCGAGAAGGCCAAGGCCGAGGGCAAGATCCGCTTCTTCGGCTTCAGCACGCACAGCAACATGGAGGAGTGCCTGCTCGGGGCGGCCCCCTTGGGATGGATCGACGGCATCATGATGACCTACAACTACCGCCTGATGCACACCGACAAGATGCGCCGGGCGGTGGATGCCTGCGCCGGGGCCGGCATCGGTCTGACCGCCATGAAGACCCAGGGCGGCGGCCAGGTGCTCACGAACGACCCCGAAGAACTCAAACTGGCCGGCCGCTTCGTCCAGGGCGGGTTCACCGAGGGCCAGGCCCGGCTCAAGGCGGTCTGGGAAAACCCGCAGATCGCCAGCATCTGCTCCCAGATGCCCAGCATGGCCCTGTTGTCGCAGAACACGGCCGCGGCCGTAAACCGCGCCCGACTCTCCGCCGGCGAGCGCAAGATGCTCGACCAACACGCTCAGGCCAACTCCGCAGGCTACTGCGCCGGCTGCACCGACATCTGCGAGCCGGCGCTCGCCGCCGGCGTGCCCGTCGGACGCGTCATGCGCTATCTGATGTACTGCCGGAACTACGGCAACCGGGACTTCGCCCGCAGCCGCTTCCGGGCACTGCCCGCTGAAACCAGAGCCGTCATGGACCGGCTCGATTACACGGCGGCCGAGGCGCGCTGCCCGCAACGGATGCCAATCGGCCGACTGATGCGGGAAGCGTTGATTGAACTTGCGTGAACGCCTTCTGAAATCCCCCTGCGCCCCCTTTGTCAAAGGGGGGATGGGGAGAAGGAACGGCCCTGAAGGGCCTCGAGGAGCGTTCCTGCGGAACTAGAAGAGTGCTGCGCTTTAGACTACCGGTTTCTGCCGCTTTTAACTTTAGGCACTATAGGCACTTTCTTCACTTGTAGACTTTCATCATTCCTTCCGCCTCCCGGCGGATCTCCTGCCGCAGGGACTCCGGTGCCAGGACTTCGGCTTTGGCGCCCCACTTCAGCACCCAGTGTTTGATCTCTTCAGTCCCGGCCACCTCCGCCTCGAAGATCACCGATCCGTCCGCGCGGGGGCTCACTTTCTGACTCGGGTGCCAACTCTTTTCCGTGATGTAGCCGGCAATGCCCTTCGCGAAACGGATCTTCACCCTGGCGGACGGCCCATGAAACACCCCGAAGCTCGATTTGAGGAACTCGTCGATGTTCAACCCCTCCGGGGTCGCAAAGACCTCGTCGGTCAGATCGAGGCGCCGGATGCGATCCAAGGCGAACACGCGGATGTCCTGCCTCAGCCCGCAGTGACCGAGGACGTAAAAAGACCCTTCAAAGAACAGGAGCCGGTAAGGGGCGACCCGTCGCCGCGTCTCCGCCTTGCCGTGCATGGCACGGTAGACAACTTCTATCCGTCGCCGCTGCAGAATGGCCTGGCTGACGACCTCGATCATCGCGCGGTAGGGCGCGTGCGCCTTGGCCGGGGCAACGGCCACCGCCAGGCTCTCCTGGGCGCGATCGAGGAGTTCGAGCATGTCGGCGGGCAGCAGCGACTTGATCTTGGTGAAAAGCGACTCCAGCGCATCGTAGAACACCGTGCCCTTCAAAACCCCGGCCAGGCTGCGGCCGAAATAAAGCGCCGTCACTTCCGGCAGGCTCAAGGGGATGGGCAGGGTGTGCCGGGCAGGGTCGAGGAGGGACCAGATCATGCGGTGGCCGTCGCGCTCGGTCGTCACCGGGAAGCCCGCCGCCTGCAGCGCTTCGAGGTCCCGGTAGACGGTCCGCGAATGGCACTCCACCATCTCCGCCAGCTCGGGCACGGCTTTTCCATGCCGTGAGGCAATCAATGCCTGGATGATTTTCCACTGCCGCGATAGTTGATCACCTCGAGCCATAAGCATTGCCTCCGATTCTCGTTCGGTTTGACCGCTGTACGGCTTCTGCGTATCACAAAATAGGCCATCCGCGAACACCTCAGGTAGCGGGGTTCAGGGTACAAGCAATCAACGAAGGAATGCGGTTATTTTCGGATTCGCTCGCTGTTCGGTTCAACACCCTGCTAAATTTTTTCGTTAACTGTGACCGTATCTGTCACATTGGCATTTTAAACTGCGGGCAGACGTTGGGGGAAGAATTACCCATAACCCGCACCAAGGAGGCCGACATGACCCGACAGATTTCCGTTGACGAGTTCTGTGATTGCTACGAGTACCATGGCAGCACGACGATCGCGCACAAACGCACGCAGGGCGGCGAGACGGTGTGGAAGGACTGGATCCTGTTCGACACCGTCGAAGAGGCCTCCGAGTATTTCAATGCCGCCGGCGCCAATTGAAGAGAGGAGGGGTTATGATCAGCAATGCCAACGGGGTCGTGGGCGTGGGTTGCTTCGCCGGACAGCCGACCCTTTCGAGGGTTCTGGACCGAATGATGAAAGCCTATTCGCTCGGCGACTGGAAGGATGTGGTGAGTGCGTACGAGAAAGTTTCGCCGGAAAACATCGTGTTGCAAAAACTCTTGTCCGGAACGTCCGGCGTGAACGCACCGCACGAGGACGGCAAAACCGATGAAAAAATCGCCGGGTTCTTTCTCGCCTTCGAGAACCAACGGCCCCATCTGTCCGTGTTCACCCGCAGGCAGGGCCAGCAATGCCGAAAATACACGACGTCATTGGATGAACTCAGTCGTCTGCGTCTCAGCCGACTGCATTGACAGGCTCACCCTAAATTTTTCCGGCCCCTATTGCTCGGGGCCGGAAAATTTCATTTGGGATGGCACTCCAGGCAGGATGTCGGTCCGAACTTGGCCGGCGGGCGCGCGGGTGTCTGGAGCGATTTTTGCTGGGCGAGTGCCTTGGCCTTCATCTCCTTGTGGCAGCCGATGCAGGACTTGTGGAAGGCGTTCTTGAAGTACATGACGGCGGCATCCGCATCGACGGGCTCGCCGGGCTTGCGCTTCGGCAGCTCCGCCACGTCGTGACAGCCGGAGGTCATGCAGCCTGCGACCGGCTCGGTCCGCCCCCAGGTGTGGTGGCAGGTGAGGCAGGCGACATCGAAATGCCGCGCGTGGGGAAATTCGACGGCCGAGCGCTTCGATTGAACGCCATCGGGAGCCTTGAGGACGATGGTCCCCATGGGAACACACATCTCGGCCTTGGAGTCCGAGCTCGAGAAACCCTGGATCGCACCCAGAAGGCCGATCGCCGTCACCGTCAGAATCGCCACAACCCTGCGCCGCATGTTATCTCTCCTTTGAGAATTGCTGCCTTTCGTTTTGTCGCTCGATGATAGCTGGTGTTTCCATGCTGGTAGAGTCTATTATTGGGCTATAATTCCGAAAATTTCAACACAAAAATTTCACCCTGCCCCGGCATCGGGAAACTCATCCGGCGGTGCCGACGGCGGTTGCACCTCCCAGCCGAGATGGCATGGCCGCTCTTTCTGCCTTTCTCGTTCCGCGGGGTTTCAAACCCGTGATCCGGTTGCCGCGGAAGAACGGCCGGTCTTCTGTTTTTGCTGGTCCCTCTTCAGGGTGGTGTAAAGGTCGAACGCTTTCTTCGGAGTTTCATTGCGGTGAACAACGGCTTTGACCGCCTGGATCATGGCCACGGGTGCATCCGACTGAAAGATGTTGCGGCCCATGTCCACGCCGGCGGCTCCCTGCTGCACCGCGCGGTAGGCCATGGTCAGGGCATCTTTTTCCGGGATTTTCTTGCCGCCGGCCATGACAATGGGGACCGGACATGAAGCCGTGACGGTTTCAAAACCCTCGTCCACGTAATAGGTTTTGACATAATGGGCCCCGAGTTCGGCACAGATCCGCGTCGCCAGCCGAAAATAGCGTGCGTCCCGGACCATCTCCTTTCCGACAGCCGTTACCGCCAGCGTCGGGATCCCGTAACGGGTTCCCAGGTCCACCATCCGGGTCATGTTGATGATGGACTGTCGCTCGTAGTCTCCGCCGATGAAGACCTGGACGGCCATGGCACAGACGTTCATCCGGATGGAATCCTCGATATCAACGGCGATTTCCTCGTTGGACAGCTCTTTCAGGATGCTGGTTCCGCCCGATACCCGCATCACGATCGATTGGGAAATCGATGGCGGCACAATCGTTCTCAATATGCCCCGCGTCAGCATCAGGGTGTCCGCATAAGGCACCAGCGGGAGAATGTTGAGATCGATTCTCTCGAGGCCGGTTGTGGGTCCCTGAAAATAACCATGATCGATGGCGAGCATCACGGTTCGACCGCTGTGGGGGTTGAAGATGCGGGCCAGTCGATTTTTCATGCCCCACTCCAGGGAATTGGAGCCTTTCAAGAAAAACCCCTCCGTTGTTTGGGGGATATCCGCGTGGTATTTCTTCCCTTCTTTCAAGTCATCAAGATCAGCCATGGCCGGTCCTCCTTATATTTGATGAACGATTTTTGAACTTGCTTTATGCGAACTGGCCCGGCGAACCCGTCAGCCGGGGCGAAAGGCGGTGCCGCGCTGGATCGGGCCCGGCGGGGTTCGGCGACCACTCACAGGCACGGCGCAGCGCTTGTCAGGGTGTTAGGCCTTCACCTCGAACGCGTTGCCATCCAGATCGCGGACAAAGATCACCTCAATCGATCCCGTCTTCGGATTTCCGGCGGAGTAGGTCCCCCTCGTGTTCCGCCGGCGCGCCGCAACACGTGCAGGGAGTGTTCTCCGGTTCCGGGTCCTTGGGTTCGTGCATATCGGCCATCTTGTCCTCCGGGCCGGCGCGCGCCGTATCTCGTTGCCATTCCGACATCGATGCGCGGAATCAGCGGGGGAAGCAGCCAGGCAGGCCGCCGTCCACCGGCAGGCTGGCGCCCGTCGTCGGGGTCATTTCCGCTGCGAAGAAGACGACCGCGTTGCCGACATGTTCGGCCAGCACGCGGGATTTGAGCAGGTTCCGCTGGCGGTAGTACTCCTTGAGCCCTTCGGCGTCTAGACAACGGGCTTTCATCCGGTCCGGCCCGACCAGGTCCCAGAGCTTGGAGGAGACCTGCTCGTCGCCGAACACGGCATCCGGGTTGATCATGTTGACGCGCACTCCAAGGTCGGCCAGCTCCAGGGCGGCGATCTTGCCCAGTTGGTGCGCTCCGGCCTTGGTGGCGGAATAGGCACCGAAGGAGGCGCCGGGTTCGAAAACGTTTTTGGTGCTGATCACGACCACGCTGCCGCCGGTGCCCTGCCGCCGGAAGACCGCGATGGCGGACTGGATGGTCAGAAACGTTCCGAACAGGTTCACGTCCGTCACCTTTCGAAACGTGGCGGGATCGAGCTCCTCGAGTCGGCTCACGTGGGCGATGCCCGCGTTCGGCACCAGGATGTCCACGCCGCCCAGTCGCAGGGAGGCCTCGCGGATGACCGATTCCATGGAGCCCGGATCCGTGACGTCAGCGACGAGAATCTCGACGCGACCCGGACCGAAACGCTCTTCCAGGACGGACTTGACTTTTTCCAGGCGCTCCCGGTCGATGTCGAGCAGGGCGACACATGCCCCGGCGGCCAGGAGGCGGTCGGCAATGCCCAAGCCGATCGCTCCACCACCGCCCGTGACCAGGGCCGCTTGGCCTTCCAGGGGCAGGGGGGCGTCCCGTCCCAGCTTTTTCAGCTCCAGGCTCCAGTACTCCATGTCAAAGACATGGCCCGGGTCGCAGGGGAGGTAGGCCCCCGCGAGCCGGGACTGCAGTTTGACACGGATGGCATGCTCGCCGATATCCGCCGCCACTTTGGCCGCTTGCCGGGTGCGGCCGAGGCCCAGAAGCCCGAGACCGCGGACCAGGGCCAGCCGCGGCAGGGGATCGAGCATGGCCCGCTGAACGCCCTTGGCCGCGGCCTGCTTCGTGAAATAGTCTTCATAAGCGGCCGTGTATTTTTCAAGCGCACGCCCGAACGCCTCGCGCAGGGCCCGGTCGTCGTCCGGAACCTCCTCCAGCAATAGCATGGCGCCCTTGGTCCGGATCACGTGATCCGGCGTGATCACCCCGGAGTCGCAGAGAAACCGGGCCTGTTCCGATAGCGAGGCCTCCATCAGGAGCTCAGACTGACGGATCTCCACGTGCACCCGCTGCAGTCGCCCATCCGATCCAGCCCGGGCGCAAAGCCCTCGAAGGGTCTGGGCCGTTCGCGCCAAGGCGCGGTTGGTATCGTCCGGTCGGACGGCGGCGGCACGGATGGTGAGTCGCTGGCCACCGATTCGCCGTACAAGGTCCTCCTCGGCGCAGGTCACATAATCGATCATCCGGCTGTATGCGGTATGGGCGTCGTCACCGAACGTGAAGATGCCGTGGTGCAGGAAGACCACGGCCTCGATGGAGGGTTCGGCGCGGTAGGCTTCCTGCAATGCCCGGGCCATGGGCAGGCCGGACATCGCGTAGGGAAGAATGGCCACCTTGGGGCCCAGCGCCGCCCTTATGATCTCCGGCCCGCGTTCCTGGTGGGTGAGGGCCAGGAGCGTGTCCGCGTGGGTGTGGTCCACAAACCGGTAGGGCAGAAAGGCGTGCAAAAGGGATTCAACCGAAGGGTAAGGTGCATCGGCGCGGATCTTGTTCACCTGGAGCTGGTTGTCCAGGTCCTCGTCCGACAGGGCGTCCATCTGCAGCAATCGGCGAAGGGGGGCAAGACGCACGCCGGTGAATCCGTCGGGTGTGATGGCATCGAGATCCCTGCCGCTGCCCTTTATGAACAACACCTCCTCGGTCTCGGCCGCCTCCCAGAGCATGGGCACGGCAATCTTGACGGACGTGTTTCCGCCGCCGTGGAGCACCAGGTCCTTTTCGGCGCCGATCAGACGCGAAGTGTAGGCTCTCAGCGCAAGGTCCGGGTGAACGTCGGGGTGCCGGGCGATGAAGGCGGCCGCCTCATCTTCCCGGAATCGGTTTCGCATAATTTTCCGTCAGCTCTTGTTTCTATCGGTAAGAAAGATTTCTTCGGTCTGGTCTACGTTGGCCTTCTCGTGGACGATGGAGGCAGAAACCGCTTCACAGACCAGATCTTTGCCGATGGTGCCGGTGCCACCGGAGACCCGCAGATTGATATATATCCATAAAAAACAAATTCTTCCAATCAGGTTAGAAGATATTCACCCTACGTCTTTCCCAAACGGGTGTCAAATGAAAAAACATGGTCATTTTGTCACCAGCGCTGCGGCAAACAGCGTAATTCAGTGGCTTAACAAGGTGTCGAAAAACAAGCACCAGGCCGTCCGCTAAGACGGATATTCGCTTGAGGCAAGAGGCTTGAAGCTCGAGGCTTAAAACAAATCCAGACCCGGTCAGCCAGTCTTCCCGCTTCGAGCTTTCAGCTTCCAGCCGATTCCATGACGACAACCTCATCGTGAAGGAAACTCGATGGTGATCGTGCACCCGGGCCCGTCATTGTTGGCGGCCGACACCTTGCCGCCCGACAGCGCGACGAAGCGTTTGACGAGCGATAGCCCGATGCCCGTGCCGCCGGCGGCCCGGGCCACCGCGTTGTCCGCCCGGTAGAAGTCGTTGAAAACCTTTTTGAGATCCTGCCGGGGGATACCGGGACCGGTGTCCGAGACCTCGACCACCACCCGTGTGCCGCGCTCGCGCAGGCGGACCGTGATCGCCTTGGTCTCTAACCCTTTACCGAATTTCACGCTGTTTTCGATCAGGTTGATCAGGACCTGGACCATGATCTCCGGATCGTAGCGGAACGGCCGGCTCAAGCGGCTGTCCACCTTCCAGGCAAAGCCTTCCTGTTTCAGGCTCGCCCCCATCAGGGTCTCGACCTCGGCCAGCACGTCATCGAAACGGCCTGGCCGCAAATTGGGCGCACGGCGTTTTTTCTCGAGCTTGGAGAGTTCCAGCACGTTTTCGATCAGGCGTGAGAGCCTGGCACCCTCGGACTGCAGGATCCGGAAGTACGCCTGCTCCCGCTCGGGGTCCCGGGCCATCCCCTGCTCCAACATCTCGATGTACATGCGGATGTTGGTCAGCGGGGTCTTCAGTTCGTGGGTCACCGAAGAGACGAATCGCGACTGGCGCTCCGAGAAATCCACGACCTTCTTGGCGCTGTGGTAGATGGCGAGCAACCCGATCGAGACCACGCCGGCCAGCGCCAAGAGCGCCAGATTCAGAGTGCCGCGTCCGGTCGAGGAGGGGATCTGGTCACAGGATAGCGTTGCCTTTAAAAACGCAAACGGCGGTGGGAAGGTGCGGTTCAGGACGACGCGCGGCCGGTCGGCGGCGGCCCCGGCCTCCACCACCCGCGCATCACGGCCCTGGTCGACCGCCCGCAGCCGCAGGTGGGTGAAGCGCGCCATGGGCTGAGCACTGAAGTGCGTGCGGATCAAACCCGCAAGGAGGGCGTCAAGCTGAAGGACAAAACCTTGCCGGTACATGCGGCCGTCGATCAGGATGCGCCGGAACGTGAACACCCGGCCGTCGTCGATGAAAACGGACTGAAACGGGGCGACCTCCGCCTGATATCCCTGAACCGCAGCCTCCCTGGGCGGCGCCGCCGCCGCCGGGCGCGAAGGAGCCGCTCCGGCCGCCATTTCCTGCGCGGCCGGGGCCTGAGCATCCGCCGACTGTCGCTCCCGTTCGGTCCCGCCGGCGGCCGCCGGCGGAGTGGCTGGGGCCTGTTTCTTCTCGGATTTTTCCAGACTCGACACCTGTCCCGGTGTCACCGTTTCGAGCCGGCTGTCCCTCTCACCCAGGTAGTTTTTAGACCGCTGCGCGCGGGACTGGTCCAGATATCGCCCGGCGAATCGCGCCTGGTCCTTGCGCTT
>DATITS010000103.1:0-3380 GCA_035467535.1 Desulfobacterales bacterium
TGGGTTCAGCGCCTTTTGCAGTTGGTCCAGGTTGCCCACCTCGCCCACCGCAATGACCGTGTCTTCCGGTTGAATGACGGTCTCGAAGGAGGGGTTGAACAGCATGGCCCCGGTCGGCTTTTTGATGGCGATGATGATGAGATTGTATTTCTGGCGTATTCCCGAGTCCTTCAGGCTGAGATGGGCGAGCGCGGAGGCCGTGCTCACGGCGAGCTCCTCCATCTGGATGTCTTTGCGGGTGCTGGAAAAGGCGGACTCGAGGAAGCTCGTGACCGTCGGACGCATGATCCGCTGCGCCATGCGGAGGGCGCCCATCTCATAGGGGGACTCCACCAGGTTGGCGCCGGCCGCCAGCAGCTTTTTCTTGGAGTCCTCGAAGCCGGCCCGGGCGATGATGGAAAGGTGCGGGGCCATTTGCCGGGCACTGAGCACCAGGAAGACATTGTCCGTATCGGTCGCCAGGACGGCCACCAGCCCCTTCGCCCGGTGAATCCCGGCTTTTTCCAGGACAGCCTCGCTGGCGGCGTCGCCGTGCAGATACAGCATGCCATCCTGTTCGATTGCCGGGATGAGGTCGGCGCTTTTTTCCACCACCACCAGCTCCACCCATCCCTGCATCAGGTTCTGGCAGAGGGTCCGGCCGATACGGCCATAACCGCAGACGATGTAGTGATTTTTCAACCGATCAATTTTCTTGTCCAAGCGGCGCCTCCCCATGATGAGCCGGATCCTGCCTTCGACCATGAACTGCACGACGCTGGCGGCAACATACGTCGTGGTCCCCACGCCGAAAAAAATCAGGACGATGGTGAAGGCTCTGCCGGCGCTCCCCAGTTCATGGACTTCAGTATAGCCGACCGTGGAAATCGTGATGATGGTCATGTAAATCGAATCCAGGAAACCCCAGCCCTCGATGGCCTGGTAGCCGATCGTGCCGGCCGCGATGATGAAGATCGACAGCGTCACGCTGATCACGAAATGCTTCGGCGGCCACATGCCATCCACCTCGGGTGGTAAGTAACGTTTAGGCTGAAGACTGAAGGCTGAAGGGTAATAATGATCGCGCATTTCGCGTATTTCGTAGTACCCTTTTCCCCATCCCTAAAAGCCTTCAGCCTTCGGTCTATCTACCTGAGCGGTTCCCTTGTATCAAATCTTCGGCGCGGTTAAAAGCGGGAACCGCGGCGCGCCTCGTAACTCGTACACCTTGACCGCGTTGCCCCAACTTGGTAGAACTTCCAGCTTGTTCCAGAAAGGGTGTCGTGGAGAAGGAATCCCTCAAATATCAGCGTCTGCGGGAAGAGATGCTGCGCCAGCAGATCGAGGCCCGGGGCATTACAGACCCGCGTGTGCTCGCGGCCATGCGCAAGGTTCCGCGGCACGTGTTTGTCAGCGAGGCCTTGCGGGACCAGTCCTACGGGGACTTCCCGCTGCCGATCGGCGAGCAGCAGACCATCTCGCAGCCGTACATCGTGGCCGAAATGACCCAGGCGCTGGAGCTGACGAAGGACGACCGCGTGCTCGAAATCGGGACCGGCTCCGGCTACCAGGCGGCCATTCTGGCCGAGATCGCCTACCGGGTCTACACGATCGAGCGCATCCGCTCCCTTTACCTGCAGGCCCGGCGGCTGTTCGACGAGATGCGGCTGTTCAACATCGTGACCCGTTACGGGGATGGTACCAAGGGCTGGGAGGAGGAAAGCCCGTTTGACGCCATCATCGTGACGGCCGGTGCCCCCGTGCTGCCTTCAGCCCTCCTCAGCCAGCTTGCCGTCGGTGGGCGGTTGGTGGTCCCGGTCGGCAACCAGCACACCCAGGACCTGATCCGGATCACCAAAGACGAACGGGGCGTGCATCAGACCAATCTGGGCGGCTGCCGCTTCGTGAAGCTGGTGGGGGAGCAGGGCTGGAAAGAACTTTGAGCGAGCTCAAAGTTCTTTTTTGAGGTGTTCTTTCAGCAGTTCGATAAAGGCCAGCCCCAAAGGCGAGAGGCTGCGCTGCCGGTGGTGCGCCAGTAAGAAGCTGCGGGTCAGGTCCAGGCCCTCCACGGCCAGTGCTTTCAGCGCGCCGGACCGGATGTCCTCCGCCACCGCCAGACTCGAGAGGATCGAAACCCCCACCTGGCTCATGACGGCCTGGCGGATGGCCTCGGTGCTGCCCATCTCGGCCACGACATTGAGCTCGCCCGCGCTGTGCCCCAGGCGCGCGAGGCTGTCCTGGATGGATTTCAGCGTCCCGGAACCGCGTTCGCGCGCGATGTAGGGCTCCGCCAGCAAGCTGGCGAGCGGGATCTTCTTTTTCGCCGCCCAAGGATGCCCGGCCGGGACGATCAGGCGCATCTGGTCATCGGTCAATTTTTCATACAGGATGTTCCGGTCCCCGGTTTCCGCCCCCACCACCCCGAACTCCAGCGCCCCCTCGAGTATTCCGGCAATGACACCCGCCGTGTCGGCGATGATGAGCGCGACCGTCATCTGGGGGTAGCGCTTCTTGAAAAGACCGACCACTCCGGGGAGCAGGTAGCCGCCGGGGATCGTGCTGCCGCCAATCACGAGATTGCCGGTCAGCCGGCCCTGATGCTGCGCCATCGCCGTTTCGGTTTCATCCCTCAGGGCGAGCAGCCGGCGGGCATAACTGTAGAGCAGCCGGCCGGCCTGGGTGGTGACGACCTGCCGGGAGAGCCGGTCGAGCAGCCGGCAGCCGAAATGCGCTTCGAGCTCCTGGATGTGGCAGCTGACCGTCGGCTGGGACAGGCGCACGATTTCAGCGGCCCTGGAAAAGCTCTTGCGCTCGACCACCTTGCAAAAAATATGAAGCTGCCAGAGGTCCATTCAACCGGGGTCTTGTCTCACCGCGGGGCGGCGAGTTGGGGGAATTTGGAGGTGAGCCGCTCGAGCACCAACTGCGGGACCATGCCCTTGACGTCGCCGCCGAATTGGGCGGCCTCCTTGATGATGGAGGAACTCGTGTAGATCCAGCGCATTCCGGTCATGAGGAAGACGGTTTGGATCTCGCGGTTGAGGCGCCGGTTCATGAGCGCCATCTGGAACTCAAGCTCGAAATCGGACAAGGCGCGCAGGCCGCGCAGCACGGCCTGCGCGCCGCGTCGGGCGGCATAGTCCACCAGCAGGCCGTCGAAGGCATCCACCTCCACCCGGGGAGCGCCATTCAGGCAGGCCCGCAGCATCTCTATCCGTTCCTCGAGGGAAAAGAGGAACTGCTTTTTCGGGTTCGTCAGAATGGTCACGATGACGCGGTCGAAGATTTTCAGCCCGCGGTGGAGCAGATCCAGATGGCCGTTGGTGACGGGGTCAAACGAGCCTGGGTAGATGGCGATGCGTTCCATTCAGCGGTCTCCTCCTGGTCAAGATCTGAAGCGC
>DATITS010000104.1:0-14139 GCA_035467535.1 Desulfobacterales bacterium
TCCATCATGGCGTCGACGACTTTCAGGAACCCGGCGATGTTGGCACCGACCACATAGTTGCCCGGGTGCCCATACTGCGCCGCGGCGTCCATGGCCGCCTTGTGAATGCTCTTCATGATCATCTGCAGCCGCTTGTCGACCTCCTCCCGCGTCCAGGAAAGGCGCATGCTGTTCTGCGTCATCTCCAGGCCCGAAACCGAAACCCCGCCCGCGTTGGCCGCCTTGCCCGGGCCGTACAGAATCTTGTGCTCCAGAAAAATGTCCACCCCCTCCGGGGTCGTGGGCATGTTCGCACCCTCCGAGACCAGGGTGACGCCGTTTTTCATCAGGTTCCGCGCATCCTCACCGTTGATCTCGTTCTGGGTCGCACTCGGAAAGGCGCAGGCCGCCTTGTGGTTCCAGAGCGGGTTGTGGTCTGTCGCCGGATCGATCGGGGTGTACACCGCAGAAGGGTACTTCTCCGCGTACTCCTTGATCCGGCCGCGGCGCACGTTCTTCAGGTTCATCACGAAGTCAAGTTTCTCGCGGCTGATGCCGGCCTCGTCATAAACGTAGCCGGCCGAATCCGACAGCGTCACCGCCTTCGCACCCAGCTGGATCAGCTTCTCCACCGTGTACTGCGCCACGTTCCCGGAGCCGGACACCAGGCAGACCTTGCCCTCCAGGCTCTGGTTGCGGGTCGCCAGCATCTCGGCCGCAAAGTAGACCGAGCCGTAACCGGTCGCCTCGGGCCGGATCAGGCTCCCGCCCCAGTTCAGCCCCTTGCCGGTCAGAACCCCCGAAAACTCGTTGCGCAGCTTCTTGTACATGCCGAACAAAAACCCGATCTCACGCGCCCCCACCCCGATGTCGCCGGCCGGCACATCCGTGTCTGGACCGATGTGCCGGAACAGCTCGCTCATGAAACTGTGGCAGAAACGCATGACTTCGGTGTCCGACTTGCCCTTGGGGTTGAAGTCCGAGCCCCCCTTGCCTCCGCCCATCGGCAGCGTCGTCAGGGAATTCTTGAAAACCTGCTCGAAGGCCAGAAACTTCAAAATCCCCAGGTTGACCGACGGGTGAAAACGCAGCCCCCCCTTGTACGGCCCGAGCGCGCTGTTCATCTGAATCCGGAAGCCCCGGTTGACCTGGATGTTGCCCTGGTCGTCCACCCACGGCACCCGGAACAGGATCACCCGCTCGGGCTCCACAACCCGCTCGGCAATCCGCGCCTTGCGGTAGATCGGGTTGCGCTCCAGCACCGGCTTGACCGCATCCATCACCTCGCCCACGGCCTGATGGAACTCCTTCTCGTGCGGGTCTCGGCTCTTGACATACTCCATGATCTCGGACATGCGACCTTCCTTTCCCTATGGTGTTAGGTTATCCAATCGTGCGAAGAGACTCTCCATGTTTCCCCACTTCATACGAACAGGGTTTTGAAACACACGCATCTTGAAGAAGCAATAGCAGCAAAGATTATACCAGGCAAGCGCAAAACGAGTTATGACATAACAATTTGATAACATAACAATAAAACACCGGCATGCCGCAGAACTCATCACGGCGAAGAAACGAGATGTCTAAAACCTTTACAGGTTGATAACCACTGACATTGGCGTCAAAAATTTTTCATGCGGACAGAAGCTTGCGCCCGTATCCTCAGGTGCAGAGCGGCCGCGAGGAGTCCGGCAGCATGTTGTGGAGCGGCGAGTAGCGAACGGTGAGATTGCGACCGGCCTGTTTGGCGGCATAAAGGGCGGCGTCGGCGAGCCGGATCAACTCTTCCGGCCGGGCGGCATCGGCAGGATAACTGGCGATTCCCAAGCTGAGAGTGGGGGTCTGCAGGCCCTCCACCGGCAGCTGCGCCAAGCCGGCCCGCACGCGTTCGGCCAGGCAGAATGCCGCTTCCTTGCCCGTGTCCGGCAGCAGGAAAACGAACTCCTCCCCGCCGTACCGGGCGAGGATGTCCACGTCCCGGATACTTTTCCGAAGATATTTGCCGATCGCCTCGAGCACGCGGTCACCGGCGGGATGGCCGTAGGTGTCATTGACGGACTTGAAGTGATCCAGATCGGCCATCATGACCGAGAGCACTTTGTTGTAGCGCTCCGCCCGGTGAATCTCCTCCTGCAGCTTCACCTTGAAATACCGGCGGACATAAAGACCCGTCAGCGAGTCGGTGACGGCCATGTCCCAGAGCTGGGCCTTGTTGACCGCCACCGCCGCCTGGTCGGCGACCGCCTTGAGCATGTGCACGTCCTGCTCCGTGAACCCGGCAAGCTCGCGCTTGTTGGTGCGGACTATGATATCGAGTTGCGGGGTGTGATGCAACCGGCGCTGCCGGCATTTCAGCTCTGCATGAACGATTTGAATTTGTCCAACCCTTCCCGGATGGCCGGCAGGTGAATGCCGGAGTACGCCAACCGGATGTAGAACTCGGTTTCGCCCGGCAGCGGCCGTCCGAAATGAATCCGCGAGCAGACCGAGACGCCGGTTTCGTGCAGCAGCGCCCGCCGGAAGGTCTCGTAGTCGTTGAAGCCCTTGCGCCGCATGGCCTCCGTGACGTTGGGGAACAGGTAAAACGTGGCGTTCGGCCGCTGGCAGCGCACCCCCTGGGTGCTGTTCAGCAGCTCCACGGCGGCGTCGCGGCGCTCCTTGAGCGTCTGCAGGATCTGCTGCGGTCCGCGCGGGTCGCCGGTCAGCCCCTCGATCGCGCCGTACTGGATGAAGTGGTTCGCGCAGGACTCGTCGTTGACGTTGAGCTTGGCAATGATGTCGATGATCGGCTTCGGGCCGATGGACGCCCCCAGGCGCCAGCCGGTCATGGCGAATTTTTTCGAAAACGTGTAGAGGATCACGCTGCGCTCGGCCATGCCGGGCAGCGACACGAACGATGCGCTGCGGCCCTCGTAGCGGATGTCGAAGTAGGCCTCGTCGCAGAGGACAAGAAGATCGTGCTTCAGGACCAGTTCGGCCAGGGCCTCGCGCTCGGCCGGTGAGCACTCGGCACCGGTCGGGTTCTGCAGGTCGTTCAGCACGAGCAGCCGTGTGCGCGGCGTGATCTGCCGCTTCAGCATGTCGAGGTCGATCGTGAAGGTGCGCTCGCCTTCCAGGTAGCGGTAGGGCTTGGGGAGCCCGCCGAAATACTCGATCTGGGATTCGTAGATCGGGTAGCCCGGGGACGGGTAGAGCACTTCGTCACCGGGGTTCATCAGCGCCTGGAAAAACTTGCCGATGGTGGGTTTGCCGCCGGGCTGGATGGCCACGTTCTCCATGGCGTAGTGCACCCCGCGCGAGGCGCCCACATCCGCCGCCAGCACCTCGCGCAATTTAGGAATGCCGGCGTTCGGACAGTAGCCGGTCTTGCCGTCCTTCATGGCCCGCACCGCGGCCTCCATCACGTTTTCCGGGGTGGGGATGTTCATGTCCCCGAGGTGAAACGGATACACCGTGTGCCCCTGGGCACCATAGGCCGCCGCCTCGGCGGAGACCGCAAAGGCCGTCTCAGTTCCCAACCGCGAGATACGCTCCGCGAATTTCATGCTCAGCTCCTTACTGTTTTTATTTTTCATGGTTCCTGCAAAATTTCGCTCGAATTTTTAGATAATACCTAAATTGAGCGGTCTTGGAGCGGTCCGGAACAAGGAGAATCCGGCGGTGAGCCGCGCGGCGGAATTTCGATGCCGGCCGGCGACGCGTTCAATTCGCCCGACGGGTTGGTGTACAGGTTGTTCAGCTGCTGAACGTAATCCTGGGCGGCTTCCAGCGCCTTGGCCAGACTGCGTTCGGTGCGCCGACCCCAGCCCGCCGGGTGGTGCCGGAAGATGCTGCGAAACCAGCGGCTGTTCTTGCGGAAGGCGCGCAGGTAGTTCGGCTGCGCGTCACGGGCGTTCAGATCGGCCGCCAGGCCGCGTGCG
Organism: Desulfobacterales bacterium; assembly: GCA_035467535.1. GTDB lineage: Bacteria > Desulfobacterota > Desulfobacteria > Desulfobacterales > SpSt-501 > SpSt-501. The sequence goes on from DATITS010000104.1 coordinate 3,900, forward strand.
ACCCGCTCGGCCGCCCAGCGCCGGATCGCGAAATGAATGTACACGGCGGCCGCGGCCGCGGCGCCGAGCAGCCCCATCCGGAACACGGGATACGCCGATAGTTTTTCCCAGAGCGGGATCCGCAGGGAGAGTCCGTCCCAGTACCCGCCCTGCAGGGTACCGGCAAAAAACGCGAGCAGCAGCGCCCCGAACACGGCGCCGTCCGCCCAGAGGGTCAACCGGCGCCACCGGGCGAGAAACTGCTGCAGGCGCGGCACAACCTCGTTCTCCAGCATGTGGGCGCTTTGTTCCAGGATGCCGACAATGCGATAGGCCCGCTCGACACTCACGTGTTCGATGCGGTGGGAAATCGCATTCAAGGCCGCGTCCCGCTTGCCTTCGAATCGGGCGCGCAGGGTGGGGTCCGCAATGGGGGCCGTCAGCTCCGGGATGCAGATCGCGAAGAAGCAGCCCGCCGTCAGACCGGATTGAGCCAGCGCCCGCTGCCAGGAGGCAAACACCTCTTCGGCGTTGTCCTCCTTGAGGGTCGCGTCGATCTGGTTGAGCACGAAGATGAACTTGTTGGTGTCGCGGCGGCTGATGGTCCGCCGGACCAGGTGCTCCAGGGTATCGTGCATCGACCCGGTCTCCGGGTGGCGGGCGTCGAAAAACACCAACACCAGGTCCGACAGGTCGATGATGTGATCCGTGATGCGCAGGGTGGACGTCCGCTGGGCGTCGGCGTCGAAGCCGGGCGAATCGATCAGGATCCGGCCGCGCAGCTGCTCGCTTGCGCAGGTCTTGAGCTGGAGGTAGGCGTCGATGCGGCGACCCTCCCCCTGCGCCACCTCGTCGATGGCCTGGCTGATGCGGTAGAACGGGAAGCGCGGGTCGGCATCCAGCGCCAGGCCGGGCAGCACCCGCACGTTTTTGTCGTCCGCAAAGCAGATGACCGTGAACTTGTCATCCACGGCCTGGTTGCCGGTCGCCTGCAGGCGGCAGCCGAGAAAGTGGTTGATGAAGCTGGATTTTCCCGAGGAGTAGACCCCCAGCACCGAGACGAGCGGCCACCAGGAGGTGCGGTTGGCGTAGGACTCGCGCCGGTCGAAAAAGCCGAGGCGGCGGCTGATACGGTCCAAATCCTGGAAGCTGTCGACGACATGTTCGAGGACCGGGTTTTCCTGCTTCAGTCGCCGCTTCAGGTCCCGGAGTTTCCGACCGGCCTGGCTTTCCTCAATCATGGGGCTGCCCTTATCGCTCAGTCTGCGGATCGTCTGTCGCCTCGACACGCCCGTGGGTTCGCCGCTGAAGCCGTGACGGCAACCCCGTTATTAGACCTAAATCGAGCGATTCTATCGATTCGCATATAGGAACCATGCGGTCTGTCGTCCGCATGGGCCGCCGCAATCTTTTCGCCGGCCGTCTCAACGGCAACAACAACCGCTCAGATTAGTACACAGAATTCAAACGCCGTGCAACTGCTTTTTCGCACCCGGCTCCGGAGGCGGCGGCCGGCTTGACAGAACCAGGTCATTGATATACCCCAGTAGCCGATGCTCGAATCGATCTACTACGCCATATCGTGGGTATGCCGCCGCGCTTGTCCCCACTGCTATGATGAGCGGTTCAGGCCCTACCCCGAACCCGAAGCACAGCGCCTGGCGGAGACAAGCCGCGCCGTGTCGGCGCTGGTCGTCGGCAACCTCCCGCAGACCCTGATGGTCACCGACCTGGAGGACCAGCAGAATGACGGCAGCTTCCGGCGACGGCCCGGCCGGATCATCCTGTCCGGCGGCGAAGTGCTGCTGGAACCCGTGCGCACCCGGGTGTTGTACCCGCTCCTGGAAATACTCGAAAGCCGTTATCGCGGCAGCGGCGGGGTGCGCCTGGTGATCCAGACGACGGGGGACCTCCTGACCCCGGGCATTATCGAGGAACTCCTGGCGCGCAACGTCTGGATGATCTCGGTCTCTTCCATCGACGATTTCCACGCCGCCATCGCCGGCACCGGCAAGGAGCAGCACCAGGCGCGGCTGGCACGCCTGTTCGAGGCGGCCGGCATGCGCCGCTCCGGCCTGCAGGCGGCCGCCCGCAGGTGGACCGACGAAGAGGGCCCGGTCTACAGCTTCTTCGGCGCTACCCCGGAGGCCTGGATCGGCAAGTTGTGGCCGAGCGGCCGGGCCTGGACGGGCGGCCTCTCCTCCGCCCGCTACCGGGATAACTTCTGCAACAACTGGTCCGGCGGCCTAAACTTCCTCAATGTGGGCTACAGCGGCTCGGAGGTCGCCATCGACCCGGACGGCAATGTCTATCCCTGCTGCCGCAAGACGCGGCTGCCTTACGGCAACCTCTGTGAGGAGCCGCTGCTGGACATTCTGGAAAGCCTCACCGGGCAGCCGCAGTTCGAGGCCATCACCGGCGGCCATCCGGAACGGATGGGGCTCGCCCACGGAGTGGGGCTGAAAGAGTTCATCGCGCTCTGCCGGACCACCGATCCCAGGGGCCGCACCTTTCGCAACCCCTGCATCGGCTGCGACCGCATGCATGCGCGTTTTCTGGGCCCCGTGCTGGACCGCCTCAAACGGGAGCGCCAGGAACGCAGGAAGTGCCGCTGATGGAGCCCATACGGCCGGTGCCCCCGCGCGGCCTGCTGCTCACGCGGGTGCGCATCGCGTTGAACGGAATCGAACTCATTCCCGAAACCTCTCTCACGGTGCGCCCCGGCGAGGTGGTCACGATCATGGGCCCGAGCGGCTCCGGCAAATCGAGCCTGCTGGCCTACCTGTGCGGGACACTCCCCCGCGCCTTTCAGGCCGCCGGCGAGGTTTGGATCAACGGGGTCGACGTGACGCGGCTGCCCATCGAAGAGCGGCAGATCGGCATCCTGTTTCAGGACGATCTGCTGTTTCCGCACATGACGGTCGGGGAGAACCTGCTGTTCGCCATCCCGCGGGCAGTGCGCAGCCGCCGGGAGCGGCGGGAGTTGATGCGGCAGGCGTTGGCCGAAGCCGATCTCGCCGGCTATGAAGAGCGCGACCCGGCCACCTTGTCCGGCGGACAGCGGGCGCGCGTCGCCCTGATGCGCACCCTGTTGGCGCGGCCGCGGGCCGTTCTGCTGGACGAACCGTTTTCCAAACTCGACGCGGATCTTCAGGCGACCATCCGCCAGTTCGTCTTCGCTCACGTGCGCGCGCAGGAACTTCCGACACTCATGGTGACCCACGCCGCCGAAGACGCGCTGGCGGCCGGAGGCCCGGTGATGCGCGTGGGCCGGCCCGAAGCCGGACCGCCCGCAGAGACGTTCGGGGTAGCACGACCGGTTTTATCCCGGATCCGCCCCGCGGCGACGTTAAACCGCCCATGACGTCGGCGATACCATGACCCCGGCAATTCCTTGTCCCCTGTAACTTCTCAGGGTTCGGGGTTCGGGGTTCAGGAGAGAAGTAGTTTCCGGGGAGCGAGGATGATGGTACCTGTCCTCGCGGATTTCCTGAACCCCGAACCCTGAACCTTCGCCACCTGAGGTGTTACCAACCTGGCGATACCGAAAGGAGCTCCGCGGATGAAACGCTTGCTCATCGCCCTTGTTTTCCTGGGGTGGGCCACGGCCCAGTCCCAGGAGATCCCTGACTCCTGGCCGGGGGTCCTGGAAAAGGCCAGGGGCCAGACCGTCTACTTTAATGCCTGGGCCGGTGACGAGAACACCAACGCCTTCATCGCCTGGGTCGGGGCCCGCGTGCGCGAAGCGTACGGCGTCGAACTCAAGCACGTGAAAATCACGCTCACCTCGGAGGCCGTTGCGCGGGTGGTCGCCGAAAAGGCCGCCGGCCGGCACACGGGCGGGTCGATCGATCTGATCTGGATCAACGGGGAGAACTTCCTCGCGATGAAGGAGCAGGGGCTGCTCTTCGGGCCGTTCACCCAGCGGCTGCCCAACATCTCCCTGGTGGATACGGTCGGCAAACCCACGACCGTCATCGACTTCACCGTGCCGGTGGACGGTCTGGAGTCACCCTGGCGGATGGCGCAGATCGTCTATGCCTACGACTCCGCCCGCTTGCAGAACCCGCCGCGCTCGATTCCGGCGATGCTCGACTGGGCCCGTCGCAACCCCGGCCGCCTCACGCACCCGCAGATCCGCAACTTTCTCGGGTCCACCTTCCTGAAGCAGGCCCTGCAGGAGCTGGCCGACGACCCGCGCGTGCTGCTCGCGCCGGCGACCGAAGCGAACTTCATCCCCGTGACGGCGCCGCTCTGGCGCTGGTACGAACAGCTCAAGCCCGTCATGTGGCGCAAAGGCGAGCAATTCCCGGAGACCGGTCCCGCCATGCGCCAACTCCTGGCGGACGGCGAGATCGACATCATGATCTCCTTCAACCCCAACGAGGCCTCCACCGCCATCGGCAAGGGCATTCTGCCGGACAGCGTGCGAACCTTCGTGCTGGCGAAGGGCACCATCGGCAACACCAGCTTCGTGGCCATCCCCACCAATGCGGCGCACAAGGAAGGCGCCATGGCGATCGCGAATTTCCTGCTGTCGCCCGAATCCCAGGCCCACGCCATGCACCCGAACACCATGGGCAATTTCACCGTCCTCGGCCTGAACCGCCTGACGCCCGCGGACCGCAAACGCTTCGAGGACCTGCCCCGCGGGGTGGCGACACTGAGCGCCGCCGAACTGGGCCGGCCGCTGCCCGAGCCGCACCCATCCTGGATGAACCGCATCGTTGACGAATGGGAACGCCGCTACGCCAAGTGACATCCCCGCGCTCCGCCGGGGGAGCCGTGCTGCGGCTCTTCCCCGCCGTGACACTGGCGGTATTCCTGGCACCCGTGGCGGCCGGGTTGGTGGCCACCGCCCTGCCGGCCTTCGGCTACCTGCCCACCCTCGGCGGGCATCAGGTCGGCAGCGCCCCCTGGCAGCGCCTGCTCGCCACACCGGGGTTCTGGACATCGGTGCACCTGACGGTCCAGAGCGGATTGCTGGCCACGGTTCTCGCGCTGACGATCGTCATCGGCTTTTGCAGCGCAATGCACGCCACCCGCCTGTTCCGGCGGACCCAGGTCATCCTCGCGCCGCTGCTGGCCACCCCGCATGTCGCCGTCGCGATCGGGCTGGCGTTCCTCATCGCCCCGGCCGGGTGGGTGAGCCGGCTCATTTCCCCTGAATTGACGGGCTGGCAGCGGCCGCCCGATCTCGCCATCGTGCATGACGCGGGCGGGCTGTCGTTCGTCCTCGGGCTGCTGCTCAAGGAAGTGCCCTACTTGATGTTCATGACCCTGTCGGCCCTCAACCAGGTCCGTTCGGCGGAAACGCTGGTGGCGGCACGCGCGCTCGGCTATCGGCCCGCCGCGGCCTGGCTCAAGACGGTCCTGCCGCAAATCTATCCGCAGATCCGCCTGCCGGTCTACGCGGTGCTGGCCTTTTCCATGTCGGTAGTGGACGTGGCCGTCGTGCTGGCGCCGACCAACCCGCCGCCGCTCAGCACTCTCGTCTTCCGCATGTTCACCGACCGGGACCTCGCGCTGGTCTTTCCCGCCTGCGCCGGCGCCTGCCTGCAGCTGCTGCTGGTGGTCGCGACCCTCGGCGTGTGGCGCGCCGCAGAACTCTTGTTCCCGGTGTTGGCCCGGCGCTGGCTGACCGCCGGCGGCACCACGAAAACAAGAGGGGGCCTGGGCGGAATGTGGGCGGCGGTGATGGCGACGATGGTGGCCCTTTCGATCCTGGGCACGCTGTCGCTCGCGGTCTGGTCTTTTGCGCAGACGTGGTTCTACCCGCGCGCCCTCCCGGCCGCCTGGACGCTGTCCCACTGGGAGCGGCACGCGGCGGACCTGGCCGGCCCCGGGGCCACAACCCTGGTGATCGGCCTGGCCGCGGCCCTCCTGGCCCTCGGGCTCTCGCTCGGCTGCCTGCAAAACGAACGGGTCAACGGGTTGGGGTCCGCCTCGCGAGCGCTGTGGCTGCTGTACACGCCGCTGCTCGTCCCGCAAATCGCCTTTCTGTTCGGAGCCCAGATGCTGCTGGTGCGGATGGATCTGGACGGCACCTGGACCGCGCTGATCTGGAGCCACCTGCTGTTTGTCTTCCCGTACGTGTTCCTGTCGCTGGCGGACCCCTGGCGCTCCTTCGACCTGCGCTACCGGAACTCGGCCCTGGCGCTCACCGGCTCGCCGCTTAGAACCTTCCTGCGAATCGAGATGCCGCTGATGGGCAAGCCGGCGCTCTTCGCGCTGGCCATCGGGTTCGCCGTAAGCGTGGGGCAGTATCTGCCGACGGTCTTTGCCGGCGGCGGACGTTTCAGCACACTGACGGTGGAGGCCGTGACGCTCTCCAGCGGGAGCGACCCGCGAGTCACCGGCATCTACGCACTGGTGCAGGCCGCCCTGCCGCTCTTCGTCTACATGCTGGCGATCGCCTATCCCGCCTGGAGAAACCGCCACCGCAAGGGCATGGGTTGCGATACCTCATCTTGGCATTATAAAAAAATAAAGTTCCAGTCACGACTGGCCGATAGATGTACTAGAAGCGGTTTCACGAGCTCGGATCGCACCTGAGGCCGGCAACGCTGCCATCGGGGGTCAGACGGGGTTACGATTTAAACCACTTATAAACACGCCCTGTGCAACGTGCTCCCATGAAACGTAGCAGAGTGTTGAAAAACCGTGCCTGAGGCCGTGATCCGGCGTTGTGCGGCTATTGTAAATGCTCACATATGACCGAATATGCTGCGCTTTCCAAAACGCCGCACGCCTTGGCTGACGGCCTGATGCTCGTTTTTCAACACCCTGGTGGAGAGGTCAAATGAAGCCGGCACACAACTCGGAGAGACGAGACAACGCGCGGTTGCCCCATGTCTGCCCGATCAACGTCAAGGAAGTGAGGACTGGCCTGAGTTGTTCAGCGCGCATGTTCAACTACAGCGACACGGGGGTTTACTTCGAAAGCGACGCGCTTCTGGAACCGGGTGCTGAAGTGTACATCGGCCTTCGTCACTCCCCATTCATAGACCGGCCCAGCGACTACGCCTGCTATCGCTTGACCATCCTGTGGCGCAAGGAGCTGGAAGACGCACATTTCTTTTACGGCTACGGCACCCAAATCGCTTCGCCTGAACTCCTGGAAAAGGCGAAGTCCCACCCGAAGCAACGCAGACACGCCCGCAGGCCCTTCAATCGGCAGGTCTGGTTTGCGGCAGACCGCAGGATCTCGGAGGGCCTCGCCGTCGACATCAGCCCTTCGGGGGTTTTCGTCAAGTCCGGCAAGCGGCTTCGCACCGGGCAGATCATCACCTTGAGGCTGCCCGGCAAAACCGGGAATGAGGTGGTCGTCCGAGGACGGGTGGTCTGGTCGAATGCGGATGGGTTCGGCCTCAAGTTCATCGTGAAGTGAGCGCGACCGAAACACCCACACGCTCTTCCGGATTGATTTTAGAGGTATTGACAAAGGTCGAAAACTAATCATAGATGGATGTCATTCTGGTGATTCCACCCGGCCTATCCAACGAATGGACGGGGTTCTATTTCCGGCTAAAAACGCTCCGTTGGGTAACCCTGAGTTTAATACTGCATGATGAAGCATACCCGCACGAATACTATAACCTGTCTAGAAGTGGTTTCACAACCTCGGATCACGCTTGAGGGCAAGGCGCAGACCGATTCGAAAGCGCATCAACCACGTCAGTATGTGAGCATTTCGAGAGGCCTGCAACGCCGCCATCGGGCATCAGGCGGGGTTGTGAAACCACTTCTATTTCTTTTTGCCGCTCTCTGGGGGATGACGCTTTCGGCTCCTCTGAATGCGGCCGACTTTCTTTTCACCTGGAAGGCCAGCTCTGACGCCTCCATCACCGGCTACCGCGTCTACCAACGCACCGGGGATTCCCCCTACGAAATGATCGACGAAATGCAAGTGGGGGATCTCGACAACCCCGATCACCCCAGTTACCTGGTCATCGGTTTGGGCGACGGCAACAGCTACTGGTTCGCGGCGACCTCCGTTTCCGCCTCCGGCACGGAAAGCGACTTTTACAGCCAGACCTGCATCACGGTGAACGGCCAGGTCGTCGAATGCCACGACAATGATGAGAACGGCACCACCATTTTTATCAGCTGCTTCATCAGCACCGCCGGCGAGAGCGTTTATCAGAGAACGACGGACCGCCAAAAAGTGGATATGTAAATTTCGGTGCTTTCATATCGTCGAGCCTCCATCTCGATGATACGGGCGAACTATCTTAAGACCTGATTGACCTACCAGCCCCCCCGACCCGGACTAAACCTGTAACTTTCAAAAATGATAAGTTATCGTGCAATGCACTGCCACCGATATTGTTTCTGTGTACAGTGACGAGGAACAAATGCTAAGAAAAGAGGGGCAGGCGTGGATGGATAGAGGGGCAGAGGGCAGCCAACCCGATGTCGGCCTTTTAATTAGCTGTGAAGCATGCCTGAATTCCGGAAGCTTGCGAAAGACGTCTACGCTTTCCTGCAGCCACCTCTGATCTGTTACAGCAGCGTTGGAGTCGTCGTTGGGGACCGGGATGTGATCGTGGTCGACAGCCTTACCAATGCCGCTATGGCAGAGAGCCTGATGGCGGAAATACGTCGAGTGACTGACAAACCAATCCGATCCCTGATCAATACCCATTCCCACTTCGATCACGTTTACACCAAAACCTCAACCTGGATATGGATAACATGCAGCCGAAACCCAAAACACTGCCTGGAATAGTTTGTGGAATGATTGGTCTATGGATCTTTCTGTTTTACCCGGCAAACTCATATTCTCAAAATGAGAGGACGACTCCACGTATTCTGAAGGTGGGGGTGATGGCGGCTTCGCCGTTATACATGAAAACGCCCGATGGTCGCTGGGAGGGATTTAGCGCAGAGCTCTGGCAGGTTGTGGCTCAATGCTTAAACGCACCATTTGAATTTCGGGAATTCAGCAACCTGGAGCATTTGGTGGATGCCTTAGAAAAAAATGAAATAGATGTCTTCCCCTCCTTGCCGGTAGGGGAACGGCTTGAATCCGCAGTGGATTTTAGCCAGTCCTATTTGAAGTCGGGGCTATCGATTGCGGTACCGGCAGAAGATGTCGAATCCAGATGGGTCCACGTTTTTGAGAGCTTCTTTTCAATGAACGTTTTGAAGGCAATCGGATTGTTGGTGCTGTTGTCCATGATAGCAGGAATAATCGTATGGTCATTTGAAAAACGTGAGAACAGCGAAATGTTCGGTGGCGACACCGCCGGGGGAATTGGCCACGGTATCTGGTGGGCGATGGTGACAATGACCACGGTGGGCTATGGAGACAAAGCCCCTAAAACTGCGGGTGGGAGAATCGTTGCGCTTGTTTGGATGATTTTTTCAATTGTTTTTATCGCAAGCTTCACCGCCAACATTACTACCGCGCTGACAATGAAAGAGCTAAGTGGAAAGGTTCGGGGTTTTAATGACCTTTACAATTCACGAGTCGGGTCTGTATCCGGATCTGAAGGTTTCGATTTTTTGACCAAACAGGGAATAACGGTAATCCCCTTTGAGGGTGTGCAGGAAGGGGTGGCAGCGGTTGCCGGCAGGACGATCGATGCGTTCGTTCTAAATGAACAGGTGCTCAAGTATCTTGCAAAGAAGGAGTTCCCCGGTCGAGTGCAGGTTCTGCCTGAAACCTACGACGAATATTTCGTGAGCATGGCCCTACCGCAAAACAGTTCGCTCCGCAAACCGATAAACAAGGCCTTGCTGCAGTTGATGAAATCGAGAAATTGGAATGAGTTGCGGAATCGGTATATACAATGAGACTGTATCTGGCAGGGTGAGAATTTTCGTTCAGCATGTTGCCGAAACCAGCCGATTGATACATAATCTGGCAACGCAAGGAGACGCAGCATGATACCTTTTCTCAGTATCACTTTGCTGAAGAGTCTGGACGCGGCAAGCAATCATTTTGGATGATGTCGGCTTCGGCCACGCCGGCACCTTCGGCGGCGCGGTGGCGACTCCGACGCTCGACCGGCTCGCGAAGGGCGGACTGCGCTACAATCAATTCCACATCACTGCGCTCTGCTCGCCCACGCGCGGCGCATTGCTCACTGGGCGCAACCACCACAGCGTGGCCACGGGCGTGGTCATCGAGATGGGCACGGGTTACCCTGGCTATACCGGCGTCGTACCCAACACCACCGCTGGACTGCCGGAGCTTCTCCGACAAAATGGCTACGCCACGTCCGCCTTCGGGAAATGGCACAACACGCCGGAC
>DATITS010000105.1:0-3444 GCA_035467535.1 Desulfobacterales bacterium
GTTCTGGAAGCATTTCAGGTCTTCAACGTCATGGCCGACCTGGCCGAGTTGGTACCCCATATCTGATGGACCTTACGCACCGGGCGCAACATTTCGCCGATCGCCTCGAGAAAGAAACATAGCGGATGAATCAGCCACAGCCAGCATTGCTCGTGAAAGGGCTCAAGACCCAGTTCCGGTCCTATGATGCCGTGGCCAAGGCGGTCGATGACGTTTCGCTGGATCTGTATCAGGGCGAAACATTGGGGCTGGTGGGAGAGTCCGGCTGCGGCAAGAGTGTCACGGCGCTCTCGATCATGCGCTTGATCAAGGACCCGCCCGGCCGCATCTCCGCGGAAGCGATCCGCCTGGGCGAGCTCGACCTGCTCGCGCTCTCCCCGAAACAGATGCGGGCGGTTCAGGGCGGCCGCATCTCGATGATCTTTCAGGAGCCGATGACCTCCCTGAACCCGGTCTTCACCGTGGGGTCCCAGATTGCCGAGATGTTCCAGACCCACCGGGGGGCCAGCGGCAGCGAGAGCCGGGACCGCTCGGTGGAGATGCTCGAAAGAGTCCGGATGCCGGCCCCGGAAAAGCGCGCCAGGGAATATCCCCACCAACTCTCCGGCGGCATGCGCCAGCGGGCCATGATCGCCATGGCGCTCGCCTGCAACCCCGAAATCCTCATCGCCGACGAGCCGACCACCGCGCTCGACGTGACCATCCAGGCCCAGATCCTGGACCTGATGATGCGTCTGAAAGAGGAGTTCGGTGCCGCCATCATGATGATCACTCACGATCTGGGCGTCATCGCCCGGATCTCCCAGCGCATCATCGTCATGTACGCCGGCAAGATCGTCGAAGCGGGCCGAACCGCTGTTTTCTTCGAGTCTCCGGCGCACCCGTATACGCGGGGACTTCTGAAATCCATTCCAAAGCTCGGGGAGCGCTCCCGCTTAGGGCGCACCCGGCTGCAGGAGATCCAGGGCATCGTGCCCAGCATCTTCGACCTGCCGCCCGGCTGCAGCTTCAACCCACGCTGTTCGGAGGCCATGCCGGTCTGCTCCCAGGAAGCCCCGCCGCTTTTCGATTTGGGCGATGGGCACCGCGTCCGATGCTGGCTCTTTGCCGGCCATTGAGGTGAACTTTGGCACCATTGCTGGAGGTTAAAGATCTGACGGTGCACTTTCCGGTGCGCAAGGGCCTGCTCGCCCGGCAGCGCCACTATGTCCACGCCGTTGACAATGCCTCCTTCACCTTGGCTGCGGGCGAGACGCTGGGCCTGGTCGGTGAGTCCGGCTGCGGCAAGACCACGACGGGACTCGCCATTCTTCGACTGATCCCGTTCACCTCCGGCCAGGTTGTTTTTCAGGGTCAGGACTTGAGCTCTTTGAACCGAGCCGAGTTGCGCCATTTCCGCCGGGAGATGCAGATCATCTTTCAGGACCCTTATTCCTCCCTGAACCCCCGCATGACCGTCGAGCGCATCATCAGCGACCCCTTGAAAATCCACGGCCAGGGAAACTCCCGGGAGAGGGCCGAGCGGGTCGCCTACCTCCTGGAAAAGGTCGGCCTGACCCCCGAGCAGGCCAGCCGCTATCCCCACGAGTTTTCCGGGGGACAACGGCAACGCATCGGCATTGCCCGGGCGCTCGCGCTCAGCCCCAAGCTCATTGTCAGCGACGAGCCGGTGTCGGCCCTCGATGTCTCGATCCAGGCCCAGATCATCAACCTGCTCATCGACCTGCAGAAGGAGTTTGCGCTTTCCTATATCATCATCTCGCACGACTTGGCCGTCGTCGAGTACATCTGCGATCACGTGGCCGTGATGTATCTCGGTCAGATCGTCGAAACGGCCCCCTACCGGGACATTTACACCGATCCCCGGCACCCGTACACCCAGGCCCTGCTTTCGGCCGTGCCGACGTTTGACATCAGCACCACCTACGAAATGTCCGTCCTGGCTGGCGATGTGCCCAGCCCCATCCATCCGCCGGAGGGCTGCCGCTTTCATCCCCGCTGCCCCATCCGCATGGATGAATGCAACCGCATCGCGCCGGCAATGAAGGAGGTCTCCCCGGGTCACTTTGCCGCCTGCCTGGCGCTGTGACTCCGGGTCGGCCGGTGTCGCCATGCCGACGGCGGCCCGGCAGGAAGCCCGTGGATGTGCGAGCCTGTTGTGTTCGCAGGAGTTTTAAGGTAGCGTTTCACATCCGAATCAGATGCGAGTGTATGCGTAGGATCTGTTAACTCAAACGAAAGGAAGGTAACTATGCGCATCAAGACAGTGATCGGTTGCATCGGTTTGATCCTGGCGTTGTGCGGCGGATTCATCGCCGTCGAGCCCTCGTTCGCGGCGCCCACCCTGGTCGTCGCGGTAGAGTCTGCGCCGAAGTCGATGAACCCCCACAGCGAAAACGGCGACGCCACGCTCGGCCCCATGACCAACATTTTCGACGGCCTGATGCAACGGCAGAAAAAGGACGGAAAACTCGTGCCCGCCCTGGCTGAAAAGTACGAGCACCCGGATCCGCTGACCTGGAAGTTCTTCCTGCGCAAGGGCGTCAAGTTCCACAACGGCAACTCCTTCACCGCCGCCGACGTCAAGTACACGTTTGAACGTCTGACCAACCCCGAGGTCTCCCAGTTCGTCAACGACGGCAAGGCGATCGCCTCCATCGAAACGCCGGACGATTACACGGTCATCGTCAAGACCAAGAACCCGATCCCCTGGTTCATCGACAACATGCACCAGGTCTTCATCATGGACAAGGAGTCCTCCGAGTCGCGCTCCGAAGGCGAGATCGGGGTCGCCCCCATCGGCACCGGCGCCTACAAGGTGACCGAGTACGTCAAGGGGTCCCACCTGAAGCTGGAAGCCAACCCCACCTACTGGGAAGGGGCGCCGTCGATCAAGAATGTGGAGATAAAGTTCGCCATCGAGCCGTCCACCCGGTTTGCCGCCCTGGCCTCGGGCCAGGCCGAGCTGATCAACGGCGTGCCGGTGGAGCTGATCGACAAGGTCAAGGAAAACAAAAACCTCGATATCATGCGCCGGCCGGCCCGCCGGGCCATCTTCCTGGTCGTGACGAACCGGCCGGGCACCCCCACCGCCGACCCGCGCGTGCGCAAGGCCATGTCCATGGCCATCAACGAGGAGGAGATCATCCAGAAACTGATGCGCGGACAGGCGTCGGCCGCATCCCAAATGGTCGACCCGGCCACCGTGGGCTACAACCCCGACATCAAGCGGCTTGCGTATAACCCGCAGGAAGCCAAGAAGCTGTTGAAGGAAGCCGGCTTGGAGAAAGGCTTCGAAATCACCTTGGGGGGTCCGAACGACCGCTACGTGATGGACAAGCAGATCTGCGAGGCCGTGGCCAAATACATGGCCAAGGTCGGTATAAGAGTGAAGCTGGACGTCAAGCCCAAGTCCATCTACTTCACCGAAGTGATGGAGAACAA
>DATITS010000106.1:0-12800 GCA_035467535.1 Desulfobacterales bacterium
CGGCGGTAGGGGTCCGAGGTCATGACGATCTTCGGCCGGACCGTGCGGATCATGCGGACGATGAGCTTGCGGAACTCGGCCGTGTCCTCGAGCCCCTGGTCGGGAAGCCGCAGGAACACCACCTCCTGCACTCCGAGCGTGCGGGCCGCGGCCCGCTGCTCCTCCTCCCGGATCGGGGCCAGCAGCTCCGGGGTCAGCGCCGGGTCGCTGGTGCCCTTTTCGCCGCTCGTGCAGACGAGATAGGCCACCCGTCGCCCGGCCTGCACCCACTGGGCCACGGTTCCCGCAGCACCGAACTCGCTGTCGTCCGGGTGCGCCGCAATCACCAGCACATCGGCCTGAACCGCCATTGTCAACCTCCTGCCGCCATCAGTGCGGCCGCTTCTGCACGGCAGCCTGCGATTTCGCAACGCCCGGCCGCGCAGAGTGCCGCTGCGTCGTCATGCGCATCTTCGATTGCCGGCCCGGCGGTGATCCGGCTTTCCCGGTACACCGCCAGAACGTCTTCGGCCACCCTGGACCAGTCGTATCGCCATACCGACCGGCGTGCCGTCTCAGGGTCCTGCCCGTTTTGCGACAGGACCGCTGCGATCGAATCCGCCAGAAAGCGGACGCTGTCACCTTTCACCAGGCGACCGGTCGCCGGGTGACGAATGAGGTCATCGGCCGCACCGACGCGGGTTGCCACCACCGGGGTTCCGCAGGCCAGGGCCTCCAGCGCCACCATCCCGAAGCTTTCGTACACGGACGGCAGCGCGAGCAGGTCCGCGGCACTGTAATACTGGGGCAGCACGGGTTGATCGACACGCCCCGCGAAGCTCACCTGCTTCTCGATGCCGTTATCGCGGCACACTTGCCGCATGCGCCGATGGGCGGGGTCTTCCTCGCCGTCCCCGCCGACGATCATTACCCGCAGATTCGGCTCATGTTTCAAGCAGGCGACAGCGGCGAGCAGCCGGTCCAGGCCCTTTTCGGGTGCGAAGCGTCCGACATACAAGACCAGCCGGTCCTGCAGCGCCACACCGATGCGCCGCCGTGCGGCCGGTTTCGCAACCGGGCGGAACAGCGCCAGATTCACCCCGCAGGGCACGAGCGCCAGCTTGTCGACCGCGGCGCCGTAGTGGCGGCGCAGATGCTGCATCTCCCGCCGGGAGGTGACCAGGATCCGGTCGCAGGACTCGACCAGGCGCTGTTCGGCGGCGATGCGGGTTTCGGACTCGGAGGCGTTTGCGCACAGCAGGTTCTTCACGGCGCCCAGGGTGTGAAAGGTGGTGACGTGGGGGACGGCCCACGCCTGCCGGGCCTGGGCCCCCACCTGCCCGGATAGCCAGTAATGGCTGTGGACGACATCGTAATCGATGCCCTCGCGGCCGCGGAACTCCTCCAGCGCCCTGAAAAAGGATGGCAGGTGCGGGGCCAGCTCTGTTTTTGGAGCATCGTCGCTGGTCCCCAGACCCAGGTGGATCAGCCGCACGTTCTCGGACAGGACGATCCCCTGTCCCGGCTGCGCACCGTCGGCGGTGCGGGTGAAGATGTCCACCCGGTGGCCGCGGTTGCCGAGTGCCCGCGCCAGTTCCCGGATGTAGACGCTCATCCCGCCGGTGTCCTGGGTGCCGAGCCGGCCGATCGGGCTCGAGTGGACACTAATCATGGCGATGGAGGAAGGTGCCGAACGCACGCCGTCGTTTCCTTTCATGTCAAGTCGATCCGGCAATGGTAAACCGGTACGGCCCTGCCGCCGAGCTGTCGTTTGTAGGTTTCGTTTCCCTTCAGAAAATCGTACTTTGCCAAACCGCGAACGATGGCATCCTGGATGCTCAGGATCTTACAGAGGATGCCGACACTCAAAGAACCCCGCCCGGCGTCAAAGGCGCTGTTGTAGAGGTAGCGCGTCGCGCCGTGGTCAAAGCACATTACAGCGGCGGCGGCAGCTCCGTCAACATCCAGAAATCCCAGGCGGGTTGCCGGCACCCGCCGTGCCAGCGCCCGGAAGAAGGCTTCCATGCGAGCGGTCATGAATTCGGCCTTGTCGGCGCGGTTCATGCGGAAAAGCCTCAGAAAATCTTCCATGCCGGCGTCGATCTCCCCGCGGCCGCCCACCCGTCGAAACGCAAACGTCGCACTTTGCTCCAGCCGCCTGAGCTTGCGTCGGACCTCGTGGCGCTGCTTGCCGGACAAGAGCTGCAGGTACCCCTCCCAGGAGGGCGGCAGGTCGGTCTCGAACAGGACGTCTTCGGTTTCGCTCGCAACCGGCCACCCTCTTTCGCGGGCGAGCGGCACCAGCCCCGTCATGACGGCCGAATCGGCCCGGACCGGCCCGAGTTCGATCCGGGTTGCGCCCTCGCGGCTCACATAACCCAGGAGGGCTTTGCAGAACTCCATTTTTCGCCGGGGGTCCACCACGACATCCAGGTGATCGCAGACATCCGCCCCCCCCATGAGCCGGAGCAAGCTGCCTTCCCGCTGGAGGAAGGCGATCCCGATCCGCCGGCCGCCTTCCCGCACGGAAAGGATCAGGGGGTCGGCCGGCGGGGCGAATACCTCCCACCATGCGCGCAGCCAGCCGGGCAGGACGAAAGGGGATGCCCATTCCAGCTCGTTTCCGGGCACCTGAAGCGGGTCGGGCAGGCTTTCAAATGTCTCCGCGCTGACCGTGAAATCGCCGGATGCCCGGCCCGATGTCGAAGCACTCGGCCGCATCATTCACCCACCCGCCAGCGGGCGCCGCGGTTCGTGTCCTCGACGACGACGTCGGCCCGCTGCAGGCAGTCCCGCAGCATGTCGGCTTCGGCCCAACGCTTTTCGGCCCGTAAATGGTCGCGCAGGCCGAGCAATTCCTCCACCAGCGGCCCGAGGCACTCGGCCGTGGTGCGGGGAGCTGCGGCCATGGCGGTTCCCATCAGGACGATCCACTCCCGCAGGATTTCCCGCGCCTGGGAGATGGGCTCCTCGCTTTCGAGATCGCGGGAGGCCTTCCAGAGAATGCGGTCGAGCTCGAGGATCGCGGATGACATGTGCGCGGGGTCGCCCCGGTCGAGGCCCTCCTGAAAACGGCTTTCGAGCGCGTGAACCTCTTCCCAGAACGATCCGGCGTAACCGGCGTCGGCCGGCGGGCGCCGGTCGGGAACCGCTCCGGCCGTCCGCTGGGAAGAGGGCTCAAACCACTGGCCCCGGAGAACATCCAGGGGCACGGTCTCGTTTTTTTTGATCACCCGTTCCGACCCGGCGCGGCGCAGGACGACGCTGCCGATCCCCCGGATGCGCACCTCGCTTCGCGCCAGATCGATGATGCAGGCCGTGTGTTCTTCGAGTCCGAGGATGACCACATCGTCCGGAAGCAGCGTCTCGAGGGCCCTGAAACGCGGCTCTCCCATGAAGCAGAAACGGGTGTCGTGGGTGCCGCCCTCGGCGTTGTTCCAGTGGGGGACCACGGCCAGGTTGAGGCCGAAGCGGCTCATGATATCGATGCCGGTTTCCCAGCGCGGCTCCTCACCCACCTTGTAGATTTCGTACACCGGCAGCGTGAAACGCCCCACCGTCAGGGCCGCGGCGCTTGCCGCCACCAGGCAGCCGCCGGAGGCGATGCGCTGGGCCAGAATGTCGGTGACGGGGGTGCCGGCCCACTGGCGCACGGCGTAGGTGGGGCTGCCGGGCCCGATCAGAACAAAGTCGGCCTGTTTGAGTGCGATAAAGGCTTTTTCGGATCCGAACAGTGCGGCATGGGTCTTGGACTTGTAGGACGCCAACGCCATGGGATGGCCGACCTTGTCCCGGAAATACGCGCCGGCCTTGGCTGAAATCTGGTCGGCGTTCAGCTGGAAGCCGGCCGGCGTGTCCAGGAACACGGCCCGGGCGGCGGGGCCGAGCCTTCCGATCATCTCCTTGTGAACTTCCACCATGGTGCCGGTGAGCTCGCCCGAGCCCATGAGGACGATGTTGCCTTTCGCGGACATTTTAACGAACATCCTCCGGAATTAAGAATGAGGTCATTTTCATTTAGACATACGATGGTGCGCTAAGCATATAGGAATTCTCACCGCAGAGACGCGAAGGGCGCAAAGGGTATTTGTCCTTGTGGCCTTATCGGTAACTATCTTCAGGAATGGTCCCTGACTGCAATCGGCAGCACGAACCGTTTCCCATGTTGCAACACGCTCTTGCCGCCCGGTTCGTAGACGGTCACGGCGCCTTTGCCGTAAACCGTCCATTGCCCGGCCTCGCCGTCGTTCAGCAGGCCGGTCTCCTCATCGATCCCGATCAGAATCCTCCCTGGTAATAGACGGGTCAGTCGGGGCGCCCAGTCTTTGCCGAAAGTGTCATGATGGGGCAGCACAGACACGTTCGGAAGAAGATTGAGACCCGGCAACACCTTGCCGGAGGTCGGGTCGAAATAGTGTTCGCACATCACCATGGCCCCGGCACTGCTGCCGGCGATGACGGAACCGGAGCGGTGGGCGCTCACCATCGCCTGCCAGGCCAGGCTTCCGGACAGGGTTTCCGCCAGGTAACGGGTGAAGCCGCCCAGCACAAAGACGAGCCGGGCGCGTTCGATCTCCCTTGCCAGGTCGGGCCGGTCGGCCGAAGCGCGGTCGATGACGTCGACCGCCCGAACATCCGCGGCCCCGAGGCTCTGAAACCAGCCGACCCCGTTCGCTGCGGCGCGGCCGTGGTTGTCGTCCGGCGCGGCCGCGGCCGGGATGATCCGAACCGGCTGCGCCCGGCCGCCGCAGACCGCCATGGCGCGCTTATCCGCGGCCGCCATCCCCGCGTTGAACTCACGGCCCCCCTCGAGCAAGACAAAACCCATAACATCCCCATAACCTGCTCAATCGATTGAAAATCAAATTAACAACGCGCCTGCGGATGTCAACCGCAAAGAGAAATCTTCTATATGTAGCAGGGTGTTGAAAAACAAGCATGAAGCCGTCAGCCAGGGCGACTATAAGCTGGAGGCTTGGAGGCTGGAACGCTAGGAGGCTAAAAAAAAGCATGAAAGGTTTTGCTTCAAGCTTCCCAGCCTTCTATCTTCGGACATACAACGCATCTACAATAGCCGCACAACGCCGGATCGCGACGCGAGGCGCTGTTTTTCAACACCCCAGAAGCAGCCTGGTCTTTTTCTTGACACCGCATAACCTATTATCATAAACTGCGTCCTCTTGTATGGACTCGGCTCTGTGGCAGGCGGAATCAAAGCTCGAAAAGTCAACAACCACAAACAACGTAAGGAGGTGCTCGATGAAAAGACTGTTCAGCATGTGTGTGGCGGTTCTGTTTCTGATCGGTGCGGCGGCCTCGGTGCAGGCGGCCGACAACTTGGTGCTCGCCACCGGCGGCACCGCCGGGACCTACTATCCCTTCGGCGGCGCCATGGCCAAGATTTGGAACTCCAAGATCAAAGATATGAACGTCACCGCCCAGACCTCAGGGGCTTCGGCCGAGAACGTCCGGCTGATCAACAAGAAAGAGGTCGAGCTGGCCCTGGTCCAGACCGACACCCTGGATTTTGCATACAATGCCAAGGAGGCTTTCAAGGAGCCGCTTAAAGGCATGAGCGTAATCGCGGTCATCTATCCTGAGGTCATCCAGGTGGTGGTTGCGGCCGACGGCCCGATCAAGTCTTTCGCCGACCTGAAGGGCAAGAAGGTGGGTGTGGGCGCACCGGGAAGCGGCACAGAAGCCTGTTACCGGCAGATGCTGGACATCTACGGCATGAAAAAAGAAGACGTCAATAGCCAGTACCTGTCCTTCTCCGAGAGTGCCGAGGCATTCAAAGACAAGCACATCGACGCCTTTGTCGTGATCGGCGCGGTTCCCACCTCGGCCATCATGGACGTTGCCAACCAGAACTCCATCCGGATTCTGCCGATCTCCGCCGACATCCTGGCGAAGCTGACCCAGAAATACACGTTCCTGGCACCGGTTAAAATCCCGGCCAACAGTTACAAAGGCCAGTCCGAAGATGTGTCTTCGGCAGCCGTAAACGCAGTTCTCATCGTGGGCAACCAGCTCAAGGATGACATGGTCTACAATCTGACCAAAGTCCTGTTCGAAAATCAGCCCGAACTGGCCGCTGCCCATGCCAAGGGCAAGGAACTGAAGCTGCAGACCGCAGTGCAGGGCGTGTCCATTCCCTTCCACCCGGGTGCGGTGAAGTACTACAAGGAAAAAGGCATGATGAAGTAGAAAGCCGCTTGTGCGGTTTTCTATTTGAAGAAGTTTTTTGTTCGGAAAAATTATGGACCTCGCGACCCTTCCGGTTGATTCTTTCAACTGCTGCCGGAAGGGTCGCACGCATCTTTAGAAATTAAGGGTCGCATATTTGTATTGACGCGAGCACCCCCTCACCCTGCCCTCTCCCCCAGGAGTGGGGGAGAGGATTAAGGAGAGGGGGCCGCTCTCGGTCAATACTATTTCGCGACGATTAATGAATGCACCGTCGACGGATTGCAGGCCTGGTAGTCGTCGGCGCGGGGGTTGCCGGACTTCTGCTCTGGCCGTTCATCCCCGCGCTTGAGATCGTCGACGGACGTGACGGGCGTGTTGCGTTTTGCGCCCGGGCCCGGGCCGGCGAAGAATTTGTTCTTTCGTTTGTCCATTCCGTTAACAAGCGACCCGTTTTTGACACGTTGCGGGCAGAAGACAACCATCTGGTCATTGTCAGGTCCCGGTTCGACTCTTTCGGAGCCGGCATGCCGGAGGCTTCGACCCCGGAAGGCAAGCTGACCATTGCCAAGGACGGCTGGCTGGAATGGACCGTCAACCGGGCCGTCCCGGAAATTACCGTCCGCGTGGGCTGGGTGGCCGAACACACCCTGCATATCAAAGACCGGGAGATCCGGCTTGCGGACCTGGCGGAACCGGGGAAGCCTTTAACCTTGCGTGTTCGCAAAATTCGATTGTTCGACCTCCTCAAAGGCAGGTGCATCCCATGAGCGAAAAAGAAAAAGGTCCGGTTCCGTCCGGTGCCCTCACCACCAAGATGGAAGGGGTCGAGGTCGTATCCAAGGAAGAGATCGAGAAGATCTTAAGAAAGGTCGACAAGGAGGCCAGCGCCCGCAAGCTGACCGGCGCGCCGCATTGGATCGTCTATGTCATCGGCGTTTCGTGGTCGATTTTCCAGGTGTACACGGCCGCCTTCGGGTTGCTCCCGGCCCAGCTGCAACGATCCATCCACCTGGCGTATGCCTTTACATTGACCTATCTGCTGTTCCCGGCCCGTTCCGGAGACGAGGACAATCGCCTGTATTGGTACAACTGGGCGTTGGCCATTTTTGCCTGTTATATCGGGTTGTACATGGCCATCAACTACATGCGCATCATGGAGGCCGGCGGGGATTATTCCCGCATGGATTACATCGCCGGCGGATTGGGCATCCTGCTCACCCTGGAGGCGGCGCGACGGGTGGTGGGGCTTCCGATCGTCTGCCTGGCGGTATTTTTTCTGTTCTTCTGCTATTTCGGGGCTTATTTTCCCGGCTTCATGTCGCACCGCGGATATTCGTTGGAGCGCATCTCCTCCCACATGTATCTGACCACCGAGGGCATCCTTGGGATTCCGTTAGGGGTGGCGGCGACGTTCATCTACCTGTTCATCCTGTTCGGTTCGTTCCGCGAAAAGTCGGGGCTGGGGCAGCTCTTCATCGACATCTCCAACGCGGTGGCCGGCTGGGCCTCCGGCGGCCCGGCCAAGATGGCGATCATCACCAGCGCCCTGGAGGGAACGGTGTCCGGAAGCTCGGTGGCCAACACCGTGGAATCCGGCAGCCTCACCATCCCTATGATGAAGCGCCTGGGCTACCGGCCCGAGTTTGCCGCGGCGGTGGAAGCCTCATCCTCCACGGGCGGTCAGATCATGCCGCCCATCATGGGGGCTGCGGCCTTCATCATGGCCGAGTTTCTCAATGTGCCCTACCTCGACATCGCCAAGGCGGCGGCCATCCCGGCCTGTCTCTATTTCTTCGGGGTGTTCATGGAGGTGCACTTCGAGGCCAAGCGCTGCAACTTGCGGGGGGTGAGCCGCGACGAGCTGCCCCGGTTTACGGACGTCATGAAGGAGCGGGGGCATCTGTTCGTCCCCCTGTTTGCGATCATCATCTTTCTGTCCATCGGGTTCACGCCGCTCTATGCCGCCCTCATGGGCCTGGTGACGTGCATCATTGCGGGTGCTTTGAAGGCGTCAACCCGCATGAGCCCCCGGCAAATCGCCGACGGGTTCGAACTCGGCGCCCGCAACGCCGTCGGCGTGGCGCTGGCCTGCGCCTCGGCCGGCATCATCATCGGCGCGATCACCCTGACCGGACTGGGGCTCAAGCTGGGCAACGGCCTGGTGGAGCTGGCCGGCGGCAACCTCCTGTTGACGCTGATCTTCACCATGATCACCTCGCTCATCCTCGGCATGGGGGTCCCGACCACGGCCAACTACATCATCACCTCCACCATCGCGGCCCCCGCCCTGATCCAGCTGGGAGTGCATCCGCTCGCGTCCCACATGTTTGTCTTCTACTTCGGCATCGTGGCCGACATCACCCCGCCCGTGGCGCTGGCCGCTTACGCCGGCTCGGGTATCGCCAAATCCAATCCCTTCTGGACCGGGGTCACTTCCACCAAGCTGGCCATCGGGGCGTTTTTGACGCCCTACATCTTCGTCTACAACACGTCCATGCTCTGGATCAATACGACGTGGTACGCGATAATTCAGACGCTGATCACGTCCTGCGTGGGAATGACGGCGATCGGTGCGGCCATGATCGGTTATTTCGTGGCGCCGATGAACTGGGTCGAGCGGATTTTGTTTATCGCCGGCGGGCTGATGATGGTCCATCCGGGAACGGTGACGGACCTGGCCGGTATCGGCTTGCTGGCCGCGGGTGTGGCCTACCAGCACCGAAAGAAAAGAGGCGGGGCCGTCAGCACGGCGACCGCTGAGGACGCGTGAGCGACAAATCCTGATTCGCGCTCGCAGCCAGCCAGCGCCGCGAAGCGGGGGAAGGCATGTGAAAGGGGCCTGCGCCTGAGCGGGGTGTGCGCAGACCCCTCTTTTGATGGGCGATCACTTCATCGCCTTCATTTCCTGAACCCGCTGGTTGTAATACGCGATCACTTCCCTGCGGTTCAGCATGCCGATCAACTCACGGGCGTCGTCGTCGTGCACCACGGGCAGGCTGTCGATGTTTTTGACGGTGAATTTTTGCAGAACCGAGTTGAGGTCCTCGGAGGGCGTTGTGGTGATGATGTCCGAGGTGCCGATGTCTTTCATCACGACGAGCTGCCCGATTCCCGGCGAGAACAGCACCGCGCGCACATCGTTGATGGAAAATATGCTGGACAGCTTGCCGTGTTGATCCACTACCGGAAAATAGTGCTGCTCGCTTTCCGAAAAATACTGTCTAAACTCCCGAAAAGACATGTCCTGCGGAATGGCCTTGACGTGGCGTACCTGGGCGATGAGGTCCTTGACCCTGATGGACTGCAGGATGTCGATGAAAAACTCACCCGCATGGGCCGGAGAGTCGACTCTGCGGTTCACCTGATTTTGAAAAATGGTCCATGGCCGTGACATCATATACGTAATGGAGCAGACGAGCAGGCTCGGCAGCAGCAAATGGTAGGAGCCGGTCATTTCGCTGACAATGATGATGGTGGAAATCGGGGTGTTGGAAACCGCCGTAAAAAAACCGGCCATCCCCACCACCGCGAAGGCCCCCGGCTGCGTCACCAGCGTCGGCATCCACTGATGGAACACCAGACCCACGGCTCCGCCCATCGCGCCGCCGATGACGATGGAGGGGCCGAACACGCCGCCGCTGCCGCCGGACCCGATTGAAAAGGAAGTGGTGAAAATCTTCCCGATGG
This sequence comes from Desulfobacterales bacterium, assembly GCA_035467535.1. Taxonomy (GTDB): domain Bacteria; phylum Desulfobacterota; class Desulfobacteria; order Desulfobacterales; family SpSt-501; genus SpSt-501. The sequence continues at coordinate 9,856 of DATITS010000106.1, forward strand.
CGAGGATCAGCAGGAATGGAACCGTCGCTTCTAAATTGAACGCCTGTTGAACGAACCCGTACCCGAAGGAAAGTGTCTCGGGCCAGAAGAATCCGATGACGCCCGTGCACAGCCCCCCAAGGGCGGGTTTGAAATACCTGGGGATCCTGAGTTTGTGAAAGAGTGCGACCACTCCGTAAAACGACTTGACGTACACCGCGCTGAGGAGTACGAGCACGAGCGCGAGCACCGCGTAGAGCCCCAGTTCCAAAGGGTTGCGGAATAGAAAATCCGGAGATTCGAAAAGCGAGCCCCAGCCGAATACCATGCAATAGATGCAATAGGCGATGACCGAAGCCACCCCCGACGGTATGATCACCTCGTATTCCAACTCCGGATCACGATACAGCACTTCGGCGGCAAAAAGAGCCCCCGCCAGCGGCGCGCGGAAGATGCTTCCGATTCCGGCGCCGATTCCAGCCGCCATCATAACGCGGCGCTCCGCAGCCGTCAGCCCCAGCCGGGTGGCCAGAAAAGAGCCGAAACCCGCCCCGATTTGAGCAATGGGACCTTCGCGGCCCCCTGACCCCCCGCTGGACAGCGTGATGGTCGATGCCACCATCTTGATCAAGGGCACTCGCGGCCGGATGACCCCGCCGTCGCTATGGTAGGCTTTGATGGCGGCGTCCGTCCCGTGCCCCTCGGCTTCCGGGGCGAAGGTAAAAACGAGCCATCCGCTTAGAATCCCGCCGATGGCAGGCAGAAACAGCAGGACCCAGCGATTGAACGGCGTTTGGGTGGGAGGCAATAAGGCACCTTCGCCGGGCGGCGACGGAGGGCGATAGCCGGCCATCCAGTCCAGAAACGCATGCGAGCCTATCTGGGTGAGATAGTTAAAGGCCACCGCCCCCAAGCCGGCAACGATCCCGATACTCGCAAAGAGGATGGCCCAGCGCCAGGCCCTCCACACCTTGATTGCCGTGCTTTTTGAATTCATGCTGGACGGAGATTTAGAGAGATGATTTCGATGTCATTCCCGCAGCCGGCCGGCCTCCCCGGAGAGGCATTGCACCAACCGGGGCCAGGAAATAGGCGGGCCCGGCACTATTTTATCTGGTTCCTGTCTCTGATTGCCCCGACCAAATTCTGCAGGGTGCCGATCACGACACACGCCAGCACGCCGAAGATTGAAGCTCGGATGATCCAATCGGTTATGTCCATGTCTGAAAAATTCATGAAATCTCCTCCTTAAGTCTTAGAAGTGGTTTCACAACCTCGGATCACGCCTGAGGGCAAGGCGCAGGCCGATTCGAAAGCGCAGCAACCACGCCAGTATGTGAGCATTTGAAGCTTCCCTGCAGCAAGCTGCAGGGAAGCTTCGACCGTAAGGAATGCGGTCATATAATGATTCGCTCGCAATCCCCGCCGCAAGCGGCGGGGATTGCGCTCGCTTTCGCGGTTCGAGAGGTCTGCAACGCCGCCGTCGGGTGTCAGGCGGGGTTATGAAACCACTTCTAACCAAAGTCGCGTTTCCATGCCCGTGGGCGGAAAACCGGTTCGCCGTCATTCGCTGCGCGAACCCAATGCATTTCCGGCCTCCTGCCGGCTTATAGTACGGTCCGCATCTCTATTCAACTGGTTCTGGTAAATGCTCACTGCAACTGCTGGATGCTTGAGGCGAGAGGCTGGAAGCGAACGTGATGGTATTTGTTTTCCTTGCGCCTCGAGCTTCCAGCTTCAGGCTTCAAGCTTATGACCGCCTTGGCTGACGGCCCGATGCTTGTTTTTCAACGCCCTGCCAAGATGGCCCTGGCCTCGTCGGGTGTAGCCACTTCGCAACCCAAAAGGCGGACGAGTTGAGCGAGCTTTTGCACCAGTTCCACGTTGCGTTTGACCGCCTGGCCGGGTGCCCAGAAACTGCTGTCTTCGAATCCCACCCGCACCAATGATGCTCCCAACCCGATGGCGGTGGCGAGCAGCGTGAAATCGGTCATGCCGTCGTGGATGACGCCCCAGGGCACCGTCTCCTTCATCATGGCGGTCATGAAGAAAAGGCTTTTGGGGTCGGGGGCGAGCGTCCAGGGAAAACCCAGGGCAAAGCAGATCGAGTAGGGCGGTTTGATAGCGCCTTCTGCGACCAGCGCCCGTGCGGCTGGCAGCATGCCGGAGTCGAAGATCTCCATTTCGGGTATGGTTTTCGTCTGGCGCATGCGTTTGGCCCAGTAGCGGATGTCCGGCAGGCGGTTGATGTAGACGTCCTCGCCGAAGTTGACCGAGCCCATGTTGAGCGAGGCCACCTCGGTGCGCGGATCGTTGAGCGCCACACAGCGCTGCTCAAGCGTCAAGGTGGTCAAGCCGCCGGTGGATCCCTGGATGACGATGTCCGAAGATGTGCGGATCCGATCGAGGGTCTCTGAATACACACCGACGTCCTCGGTCTGGACCCCCTTGGCGTCGCGCACGTGCAGGTGCACCATTGAGGCGCCGGCCCGGGCGCAGCGGATGACCTCGTCGGCCACCTGCTTCGGCGTGCGGGGGTTGATGGCCGGCGGTTGCGTGCTGCGGCCGACGGGTGCCACGGCGATGATGGTCTTGCGGGGCGCGATCCGTTTTTTCATGTCATTGCCTCAACGGTGAGTTATCAGCGGGCGCGGCTGACGGCCTTTGTAGCCGGGGCTGCCTCGGCGGAGTGGGCTCCATCCGCGATGGAATGAAAGCCGGCTCGACCCTGGTTCGGACCTTTACTCCTAATTTGTTCCCCCCGGGTTTGTCAACACACGAATTCGAAAACGAACGGGTTCAGCCCCGGTGTTGCCGAAGAATCAACTGGGTCAAGGGGCGTCTGTCTGCGGCGGCAAGGGCTTTGCGCACACGCAATCCACCGCGCTTTACATCGCCTCCGGTATCGGGGTATGAGTTCCGCCCATGACTAAGCTTCTCTTCACGCTGGGGGTCATCGCTGCCGG
>DATITS010000107.1:0-6240 GCA_035467535.1 Desulfobacterales bacterium
CGTTTGCGATTGCCGCCCTGGAAGGCTTCACCCACGAGGAGCGGCAGCGTTTCGTCGAGATGACATCCAGCATGGAGCGGCTAAAGAAAAGCGTCGAGGCGCTCGCCCGGATCGTGGAGCGCATCCAGCTGACGCAGCAGATCGAAAAAATCATCGGCGGCAACGGCCATCCGCCGAAATCGATCCTGGGCGATATCTCGAAGTGACACCGAGGGTGGCGCCTCCGAGTCTGTCTGTTCTTATTGAACCGCCGGATGCCACAGGTAGTAAAAGCCGGTCTGGAATGACGGCAGCAAGCGCGACAGCCCCACGTCCACCAGGGCGGCCGGCCGGTTGCCTTCGTAGGAGGTGACCGGGTTGTAGATGTTGTCGTTCGGGTATACGAGGCGGCGGTAGACGACGACCCGGGCATCCTCCGGCAAGTTTGTAAGCGTGCGCGCTTCCTTCAGACCGTCCGACATGTAACCGATGCTGTCCACCAGCTTCAGGCTCAGGGCCTGGTCCGCCAAAAAGATCCGCGCTGTGGCCACCTCGCTCGCGGCGGCCGGGTCGAGGTGGCGGTGCCGGGCCACCAGTTCGATGAAGCGCTTGCCCAGCTGATCGGTCATGGCCTGGAACATCTGCTCCTCCTCCGCGGTGGTGGCCCGGAAGGGGGAGCCGCTGTCCTTGTTCACGCCGGATTTGCTCACCTCCACCGCGACCCCGATCTTGTCCAGCAGCCCGGACACCTTCGGCCGGATGAAGATGACCCCGACCGAGCCCGTGACGGTGGTCGGGTGCGCAACGATCCGGTCGGCGGGCAGCGCGATGTAATACGCCCCGGAGGCGGCGACATCCATCAGGGTGGCGACCACGGGCCGTCCGGTGGTCTCCTTGAAACGCACGATCTCGTGATAGAGGATGTCGCTTGCGGTCACCGAGCCGCCGGGGGAGTCGAGCTGCAGGACGACCGCCTTGATCATTTTGTCCTGGGCGGCCTTGCGCAGGTGGGAGACCACCTCCTGGACCACACTCGGTTTGGCCCGCAGCAACCCCTCCTCGGGGGTGTCCGAGATGACCCCCCGGATGGGGATCACGAGGATTTTTTCATCCGTCTTGCCCTCGAGGGTGGACTCTACGAGCGGGTCCGCCTGGCTCGGGAAGAGTTTGATCCGCGGCGCGATGCAGCCGCTTGCCAAAATCAGAACGGATGCCAGAACGAGCAACGTGGTTTTGCGCATTGGGTTTCGCCTTTAAGAAAGCAGGTCGGCCGTTTTCAGAATGTCCCGCAGTTCGGATCGTTCCTTTTCGGTCGCCGGCAAGAGCGGCGGCCGGGGATCGCCGCCGAAATAGCCCAGCATATCCAGGGCCACCTTCAGCCCCGGAACACCGTAGGTGGCCGTGACGGCGGTGTTCACGGGAAGCATCTTGATCTGCAGCTTGCTTGCGGCTTCGATCTCCCCCTTTTTCACCAGGTTGAGAATCCGCACGCAGGCCTTCGGCGCCACGTTGGCCAGAGCGAGCACCCCGCCCACGCATCCCAGGGTGAGGGCTCCGAACAGCGCGCCGGCGGTGCCGACCAGGACGCTGAAATCCTCGGCGACGGCGTTGACGACCTCGCCCAGGAAGCTCACATTGCCGGAACTGTCCTTGATCCCGATGATGTTGGGGTGTTGCGAAAGCTTTGCCACCAGGCCGACGCTGACGCTGATGTGCGTGAACTTGGTCACATTGTAGATCAGGATGGGGATGTCGCTCTGGTCGGCAACGGCCGTGTAGTGCTGCAGGAGGGCGGCTTCGTTCATGCGGCCGCCGTAATAGAATGGCGTCACCACCAGCGCGGCATGGGCGCCGAGCCTGGCGCAGGCGTTGGTGAGCTTGATGGTCTGCCAGGTCGACTCGCAGCCCGTGCCGGCGATGATTTTTTTACCGGAGCCCGCGGACTGGACCACGGTCTTGACGACCTCAAGCTTTTCCTCGTCGTCCAGGTAGATGTACTCGCCGTTCGAACCAAAGGCCACATAACCCGAAAGCCCGGTTTTGTTCCACTTTTCGATGTTGGCGGCAAGCTTGTCGCAGGCCACTTTGCCATCCACGAACGGAGTCGGGATGGGTGGAAAAATTCCCCGCAGATCGGTAGGTTTCATTCTTCAGCTCCTGTTTGTGTCATGCCGGTAATCGGCAAGCCTGACTGCCGGTCAAATAATGAGACGGTTTTCTGAACCTATGACCTATCACTTATAGCGCATGTCCAGCAGAATGTCACCATCGCCGGGAGCGCTCCGGGAGGAAACGGCTGGCATGTCCGTCTCAATACCTTGACGCCGGCTGCACCCAAATAAAAAAGCCTGGGACGTCAAACGACTCCCAGGCTTTTTCAACCCCCTGCTATTCGAATTCGCGGATGCTCGCGATGGAAGCCCCCATGGAGCAATCGGTTGATTTCTCCAGGACGATGTCGATGACGTAGGGGCTGCCGGATTCCTGCGCGCGTTTGAAGGCGGCTTTCAACTGACCGGGGTCGGTGACCCGTTCGCCCTTGGCGCCGCAGGCCTCGGCGAATTTCACGAAGTCGAAACCGCGGCCCTCGTTGACACCGTCATACCAGATCTCCACTTCGCATTCCATTTCGTAGACGTACTTTTCAGCCTGCCGGATGAGGCCCAGATACCCGTTGTTGAGGACCAGGATGATGAAGGGCACGTTGTACATCACCGCAACCGGCAGTTCCTCCATGCAGAACTGGAACCCGAAATCGCCCACCACCTGCACCACCTGCTTGTCCGGACGGGCGACCTTGACCCCGATGGCGGCCGGCAGGTCCCATCCCAGGGGTCCGGCGCCGCCGCAGTCCAGGTAGTGGCGGGGCTTTTCAATTTCCTGCATCTGGCCGGACCAGATCTGGTTGAGGCCGATGCAGGTCACGAAGACGGTCTCCGGACCGAAGAACTCGTTGATCTCCCGGTACACCCGGGGGGCCTTGATGGGGATATTGTCGTAGTCCGTCTTGCGCTTCAACGAGGCCTTGACCTCGGGGATGGCCGCCGCCCACGGGGAGGGCTTGGCGGCCGGCCGGCGCTTCTTGACCTCTTCGAGAAGGGCGGAAAGCGCTTTTTTCGCATCGGAAACGATGCCCAGATCGGGCATGATATTCTTTCCAAGCTGGCCCGGGTCGATGTCGATATGGATGAACTTGCGGTTGGCCGTGTAGGTCGCGACATCCCCGGTGTGGCGGTCATTGAAACGCACCCCTACGGCGAGCACGAGATCCGACTCCAGGAAGGTCTTGTTGCCGGAGCGGGTGTTGCACTGGATGCCGACATGGCCGGCCGCCAGGGGATGGGAGTAGGGGATGCCGCTCTTGCCCATGTAGGTGGTCACCACCGGGGTCTGGAGGTATTCCGCCAACTGCACGAAGAGATCGCAGGCCTCGGCGATAATAACCCCCCCGCCCAGGAGCAGGGCCGGCTGCTTGGCCGCCAGCACCAGGTCGATGGCCTTGCGGATCGCGGCCGGGTTGGGACCCTGGGTCTGAAAGGCGAGCGATGCGTCCGCCTCCGGGTCGTAAATGATCTCGCCTTTCTGCACGTCGAGCGGCAGGTCGATCAGCACCGGCCCCGGCCGCCCCTCGCGCATGATTCGGAAGGCCTCCCGGAAAACCCACGGCACCATGGCGGGTTCCTTGATGCAGTAGGTTTTCTTGGTGATGGGCTTGCAGATCTCGGCGATATCCACGGCCTGGAAAGCTTCGCGCCCAAGCTGCGCCCGCACGTTCTGGCCGGTGATGGCCAGGACCGGTATGGAGTCCACCTGGGCGGTGTAAAGGCCTGTCACGAAATTGGATGCACCGGGTCCGGAGGTGGCGGCGCACACGCCCACGGTGTTGATCGCCCGGGCGTAGCCGTCGGCCATGTGGATGGCCCCTTCCTCGTGCCGGGCTACCATGTGCTTGATCTTGCCGTGGTTCTTCATCGACTTGTAAAATGGCAGAATCCCGGCCCCGGGTATTCCGAAAATGTGGCGGACTCCCTCGTCGTAAAGGATCGATACTGCCGTATCCGTTGCCGTCATTTTAGGCATAATAGGCTCCTTTCCCTGTGGGTATGAGATGAGAATGGGTGATAGGCGCTGCGTTCAACGCCCTGAAAGACACTGTGAGACGACGGCGGCGCTGCGGACGACTTCGGCGGCCAGTTGGGCGGTGCTCGCCCCGAAAAGCCTGGAACTCGGCCCCGAGATGCTCATGGCACCTGCTACTTCGCCCTTTTGGGTGATGACCACCGCAATACAGCCGACACCGTCTTCGAACTCTTCCCGATCCACGGCGTATCCTCGCGTGCGGGTCTCCTCTAAGTCCCGTACGAACTCGTCTTCCTTCACCAGGCTGTTTTCCGTGTAGCGCACTTTTTTTGCGCTTCTGAAGTAATCGAGGACCTCCGCCGGCGGGCGGCCGGCGAGAAAGGCCTTGCCCACGCCTGAGCTGTGGAGAGGGACCCGAGCCCCCACCCGGGTAAACATGCGCAGGAGAGACTTGGTGTTGGAGATCTGGTCGACGTAGACGGCCTCCATGTCTTCAAAACACACCAGGTTGACCGTTTCTCCGGCCCTTTCCATCAGTTTCTGCATGACCGGTCTGGCCGCCGCGATGATCTCTAAATTATCCTTGACCCGGGAGGAGATCTCCAGGCACTTCAGGCTGAGCAAGTACTTCCGGGTCGCGGAGTCCTGCCTGACATACCGCCGTCTCACCAACACCTTCAGAATCCGGTGGAGGGTGGCCGGGGGATAGCCGGTTGCCTCCGCCAGTGTGCTTAGCCGGATGTCCCCTGCCTGGGCAATCATTTCCAGAACGTTCAACGCCTTATCCAGAGAGGTTTCCTGGGTCATGGTTTAAGGGCGGCTCCCGCGTAGTGCGCTTCCAGTATTTCCACTATATGGAAATTAATTCCGAATGTTGGAAATAAATAATTGAAGGCGGGTGATATTGTCAACAGTTTTCTTGTAGAATCGAATCCCATAAAAACAATGTCGCGGCGAGAGAACGCCGCGACATTGTTTTTAACAGTAGCAGATTATCTTACAATAGCCGCGCAACGCCGGATCACGGCCTGAGGTGCGGCTTTTGCGGTTCAACACCCTGATTAGAAGAGATCATGCCCCCGGATTCTCCGGGGGCATGATCTCTTCTATAGCACCTCGGTCAGATGCTTGACATCGACCCCGAGCCCATGCCGCCGCACGCCGTACGATAGTTGGATAATGCAGGCCGGGCAGGTGGTCACGAGCACCTGCGCAGCGGTCTTTTTCAGGTTTTCCATCTTGCGGTCCAGGACCTGCATGGCGAGGTCGTAGTGCGACAATGCATAGGACCCAGCGCCTCCGCAGCACCAATCCGCTTCCGGCAGTTCGACGAACTCCGCGCCCGGCATCCGGCGCAGCAGCTCTCTTGGCTGTTTCACCAAGCCTTGACCGCGCGAAGCGTGGCAGGGGTCGTGGAACGTTACGCGTTTGCCCTCCAGCGATTTGGAAGAGGGGATGACTTCGGTGGCGAGCCACTCCGAGACGTCTCTGGCCTTGTCGGCCACGGCTGTGGCGGCCCTGCGCAGCGGATCGTCTTCGGAAAACAGGCGCGGGTATTTCTTGATGAAGCCGGTGCAGCTCGAACAGTCCGTGACGATGGCGTCTACGCTTTCGGTTTTGAGCACCGGCAGGTTCTTGCCTGCCAGCCTGCGCGCGGCCGCGAGATCCCCGTAGGACCACGCGGGAAGACCGCAGCAATTGTTGTTGAGCACGTAGACGCTCCGGCTGAAGCGCCGCAACAGGGCGAGTGTCGCCTCACCGGCCGCGTGGCTGACCACGTCGACGCCGCAGCCCACAAAATATGCTACACGCAGGCTGCGCCCCTGCCCGTCGAAGACCCCGGGCTTGAAGCGCGCCCGGAACGGCTGCGCCGGCAGCCGGTCGACAATCGCCTCCGCCCGGGATAAATCGCGGCCGAAAATGCGCAGCAACCCCAGTGCCCGGGCCAGCTCGCTCATGCCGCTGTTTTTGCCAAGAGCTGCGGCCCGGGCGGCCAGGTGCAGCCGCCGGGGGTAGGGCAGCAGCTTGTCGAACAGCAGGCGGTGAATGGATTTGCGACCGACTTTTTCGAGGTACTCGGAGCGCGCCGTGGTGACCAGCTCCGCGGTGGGGATCGCGGGGAAGCAGTTGCTCGTGCAGGCACCGCAGAGCAGGCAGCTGTAGAGGGGCTCCTCGAGCTCC
>DATITS010000108.1:0-19850 GCA_035467535.1 Desulfobacterales bacterium
CTACCGTGCTGCGCCTGCAATGGCGAGAGGGTTGACCCCGATCAAGGGCTGAAGCGTAATTGAAGCCAAGTGACGATTACCTGTTCCATGAGAGTTTAATTTCATAATTTTATAGAAAAAAGTACAGATTGCAAGGACAAAGTCTTTGTCGTTGCCAAAATGACTTGATTCGAAGGTTGTAAAAGAGTAGCATATTCCATTAACGAACAAACGGCTCTGACAGGTGCCTTGCCGGCTGGTGCCGGCGGGCGCCACGGCACTTCAACCCCAATTGCGATTCGAGGTGCGAATGACTAAAAAATACCGTTTGCTGGTGATCGACGACAGCAAAGAGACTGTTGCCGGGTTGAAAAGTTTTTTCGGCCAGAGTTACGAGGTGCTGACGGCCTTCAACGGTCTTGATGGCCTCAAAATGTTCGAACAAAACGAAAAAGACATCGATCTCGTGATCACCGACCTGGTGATGCCGGAAATAAGCGGGGTGGGCGTGATCTCCATCATCAAGAAGAAATACCCGGGGATCCCGGTCATTGCCATCACCGGCTGGGGCGAGCACCCCGGCGCGCTGGCGACGGAAGCCGCGGCCGACCTGGTGCTCGACAAGCCCTTCGAGCTGAACGACCTCGACCGGCATGTGAAAGAGTTGCTGGCAAAAAAGAGTCGTTGAGTCTATTGCGTCAAGCGACAAGGCGCAGAGAGAACCCACCGGGTCCGCAATTCAATAGACTCAATAGACCCAATAGACTCAATAGACTCAAAGACTCGAGATAAACTCCAGCTCCCGCTCCTGCGTGTTCTTGGTGCCGATGGCGACGACCTCCACCCGCCGGTCCTCCCGCTTCCGGAAGTAAAGCCGGCCCTTGTAGGCGAAGACCACCTCGAGGACCGTCTCGCGGTTCTTCTTACCGAACACCTTGCGCTTGACCGCAACGAGATCGGAATTGGCGTTGAGTTGGTGGATGACCTCCTCCGCCTTGAGGCGCAGATCCTCGTTGAGGTCCAGGAAACCGTCCAGCGCGCGCGCGTTGATCAGGATGCTCTTGTAAAGGGTCGCGAAGCGCTTCTCGATGACGGCGGCGGCCTTCTGGCGGCCCCGGTCCTCCCGGCGCTGCTCCTTTTCGAGCAGGGCGATTTTCTCGCTCAGGGATCGGATCTCCTCCTCCCGCACGCTCTGGTCCCCGAGATTCTCGTTGAGCTTCTTTTCCAGGGACTCGATCTCGGCAATCAGGTCGTCCTCGTTGCGCTCCGCGCGGGCACGCTCGCCTTCCATCGCACTCTTCAGGCGCTCGAACTCCGCCCGCAGCCGCTCGCGCTCCGACTGCAGCTCGGAGAGCCGGGCAGCGCTCTGCCGCTCGCGCTGGGACAAACGGTCGAGCTCGCCGCGCCGCTCGCGCTCCACCCGGCTCATCAGGCGGCCGGCCGCGCGGTAGTGCAGCAGCAGAACGGCGAGAGCCGCCAGCACGTAGCCTCCGAGGACGACATTGGAGATGAGGCGGTTGTGCTCGAGGCGCGCCTCCACGTGCACCGTCAGCCCATCGCTCAGCAGCGCGAAGTTTTCGACGGCCACCTTCTGCGGGTCGGGGCCGGTGAGGCCGGGCTCCGGCGGATCGAGCGCGGAGGGGTAAAGAAGCTTGCCGGCGCGGGTCGTGACACTGACGCGCACCGCAAACCCGTGCCGGACGAGAAAGCTCGCGGCGAGGTAGCGGTTGATGTTGGCCGCGAGCGCATTCTCCAGTCGCAGGCTGCCGTCGAGCAACCGTTGGGGGTCGCCGGTGTAGACCTCCTCGATCTGCCGCTTGAGCCGCTCCTCGCCCTGCCGCTCCAGGACCATCACCGTCAGCAGGTACAGCACCGGCGGCATCAGGATGCAGAGAACAAGGATTTTGATGGAGAAGAAACGCATCGTTGAATGCCTAAAATGCCTATAGTACCATATTGCCTATAATTTCAAAAACCACGCACACAAAATTCTGAAATTTTTGCAATTGCCTTTCACCTTTTTAATTTTAGGCATTTAAGGCATTTTAGCGCATTATAGGCATTTCCCTATCTCTCTATTTTATTTCCGCCAACGTCTTCTTCGCTTCGTCGGCGCCGTCGAATTTTTCGCTGAGCCTGAGGGCCCGCTCCAGCTCGGCTCGCGCCTTGTCTGTTTCGCCCTTCTTCGCATAGGCCAGGCCGAGGTGATACAATATCGTCGGGTTCTCGGGCGCCTTGGCGAGGCCGGCCTTGAACTCGGCGATGGCCAAGTCGTAAAGCTCCTTCTTGTAGTAAACCCACCCGAGGGTGTCGGCCACGCTCGCATCCTCGGGCAGGGCCGCCTTGGCGGCCTGGGCGTATTTCAGGGCCTCGTTCAGGTCGCGGCCGCCCTCGGCCAGGATGTAGGCCAGGTTGTTGGCCGCGGGGGAGAACGTCGGGTCGGCCTCCAGGCAGGCGCGGTAGTGCTTCTCGGAGAGGTCGAACTTCTTCTGGGAATCGTAGATCACCCCGATCATCATGTGCGGGCCGGCCTGCTTCGGGTTGACCGCGAGCAGCTGCTGGAACTGCTCCAGGGCCTGCTCGGACTTCTTCTCCCGCAGGTAGATGCCGGCCAGCGCGTAGTAGGGCGCGGACAGATTCGGGTTTTCCTGGATGGCCGTGCGGAAGGATCCCTCGGCGGCGGCGGCATCCCCCTTGGACAGGTACAGACCGCCCTTCAGGTTGTGGATGACACCGGCTGCAGCCGGTGTGCCCTCCACCTGCTTAAGCTGCCGGTCGCATCTCTCGAAGGCTTGATCGATCTTTTTCTGCTCGACGTAAACCTGGATGAGGCTGCTGAAGACATCGAGCAGGTTGGGATTCAGGGCGAGCGCCTTATCGTAGCTCGCCAGCGCCTGCTCGTACTCTTTGCGGGCCTGCTGCAGACTGCCCAGCCGGAAATACCCGGCGGGGTTCTTCGGCTCGGCCCGCACGAGGGCATCGTAGGCGGCCTGAGCCTCCGCGTATTTTTGTTGGCCAAGGAAAATGTTGCCGAGCATCATCTGCGCCTGGTAGTTCTGGGGTTCGATCTTGAGCGCCGCCTCCACCTCGTTGCGGGCCCGGACGGAATCACGCTCCCGCAGGTAGATCTCGGCCAGCAGCAGGTGCGCCCGGGTGTTGCGGGCTTCGAGCTCGAGCGACTTGCCGACGGCGGCCTGGGCCAGGCGGACGTCCCCCTGTCCAAAGTGCGCCAGGCCCTTGAAGTAATGGGCCCGGGCGGACGTGGGCTCCTCCTGGATCAGCTGATTGAGCAGCTCGACGGCCGGCCCGAAATCCCGCTTGGCGATCAACAGCTCGCTTTGCAGCATCCGCGCCGGGAAGTACTTGGGCCGCTTTTCAAGAACTTGGGCGTTCTCCTTCTCCGCCTCGGCGATATTGCCCTGGGAGAGGTAATACTGTGTGATGGCGTTAGCTATGTTGAGGTTCTCGGGTTCAAGCTCGCGGGCCTTCTGGTACATCTCGAAGGATTTGTGCTTCTGACCGATGGCCCCGTAGAAACCGGCCAGCACCATGCAAGGCTTGGCGCTCTTCGGATCGGCCTCGGCCGCCTTGCGGTAAGCGGCCTCGGCCGGTTCGATTTTCTGCATGCCCAGGTAGAAGTTGCCCAGCGTGATGAGCAGGTCCACCTCGCCGGGGTTGTCGGCCACCGCTCGCTTGATCTGCTCCTCGGCCTTATCATAGTTGCGCTGGCTTACGTAGAAGCTGAAGACCGCCATGCGGTTCTTGACGGACGCGGGATCGATGACCAGCGTCTGCAGGAGCACCCGCTCGGCCTCGTCCGGACGGCCCTGCTGGGCCAGCACCCGCGCCAGGCCGAGGTAGGCCCGGGCTTCCTTGCCGTTTAAGTCGATCGCCTTGCGGAAAACGTTGCCGGCCTCGAAGAGGTCCTTGCCGTGGTCGAGCAGCGTGGCCAGGAGCAGCAGCGCCTCGACGTTGTTCGGCTCGCGCGCCAGGATCCCGTCCACCCGTGTCCGCGCCTCGTCGTATTTCTGAGCCAGCAGCAGGAAGGTGGCAAGCTTGAGCTGGGCCTCGCTGTTGGCAGGGTCGAGCTCGGCCACCGTGGAGTATGCCCGGAAGGCCTCCTGGGCCTCGCCCAGCTTCAGGCTCGTCTCGGCCAGCAGCATGTGGGCCTGAGCGAACTTCGGGTCAATCTGGATGGCGTTCTTGAGTTCGATCTTGGCTGACTTGAACTCGCCCTTGTCGAAGTACTCCTTGCCATGGGTGAAGAAGGACTGCTTCTTGTCCTCCTTGGACGAGCACCCGGCGAAAGCCAGAAGTGCGACCAAACCTATCCCCATCAGCAGTGCAGAACGTCTCATTCGTACGTCTCCTGGTATGAAAAAGTGGGTAACCACTCAGGTATCGGGGTTCAGGGTTCAGGCAATCAACGAGAGAAGGCGCCATAGTTCTCACTATCCTCCCGCACGGACGGTTGGGGCCGGCGGCGATCAGGCCCCTGCTTCTTTCCTGAACCCCGAACCCTTGAACCATCCCTGCCTGAGTAGTGACAGTGATTCACTATCTATTACACCGCCGGTGAAAGAGTTTTCGCCAGAAAGTGGCTGAGTTCGGTAATGCCGACCGGCTTGGTGAGGTAGCCTTTGAGCAGCTCCGGCATCTCCGGAAGGGAAGGCCCGTAGCCGGAGAGGATCGCAATATTTGCTGCCGGGTCGATCGCGAGGATGCGGCGGGCGCATTCCAGTCCGTCCATCCCCGGCATGTTCACGTCGAGCAACACCAGCGCGGGCCGAAGATCGGAGTATAGCCGGACGGCATCTTGGCCGTTTTCGGCGAGCACCGGCCGGTAGTTGAGGCTTTTCAGAAGGCCTTGCATCGCCCAGTTGATCTCCGCTTCGTCGTCGACGACCAGGATGCGCTGCCCGCGGCCATGGATCAATGTCCGGAGTTCAGCCGCGGATAGGGGTTCCTCCGGCACGGCCAGCGGGAACTGCAGCCGGAAGGTGGCCCCCGCCTCCGGCTTCGACTCGACGCTGATCGTGCCGTCGTGGCCCTTGATAATCCCGTAAGCCGTGGAAAGCCCCAGACCCGTGCCCTGGCCGATCGGTTTGGTGGTGAAAAACGGGTCGAAACATTTTTCCAGTGTCTCGCGGTCCATGCCCGCGCCCGTGTCCGACACCAGCACCAGCGCCCGGAACTCTTCGCGCCGGGCCTCGATGGTGAGGAGACCGCCGTCCGGCATGGCGTCCCGGGCGTTCGTGCACAGGTTCATGATGACCTGGCTCAACCCCGGGGAGTCCCCCATGATCCACAGCGCGTCGGGCAGCGCCGTGCGAATCTCGACCTTGGCGCTGAAGGAGTTGCGGATGATCTGTTCGGTTTCCCGGATGACGCGCACGAGGTCCACAGCTTTGAATTCCTTGCTGATCTGCTTGCGCGAAAAATGCAGCAGGCCGTCGACGAGCCGGGCCCCCCGTTTCACCGAGGAGTGGATACGCTCGGTGACCTCCAGCAGGGGCGCCTCGCCCTTGTGGTTGAACTGGATCAGCTGGCTGTTGACGAGGATCTCCGTCAGGGTTTTCCTGAAATTGTGGGCAACACCGGCCGCGATGGTGCCGATCGCCTCCATTTTCTGAACGTGCTGGAGCTGCATTTCCAGGCGCTTGCGCTCGGTGATATCGGTGAGCATCAGCATCACCGTGGACTCGTCGCCCTTGACCGGCAGCTTCTTCGCGAGGAGCTGCCGACCGTTCAGTTCGAGCGGGTTGTTCTCGCCGATCTCGGCCAGTTGGCCCGGCTCGGTGACGAAAAGCGCCGCAAGCCGCTCCCGGATCGCACCCTCGAACAGGTCGGGCGGATACGCGGTCAGCATCCGTTGCGCGGGGATGCCGAGCATGGCGATGGCGGCGGAGTTGGCGTAAACGATCCGGCCCAGGTACACCTCGAGGATGCCCTCCGCCATGCTCTCGAGGATGGTCTCCAGGTGGCGGTTGCGCGAGAGCAACTCCCGGGTTAACTGCCGGGTGGAGGCGTGCTCGAGTCCCACCATCGGCTTGGGGATGTCAAGACCGCGGGGCGCCTCGGAGGCCTTGATGGCGGCGATGATGTTCGCCCCCATGGCCCTGAAGGGGCCCTTGGCGATGTAGTAGTCGGCCCCCGTTGCCTGGAAATTGAAGTCGACTTCCGCCACGACGGCCGAGACGATCACGAGGAAGCTGTCCTTCAAGCGGGGCATGCTGCGGATGATCTGGACCAGCTTGTCCCCGTCGATTTTCGGCATGATCAAGTCGAAAAAGATGACGTCCGGGATGAAATCCGACAGCACGTTCAGTGCCTCGAAGCCGTCGGCGGCCGTCCTAACCTGGTGACCCTCCCGCTCGAGCAGTTTGCCGGCGAACGTCAGAATCACCCGGTCATCATCGACGACGAGGATCTTTTTCTTCGGATTTGTCGAGTTTGTTGGGTTTGTTGGGTTCATTGGGTTTGTTGGGTTTGGGTGTTGCTCGAGATTGATTTATTTTTTTGCCGCAGACACACGCAGACGGCAAATTGAAGTGCCTAAAATGCACTAAATTGCCTAAAATGCCTAAAGTTGGAAGGATAAAATAATCAATCCACCAAAGACTTTCGCATTCTGCTGCATGCGTTTTTAGCTCCGCGACCTGCGGCGCTAAAAGATGCGATCGCTTCGCGATGACGAACCATTCGCAACTGCCCGGAGGGCTTGCAGGTTTTGGCCTGCCGGATCGGCCAGGCAAAAGGTCAGCGTCCGTCGGCGTCCGTCAGCGGGTAAACTACATTTTTCAAATTTTAGGCACTTTAGGCAATTTAGCGCACTTTAGGCACTCGCTTCACCGTGCCTTTAACCCTCAACCTTTTCATCATACTTCAGGCGGCTCCAAAACGCCAGTTTCTTGCCCACCGGCCGGCGCCTGGGCCAGCACACGGTGCAGCTCCTTTTCGAGTGCGTCCAGATCCTCGGCCAGCGCATCGATGAGGGGGCCGGCCCCGGTCATGTCCCCGGCGCGGCCCATCTTTTCCAGCACGGAGGCTCTCTCGGCCGCCGCTTCGGCCTGGAAGTTGCGCAGCATCCCCTTCAGGGAGTGCGCCGCCCGCATGCAGGCCGGCGCATCCACCGCCGCAGCGGCACCGCGCAGAACCGCCATATGGTTCGGGTAATCGGCGCAGAAGACCTGCACCACTTCCTTGAAAAACCCCCAGTCGTTCTCGAACGCCTTGAGGAAATCCTCGGTCCGTGCGGGTGCGCCGCCCTCCGCCGGCGCGGCCGGGCCGCCCGCGTCCGGTACCAGGCGGTTGATCATCTGCCGCAGTTTTTCGGAATCGATCGGCTTGGGCAGGTAGTCATCCATCCCGGCCGCGAGGCAGCGTTCGCGGTCCCCCTTGATGGCGTGAGCGGTCATGGCGATGATCGGCGTGCGGCCGCCGCGACTCTCCTCCAACCGGCGGATGGCGCGCGCCGCCTCCAAGCCGTCCACCTCCGGCATCGCCACGTCCATGAACACGATATCGAAACGGCCGGCCGAGAAGGCCGCCACCGCCTTGCGGCCGTCTTCGGCCAGGACGCCGACGTGCCCCCAGCGCTCGAGCAGCCGCAAAATGAATTTCTGGTTGAAGGCTGTGTCCTCCGCCACCAGGACGGTGAGTGCCCGGCCGGCCCGGGCAGCCGGCGGTTCCGCCGTTTCCGCAGGGGCCGTGATGGCCGGATCCCCCCCGGCGGCGGCCCGGGCGAGCGCGCTCAGAAGCTCCCCGGGCCCGAAGGGCTTGAGCACGGTCACCCCCACGCCGAGAGCGGCGCACTCCGGCTTGCGCCGGAGGTGGGCGAAGGTGAGCATCATGACCACCCGGGCGGACGGCACCTGCCGGCGAAGGCGCGCGGCCAGGTCGAACCCGTCGGAGCCGGGCATGTCCGAGTCCAGCAACACGAAATCGGGCGCAGGGCCGGTCAGCCCCAGCATCTGCAAGGCCTCCTCGGCGCCGGCGGCCGGCCGCACGCTCATTCCGGCCCGCGTGAGGATTTCGCCGCTGATGCGGCGCGCGGCATCATTGTCGTCCACTACCAGGACGGTCTTGCCGTCGAGCCCCGGAAGGCGCGCAGGCCCAGCCGGGGCAGCCGTTTCCGGCACCCGGCCGAAAACGGCGGTGAAGCCGAAAACGCTGCCTTGCCCCGGCACGCTTTTCACCCCGATCCGCCCGCCCATCAGGCGCACCAACTGGGCCGAAACAGCCAGCCCCAGGCCGGTGCCGCCGTAACGCCGCGACACCGAAGGGTCGCCCTGATCATAGGCCTTGAAGATCCGGCGCTGGGTGTCCGGAGCGATGCCGATGCCGGTGTCCGTCACCGTGACCTGGAGCGTGACCTCGGTCTCCGCCAACGCCCGGCGGGTGACGGAGATGATGACCTCACCGCGGGCCGTGAACTTGATGGCGTTGTCCACCAGGTTGAGCAGAACCTGCCGGAAGCGGGTGAGGTCGCCGACCAGTCGGTCCGGCACCTCCGGCGCCAGCCGGCAGGCGAGCTCGATGCCCTTGGAGTGGGCCTTCATGGCCATGATCTTGAGCGACTCGTCCAGGAACGTCTCGAGGCCGAAGGCGGCCGGGTCCAGTTCCAGCCGGCCGGACTCGATCTTGGAGAAATCCAGGACGTTGTTGATGATGGATAAAAGCGCGTAGGCCGACGAGCGCACCACGTCCAGATCCTCGCGCTGGTCCGTCCGCAGATCCGAGGCCAGCATCAGGTCCACCAGTCCGATGACGGCGTTGAGCGGGGTGCGGATCTCGTGGCTCATGCTGGCCAGGAATTCGCCTTTGCTGCGACTGGCGGCCTCGGCCGCCAGCGTGGCCTGCCGCAGAGCCTCCGAGCGCTGGCGCTCGGTGACGTCGCGCAGGAAAACGCTGAAACCCGCCGGCCGACCCTTAAGGTCTTTAAGCAGCGAGATGGAGGACTCCACAAAGCGCTTGGCCGCATCCTTGCGGATGAGCACCCATTCGATCGGCCGCGCGGTCTCGCCGGTCGCGAGCACCTGCACAAAGGCGGCGTCGATCCTGTCGCGGCTGGCCTCGCCCACGATGTCGCGGTGATGCATTCCCTCCATCTCACCGGCGGGAAAACCGAGGATGCGGCAGGCGGCATCGTTGAAGAACACGAATCCGCCCTGCAGGTCGAGCTCGAAGTAGCCGACGGGGGCGTTTTCAACGATCAGCCGGAAGCGTGCCTCGCTTTCCCGCAGGGCGGATTCGGCCTGCTTGCGCTGGTTGATGGTGTACTGCGCGTGGGAGCCGAAGATGACGAACAGGCACAGGATGGTCAGCCGGCCCCAGATGGCGCTCATCCCGGGGCCGAAGAGCCGCTGCATCATGTCGACGTCGACTTTCAGAAAGATGAAGAGGACCGACTCGAAAACCGTGTAGAACAGGGCCAGGCCGAGCCCGACCAGGACCATCTGGTCCCAGATGCGCACCCGGATTTTCGGTTTGGTGTCGACGCCCATCAAAGCCTCCCAGCCTCACGCCTTGACGACTTCGTAAAAAGCTCCAGTTTCGGCGTTGCGCTTCATAGTGTGGAACAAAATCCCCCCGGCCCCCTTTTCCAAAGGGGGAGAGCTTCCGGCATTCTCTTACTCCCCCTTTGTCAAAGGGGGTTGGGGGGATTTTGGAATCGACTTCATCGGAAGCCTACATCATGTCCGGCGGGGGCTCGATGCCCAGATCCTTGATTTTGTAGAGGAGGGTCTTGTAGCTGATTTTCAAAATCTTGGTGGCCTTGCTGCGGTTCCAGCCGGTTTTACCAAGCACGTAGGTGATGACCTCTTTTTCCACCTTGTCCATGGCGCGTTTGCGGACTTTCTTCAACGACAGGGCGGACAGGTCGTTGAGCTCATGCGGGTCCAGCCCCCCTCTCGACACGAGGTCCTGCTCAAGACCGGCGGGGTTTGGAGCGGCCGCCGGGGGGGGCGCAACGGCCAGCAGGCCGTCGAGGCCCTCCTCGCCGTCTCCTAAAATCATGATCCGCTTGAGCACGTTCTGAAGTTCGCGGACATTCCCGGGCCAGCGGTAGGCGCACAGACGCTGGATGACGGCGGCCGACGGGATCCGCAGCGCTTTGCCGGCGAGCTGGGTCTTGTACTGCTCTATGAAATGCTGAATCAGAAGGGGGATGTCATCCGGCCGGTTCCGGAGCGGTTCAATGTAGATCTTGATTGCGCTCAGGCGGTAGTAGAGATCTTCCCTGACTTTGCCGGCAACGAGATCCTTTTCCAGGTCGTGGTTGGTGGCCGCGATGACCCAGGCGCTGGTCTTGACCGCCTTTTCGGACCCCAGCGGGGTGAAGTCGCCGCCCTGCAGCACATGCAGAAGTTTGGATTGAAGCGGCAGGGACATATCGCCGATCTCGTCCAGGAAAAGCACGCCGCCATGGGCCTGCTCGAACTTCCCCCGCCGGCGGCGCTCGGCGCCCGTGAACGCACCCTGCTCGTAGCCGAACATTTCGCTCTCGAGCAGGGTGTCGGGCAGCGCCGCACAGTTGACCTTGACGAACGGCTTGCCCTGCCGGTCCGACTTCTGGTAGAGGCTCTGAACCGCCAACTCTTTGCCAACACCGGTTTCACCATTCACCACGGTGTTGAGTCCGGTGCTGGCGACGCGGTCGATGAGCTCCCGAATGCGCCGGATGTTCTCGCTGACGCCAATCAACTCATTTTCCATAGTGGCATTGACGCTCCCTGATGGTTTCTGCCATAAAATAAAAAGTATGTACAAAAGGTAATAAACTATTTTAACCGGGAACGAGGGGTTTGACAACTGGAAATCACATACCCTTGACTTCCTGGTCTTTTTATGAATTAATTAATAAGGTTATTTTGTGACCTACACAACCGAGAGGCGCGCTGCCCGGCGCGTAAAGTAAAAAAACATAAACCGTTACAGATCATATAGTTAGGCTCCTTATTCGGTCGCGCAGTTCATGTTGCGAATGCTCTGCACCCCTTGCACGCGAGCAGTTGGATCGGCAGGGGATTGATGGGGGAGATCAGGGTTGGCTAAAAAGGACGAACTCTCTTCGACCGAGAAGCTTCTCGAGCTGATTCGCGACGAAGCTCCGGCGGGTGCACCGGCCGCTGACAGCGGTACACCGCAGCCGCTCGGCGGCCGTATCCGGAATTTACTGAGCAATTCGATTTCCATTTCGAAGAAGTCGATTTCGGTGGGCGTGGACCTGGGGCGTGAGGATGTGAAGCTGGTCATGCTCAACCGGGTCTCCGAACGTAAGACCGAAGTGCTCGACTACGCCCGGGTCCCCTTGAACCCGGAGATTCCCAAGGACCACCCGGAGTTCCACCGGTTCATCCGGTCGACCCTGGTGACGTTCTGCGGGCCGCACCGGAACATCAAGCTGTGGGCGACCATCTCGTCAGCGCGGGTCGAAAACCGGCACATCAAGATTCCCAAGGTCCCTCCGAAACAGGTCGCCAATTCCGTTTTCTGGACCTACCAGCGCCTGTCCGCATTCAACGCCCAGGAGACCATATTCGATTTCGACGTTCTGGGGGAGATTGAAGAGGCCGGGGCGCGGAAGATATCGGTGATGGCCTTCATCGCGCCGCGCCAGGAGGTCGAGAACCTGCGGGGCCTCTTCGCCAGGGCGGGTTTTGCGCTGACGGGCATCTCCATCGTGCCTTTCGCCTTCCAGACGCTGCTGCGCACCGGGCGCATCAAGAGCTACGGCGCGGCCGTCTCCACCCTTTACATCGGCCGGGACTGGTCCCGCATCGACATCTTCTCCGGGGACAGCCTCGTGCTGTCGCGCGGCATCAAGGCGGGCATCCGCACTATGACCGACGCCCTGCAAAAGGAGATCGAGCAGAACTGGTTCGAGCTGTCCCTGGCGAAATCCCCCACCTCGGACCTGAACCGCATCCAGGCCATCAAGCAGCGCCTGAAGCAGGAGCTGGAAGCCGCCCACAACGTCTTCTTCGGGCCCATCCACGCCGAGGCGGGTTCCGGGTCCGAAGACAAGCAGCTCGCCGTCCGGGAGGAGCGCATCTTCCAGATGATCCGGCCGGCCCTGGAACGCCTGGTGCGCCAGATCGAGCGGACCATCCGGCACTTCGCCCTCAATTTCGACAACACCCGGGTGGAAAAAATATACGTGTCCAGCGGAGTGCGGCCGCACCCGCGCATCCTAGACTACATCAGTAAAGAGCTCGGCCTGCCCGTCGAGATCATCAGCCCCTTTGCGGACGGCGACGACCTCGTGACGTTGCGGGAGCTTCCCGGTTCCAGGCCGGAGCAAAGCGCCTTCGCACCGGCCATGGGGATGGCCATGGCGACCAACCCCGCCACACCGAACTTTCTATTCACACACAAGGACAAAGGCGCGGTTTCCAACACCCAGCGGATCAACCGCGGCATCTGCGCCGCATGCGCGGCGGGGGTCCTGCTGTGCATCGGGACGGCGTTCTGGCAGGAGCGACAAATCCAGGCCAGAGACACCCAGAAGCTCGGCCTCCAGGCGCAGTTGAGCGCGTTCCAGGTCCGCGTGGACCGCAACCTCATCCTCAAGCTGCTCGACCAGATCCGCGCCCAGAACAAGAACGTTCAGGGCATCAGCAACAGCTACCTGGGCGTCGGCGTCCTGGGAGAGGTGGCCAACGTCACGCCCCCCAACATCCGCCTGCTCGGCATCAGCGCCAAGCTCGGCGCGGCCGGCAAACCGGCGGCGGGGGCCAAACCCGAGCCGCCCAAAAGGGTGCTCGTCCTGGACGGCCTCATCACGGGCGACCGGATGAGCCTGGAGTCAGACTTGGCGGGCTACCTGATGGCGCTCAAGAGCTCCCCCCTGTTCAAACAGCCGACCATTACCCGCAAGGCCGTCGAGGTGCTCGACAACCGGCAGGTCATGCGGTTCACCGCCCAAATGGAGCTCGTGTAGACAATGCGGAAAGGAAAGCTTGGCTCCATCCTACCGACCCAGAGCCTGGTCTTCTTGGCGCTCGGCGCCGCCGCCATTCTGGCATTCATCTTTCTCATCATTTTGCCGGAACAACGGCTTGCCGCGGATCTCGACCGGGAGATCGCCGAGCTGACGGCCCGCATCGAGGAGCAGCGGGTACTCACCCCCATTTTCACCACCCTGTTCGCCAAGGCCAAGGCCCCTGCCGTATCGGGACTGCCGAAGCCGACCCGGTCCAAGCTGACGCGCGCCGAGATCGGCGGCGCCATGAAACACCTCCAGGAACTGGCCGCAACCCATAAGATGGCCGTCCGGGAACTGACACCGGATGTCAACACGCTCACCGACGCCTCGGCGCACTTTTTCGTGCAGCTTCTGGCGAACGGCCAGTTCATGGACCTGCGCGGCTTCCTGATCGACGTCGTGGCCCTGCCCTACTTCGAGAGCATCGCGGAAATCGAGATCAAGGCGGTGGAGGGAAACACGGAGGAGATCGGACTCAAGATCGCGCTGACAAGGGAATAAAGGAGAGTGCCTAAAATGCCTAAAGTGCGCTAAAGTGCCTAAAGTGAAACGGCACAAAGCGACCAGCCGGCAGGCTGACATTAACTTTAGTCACTTTAGTCACTTCAAACTTTAGTCACTTTATCTTTCGTCACTTTAGTCACTCTTAATTTTAGGCACTTTAGGCACTTCAAACTTTAGGCATTTCCTCATATGACCAATCGCGAAAAAATCATCGTCGGTCTGGCCGCGCTGGCTGTCAGCTACGGGGCGATAGAACTCCTGCTCCCGCGGGCAAAGGTTGCACCCGTCCCGCAGCCGCAGAGCCTGGAGGGGTTGAACGCCTTCATCACCAAGATAGCCGATGCGACCCGGCTCGGCACAGCCGAAGCCGGTGCCATCGTCATCCAGAAAGCGGAGGCCGCCTGGAAGCAGGACCCCTTCCTCGAGATCCAGAAAGCCAAGGCGACCGAGTCGACGGCCGCGCGCCCCAAAGAGACCGTTCGGCTTCCCAACATGGTCTACAACGGGTTCATCGAACTCGGCAGCAAACGACTGGCCATCATCAACGGCCAGGAATACGAAGCCGGGGACAAACTGAACCCCGGTGGGTTCACCATCACGTCCATTCTTCCCACCCGGGTGGTGATCGTATCTGCCCAGGCGGAAGGCGCACCGATCGTGCTTCCATTGCAGGAAAGCGAATAGGATGGTCCGGCTATGAGCAGAATGAATCGTTTGGCGAACATCACCGGCGCGGCCGCACTCTGCCTGCTGCTGGTGTACGGTTGCTCCCAGTACAAACCGGTGGAGACCACCGATCCGTTCATGGACCAGTGGAAGGCCAAGGCGAAAGAGTCCATGAGCTACCCGGCGGCACCCTCCCAGGCGTCCCAGGATCTCACCAAGGACCCGGTCGCCAAGCCGGCCGACATCAAGCCGGAGCCTGAGAAAGAGCGGCCCCTGCCCACCAAGCGGATCAGCATGACCATGAGCAACGTCGACGTGTCGGTGCTGCTGCGGGCGCTCGCCCGCGCAGCCGACGTCAACATCATCCTGAACAACAAGGTTGCCGGCCGGGCCAACATCAACATCAGCCAGGCGCCCTGGGACCAGGTGTTCCTGGGGATCCTGCGCACGCACAATCTCTCCTACTCCTGGCAGGGCGACATCGTGCGCA
This sequence comes from Desulfobacterales bacterium, assembly GCA_035467535.1. Lineage (GTDB taxonomy): Bacteria > Desulfobacterota > Desulfobacteria > Desulfobacterales > SpSt-501 > SpSt-501. The sequence goes on from DATITS010000108.1 coordinate 14,631, forward strand.
TCATGACCGCGGAGGACCTGGAAGAGGAGCTGCGCAAGGAGGTCCGCCGTCGGGATCTTTTGATGGCCGAGCCCATGGTCAACCGCATCGTCCCGGTCAAGTTCGCCGCGGCCGACAAGCTGCAGGAGAACATGAAGAGCTTCCTCTCCGTGGACAAGACCGGTAAACCGGTCGGCTCGATCCTGGTCGACCAGCACACCAACTCGCTCCTCATCAACGCCGTCCCCCGGGACCTGAACACCATCCTGGCGGTGATCGAAAAGCTCGACAAGCCCACGCCGCAGGTCCACATCTCGGCCTTCATCGTGGAGGCGACCAAGAACGTGGCCCGCGACCTCGGGGTCCAGTGGGGCGGGGCCTACCAACTGTCCGGAGGCGACAAACGGGGCTTTGTGACCGGCCGGGACAACAACGGCCTGAGCCAGGGAGGGATCGGCACCCCCGTGAACCCCGGCCTCGGCAACGTGGTGAACAACGCGCTCACAGACGCCGCCGCAACGAGCTTCGGGTTTCTTTACCAGAATGTCGGCAAAGCCCTTCTGTCCGTCCAACTCACGGCGCTGCAGGACGAGGGCAAGATCAACATCCTCTCCACCCCCTCGATCACCACCCTGGACAACCAGATGGCCCTGATCGAAAGCGGCAAGGACGTCCCGTTCCAGTCGGTTTCGGACGGCGAGGTGAACATCCAGTACAAGAAAGCGGTGCTGAGCCTGAAGGTCACCCCCCACGTCATCGACAACCAGACCCTCAAACTGGCCGTGGTCGTAAAAAAGGACGAAGTGGATTTCACGGAGGCGTCCCGCGTACTCGGCAACCCGACCATCATCACCAAGAATGCCGAGACCAACGTGATCCAGGCCGACGGACAGACCCTGGTCATCGGCGGCCTGAACAAGGATACTTCCAGTGATACCCAGTCCGGCACCCCTACCCTCATGGACGTTCCCGGCCTGGGCTGGCTGTTCAAGCGAGACGGCAAGAGCAACGATAAGGAAGCCCTGCTGATCTTCATCACCCCGACCATCTTAAAGGTCCAGGAATCCGGGGCGACGGGGGGGTGAAAAAAAGAGTGCCTAAAATTTGGAAGTGCCTAAAATGCCTAAAGTGCGCTATAGGTCCTAAAGTTAAAGCGGTTAAGGGCACAAGCTTAGAAGCCAAAGAGGGCTACGGATTTAACTTCTTAGGCTTCCATTGCGTCTTATGCTTCTAAGTTTTTTCTAACTTTAGGCATTTTAGGCATTTTAGCGCATTATAGGCACTTTTTAAATTAGGCACTTTTATGGATTACTTCAGCATTCTCAACCTGAACCGGGAACCGTTTTCCAACTCGCCGGACCCGGATTACTTCTACCACTCCCGCCAGCACCTGGACTGCCTCCAGAAGGTCGAACTGTCCCTGCATCTGCGCCGGGGCCTGAACGTCATCATCGGCGAGGTCGGCACCGGCAAGACCACCCTGTGCCGCCAGCTCATCCGCCGGTTCGCCCAGCACAAGGAGATGGAAACCCACCTGATCCTTGACCCTCTCTTCAAGGACGGCGCCGATTTCCTGGCAGCAGTGTCCCAGCTGCTGAGCGGCAAGCGCCCCGCCGAGGGCACCACCGACTGGCAGGTCAAGGAGTTCATCAAGCACAGCCTCTTCCGCAAGGGAGTCGACCAGAAAAAGACCACCATCCTGATCATCGATGAGGGACAGAAGATCCCCGTGTTCTGCCTGGAGCTGCTGCGGGAGTTCTTGAACTATGAGACCAACGAATACAAATTGCTGCAAATCGTCATCTTCGCCCAAACCGAGTTCGAGTCCGTCATCCGCACCCACCCCAACTTCGCGGACCGGATCAGCCTTTCTCACCACCTGAAGCCGCTCAGCCTCCGCGACACCCGCATGATGATCCGGTTCCGGCTGGAGAAGTCCAGCTCCACGCCCCAGAACCTGAACCTGTTCACGCTGCCCGCCCTTATCGCCATCCACCGGATGACCGGGGGGTTCCCGCGCAAGGTCATCAACCTCTGCCACCAATGCATTCTGGCCATGATCATCCAGAACCGGAAAAAGGTGGGCTGGCGCCTGGTTCGATGCTGTTCCGAACGGGTTTTCCACGCGGAGCCGCAGCGGCGCTGGGGCTGGGCTGCGGCAACCGTGGCGGTGGCGGCAGGAGCGGCGGTGCTCCTGTGGTGGAGCCCGGCAAACATCTCCATGCCCTTCGACCTGAAAAAGCCGGCCGTCGTGGAGCTCCCCCGTGAACCGGTTGCACCGGCACCCCAGGCGGTGCCCGAACCGGCGGAAGCGCGCGCCGCGGTTCCGGTCGCACCCCCGGTGCCGGAACCAGTCGTAACGGCCGCCGTCACGGCCACTCCCACCACAGCCCCCGCCCCGGCCCCCGAGCCGGTGATCCCGCCGAGCCCGGTGGCGGCAGCGGCACCGCTGGCGCGGAAGCCGGCCGAAGCCCCGCCGGTAAAGGCTGCGGCCGAAGTGCCTTCGCCGAAACCGCTTACTACCCGGATCGGACCGGCGGAATCGCTGGGCAGCATGACCCTCAAGCGCAATGAGACCATCTCCGGCATCATCCACAAGGTCTACGGGGACTACTCGACCCGACACTTCCGCTCGTTTATTCTTGCCAACCCGCAGATCGACGACCCGGACCGGGTCGGGGCCGGGCAGGTCATCCGCCTGCCGGCCCTGCCGGTCAACACCAAACCGTTGAACAAAACGGCTTGGTGGGTTACAATCATCGATACCGCCTCGCTGCAGGAGGCTTTCGACATGCTGCGCAGCTACCCGGAGTCCGCCCCACCGGTACGGATGATACCCTTCTGGCGGCCGGACGGCGGCACACGGTTCGCCGTGGTCCTCAAGCAGTTTTTCACGAACCCGGAAACGGCCCAACTGCAGCTCAACCTGCTGCCGCCGGAATACCAGCCGGGCGGCGCGCTGGTGTCGTCCTGGGGAGAGGGGACCGTGCTGTTCGCCGACCCGTATTACAGGGCGAAACAGTGAGAAAAACGAGTGCCTAAAGTGCACTAAAATGCCTAAAGTGCCTAAAATTCCAAAAGGCATAGAGTGCATGGCGCATGGCCCACGGTGCAGCAAAAGGGAATAGTCAGAATTGTGCAGGATCTTTTTCAATTTTAGGCATTTTAGGCACTTTAGCTCACTTTAGGCATTTCCTATGAGGAATCCCTCGTGATCGCACGCAAAAAACTCGGTGAAATCCTGGTGGAGGGTGGGCTGCTGACGCAAAAACAGCTCGATCAGGCCCTGCCATTTCAGAAGAAAAGCGCCCTCAAACTCGGGCAGTTCCTGGTCCGCGAAGGGATCGTCAGCGAGACACAGATCGTCGAGCTGTTGTCCAACCAGCTGAAGCTGGAGAAGTACCGCCCGGACAAGCACATCCTCGACATGGAGTTGTCCAACTTCGTTCCCTCCGAGATCGCCCACCGTTACGGCGTGGCCCCCCTTCAAAAAAGCGGGATGCTGCTCACGGTGGCCATGATGGACCCGCTTGACATCAACGCTCTCGACGCCGTCGAGGTCTTCACCAATTGCGAAGTGGAGTCCGTGATCTGCACGGAGCAGCAGCTGAACCAGCTCCACACCACCCTCTACGGCACCTACGCCGGCATCGGCGGAGTGCTCGAGGACATGGAGGACATGGAGATCGACAAGGGGACGGAAAAAACCGCCACCCTGGAGGACGTCGAAGTCAGCTCGCTGCAGGGCATGGCCCAGGAGGCCCCCGTGGTGCGGCTGGTAAACTCCATCCTCTCTCAGAGCGTGCGCGAGGGGGCCAGCGACATCCACATCAGCCCGGAGAAGGACCACGTACAGATCCGCTTTCGCGTGGACGGCAAGCTGCACGAGGTGCCCGCGCCGCCCAAGTCCATGTTCCTGCCCATCATCTCGCGCCTGAAGATCCTCGCCAACATGGACATCGCCCTGTCGCGGGTGCCCCAGGACGGCCGTTTTACCGTCAAGATGAAGAACAAGGACATCAACATCCGCGCCTCGACGATCCCTTCCATCCACGGCGAGAACCTGGTGCTGCGCCTGCTCGACACCAGCACCAGCATCTACTCGCTCGAGCTGCTCGGGATGAACGAGGGCGACCGGCAGAAGATCGAGGGCATCATCACCAAGCCTTACGGCATGATCCTGAGCACGGGGCCGACCGGCAGCGGCAAGAGCACGAGCCTGTACTCGATCCTGAAGCGGATCAACCAGCCGGACATCAACATCATCACCGTGGAAGATCCGGTGGAGTACCGCATCGACAAGATCCGCCAGGTGCAGCTCAACCGCAAGGCGGGCATGACCTTCGCCAGCGGCCTGCGCTCCATCCTGCGGCAGGACCCGGACGTCATCATGGTGGGCGAGATCCGCGACGGCGAAACCGCCGGCATCGCCGTCCAGGCGGCGCTCACCGGGCACCGCGTGCTGAGCACCCTGCACACCAACGACGCGGCGGGCGCCATGACCCGGATGATCGAGATGGGGATCGAACCGTTCCTCGTGGCCTCCGTCATGCTGGTCTCGTTTGCCCAGCGGCTGGTGCGCCGGATCTGCCCGCACTGCCAGCAGCCCTACACCCCTTCGCCCGAGGCCGCGAAATACTGGAATCTTGTTAAGGATGTGGATGTCAAGGGCATGGTTGTCGGCCAAGGCTGCTTCAACTGCATGCACACGGGCTTCAAGGGACGGACGGGCATCTTCGAGGTCCTCGTCATCGACGACATGGTCCGGGACATGATTCTCCGGCACTGCTCCTCGCACGAGATCAACCGCGCCGCCATCGAGGCCGGCAACTTCGTCTCCCTGCGGGACAACGCCCTTGAAAAAGCCGTCCAGGGGGTCACCAGCCTGGAGGAGGCGGCATCCGCCGTCATGATGTAACCCGGAGGATCCATGCCCACATTCCGCTACCAGGCCATCAGCGACACCGGTGCTGCATCGCAAGGCGAGATCGAAGCCGAATCCGTTGACGCCGCCTCGGCCGCCCTGGCCTCCCGCGGCTTCATCCCCATGCAGGTCCGCGAGGCGCGCGGCGCTTCGCCGGCCCGGCAGACGCCCGCGTTTTCCAATTTCTTTTCGCCCGTCAAAACGACGGAGTTAATCCTGTTCACCAAGCAGTTCAAGACCCTCATCCGCTCGGGCGTACCCATGCTCACCATCCTCCAGGTCCTGGAGGCGCAGACCGAAAACAAGCGGCTGCAGGC
>DATITS010000109.1:0-28781 GCA_035467535.1 Desulfobacterales bacterium
TGGGGCGAGATCTGGGCCAGGCTCAAATCGGAAGCGCCGCGGTTCAATGCCGACATGGTCATGAGCTTCGGGGGGGCTGCCGCTATCGAAGGCACCGGGAAAGGGTACTACGAAGCCTACAAATCCCCTGCCTGGAACGACATCGCCCCCGCCTTCACGTCGAAAGACGGAACCTATTATGCCTTGGGGACATTCTCGTTCCTGCTGGTTGGCAACAAGACCAAGCTGGCTGAAAAAGGCTACGCCATGCCGACCACGTGGAAGGAGTTGCTGGATCCGAAGTGGAAGGGACAGATCGTGATGCCTTCGCCGCGCACATCCGGCACGGCCTTCATGATCGTCTATTCTTTTCTTTCCTTGTACGGGGAAAAGGACGGCTGGAAGTACATGGAGGGCCTGGATAAGAACATCGCCTTCTACACCAAGAGCGGCAACGCCCCCACCGACCTCGTGGGCCGCGGCGAGTACCTCCTGGGCATCACCTCGGACGAAAACGTCCTGAAGCGCATCAAAGACGGTTACCCGCTCGAGTGGAAGGTTCCGAAAGAGGGCATCGGCTACGAGGGCAACTATTGCGTGATCCTGAAGGGCACCCAGAAACTGGCGGCCAGCAAAAAGGTGGTGGATTATCTGGGCAGCAAGGATTGCAGCGAGTTCGTCGCCTCCATGGGATACATGCCGCCGCGTCCCGGGATCCCGAGCGGTCTTTACGGTGCCAAACCGCCCACCTACATCAAGCTGGATCATGCCTGGGCCTACAAGAACCAGAAAAAAATCATGATGGACTGGAAAAGCAAGTTCATGATGAAGGAGGCCGAGGACGCCAAGAAGGCGGGCGATGAAAAAGAGAAGCAATAGTAACGCGGTGTGCCTGAAAGGCCGCTGATTTATGACACGGGAGGGGAGAAGGATGGCCGAATCGGTGCTGAGAGTCGTCCCCGGCAGAAGTGCGTGGTACAGGCTGAGGGCGTTTTTCAACGCCAACCTGATCAACCTGTTTGCGGGCGGTCTCTTCGCCTTGCTGGCCATCTTTCTCCTGTATCCCATCGTCTCCGTGCTCGTGTTCAGCCTGTGGGGCGATGAGGGGTTCACGTTCTCTTTCTACGCCGAGTTTTTCAGCTACAATTTTTACTACTGGTCTTTGCTCAACACCCTCATTCTCGGGCTTACCACGATGATCATTTTGGTGATCATCGGGTTCTGCTTCGCCTACTTGACCACCCGCGGTCCCCTGTGGCTGAGGAAGCCGCTGAAAATCATTGCGCTCATGCCGTTGGCCGCACCGCCTTATATCTTTTCCATATCCCTGATCACGCTTTTCGGGAAAAACGGGCTGATCAACAATTTCTTCCACCTGGATTTCAATATCTACAGCTGGACCGGGGTCATCGCGGCCCAGGTCCTGGCGTTTCTGCCGCTTTCGTTCATGATGATCGAAAACGTCCTGAATGCCGTCAACCCCAGCCTGGAGGAGTCGGCCGGCGACATGGGCGCCTCGGAATTCAGGATCATGCGCTCGATCACCATCCCGCTGGCCGCACCGGGAATGCTCAAGGCGGCCCTGCTGGTGTTCGTGATGACCATCGCCGAGTTCGGCAACCCGGCCATCCTGGGCGGCCGGACACCGTTCCTGGCGCCGGACACCTATCTGATGATCACCGGCGAGGCCGACTTCAACATGGCCAGCGTGCTTTCGGTGGTCCTGATCCTGCCGTGCATCCTCATCTTCATCCTGCACAATTTCGTGCTGTCGGGAAAGGGGTACACGACGATCGTGGGCAAGCCGACCGCGGCCGAGCTTCGACCCATCGACCCGGTCATCAAAATCCCCTTCCTCACCCTGTGCATTCCGGTGGTGATCCTGGTGCTGCTGAGCTTCGGGGTGATCGTGCTGGGGGCGTTCGTCAAGATCGTCGGCGTCGACAACACCTTTGTCATTGACCACGTGCTGAACACCCAGTCGAACGGCGCCATCTGGAACAGTTTGAAGGTGTCACTGGGGGCCGGGCTGTTCGGGGCCCTCGTCGGCACGCTGCTCGCCTATGTCATCATGCGCGGCAAGTTCCCCGGGCGGCGCGTCATGGAGATGCTGGCGCTGTCGGGCTTCGCGCTGCCCGGCACCGTGATCGGCGTCGGCTACATCATCGCGTTCAACCGGGCGCCGTTTCTGCTGACCGGCACCATCTGGATCATCATCTTGAACTGCGTCTTCCGGTTTCTGGCTGTGGGCGTGGAAGCCGGTATCAGCAAGCTGCATCAGATCAGCGTGGAAATCGAGGAGGCGTCCGCCGATCTGGGGGCCGACTTCCTGACCATATTCTTCAAGGTGATTCTGCCGATCATGTTTTCAGCCTTCGTCGCCGGATTCATCTACACCTTCATGACCACCATGATGTCGCTGAGTTCGGTGATTTTCCTGGTGGCGCCGGGCTTCGACCTGGCCTCCGTTTATATCTTTCTGACCGCCCAGCTGGGTGAACTGGGGGTCGCCTCCGCCACCACCCTCAAGGTGATCGCCATCGTCGGTCTTTGCATGGGCCTGCTGCAGCTCGTGTCGAGGAAGATGGGGTTGAACGTCAAAAAGCAAGGAGCCTGAACCAATGGACACTACCCGGCCGACCATGCTGGCGCTCAGGGACATTCACAAAAGCTTCGGCAGCGTGGAGGTGCTCAAGGGAATCTCCGCCGAGATCCCGAAGGGGGAGCTGCTGACCTTTGTGGGCCCGAGCGGTTGCGGCAAGACGACCCTGCTCAGAATCATCGGGGGGTTTGCGGCAGCGACCTCCGGCCGGGTGATCCTGGACGGCGAGGACATCAGCAACCTTCCGCCCAACATGCGCAACACCAAGATGGTGTTTCAGAGTTATGCCCTGTTCCCGCACATGACGGTCGCCAAAAACGTCGGCTTCGGGCTGAAGCTTCAGAAGTGGCCTCGGAAGAAAATCGACGCGCGCGTGGAAGAGCTGCTGGCGCTGGTCCACCTGGAAGGACTGGGGGGTCGGTCCATCGAGCGCCTGAGCGGCGGGCAGCAGCAGCGTGTGGCCCTCGCCCGGGCGCTCGCCCTCGAGCCCAAGGTGCTGCTTTTAGACGAGCCCCTTTCCAATCTGGATGCCAACCTGCGGGTGGTCATGCGGGACGAGATCCGGAACATCCAGGAGCGCATACAGATCACGACCATCTTCGTCACCCATGACCAATACGAGGCCATGAGCATCTCGGACCGGCTGCTCGTCCTGCACAAAGGGGTGATCCAGCAGATCGGCTCGCCGGTGGATATTTATGAGCGCCCCGCCAACGAGTTCATTGCCGGGTTTGTCGGCTACGTCAATTTTCTCGAAGGTGAGGTGGCCGCCATCCATCCTGAATCGAACACCGCCTGCGTCACGACCGAGTTCGGCCGGCTGGACATAGACCGCGATCAGAAAGAAATTGCCGTCGGTGAGCGTGTCCTGCTGGTGATCCGGCCTGAGACCGTTTCACTCTCCCCCTGGAGCGGAGGGGAAAGCCAGAACATGTTCCACGGTGCGGTGGAAAGTCAGATGTACGCCGGGAACCTCGCCAAATACACCATCAACTTCGGGCATAAGCAAATGGTGATCGATCACTACAATCCGATGGGATCCAAGAAATACAGCAAAAACGAAAAGGTCAAGGTCACCATCCCCCGCAAGATCCACATGCTGAGGCGGCAGGCGTCGGGGATGGCCGACGATCGAGCCAGGGCGCACGAACCCAAAGCAGAGAGCATACCTGCTCGCTGAGTATTCCCGGTGGAAGAGTAAACATTGTCTTTCGACGTCATGCTGGCGGTCCTGCTTGGCGCGGCGTTTCATGCCGGCTGGAACGCTCTCGTCAAATCGGGCTCAGACCCGTTCCTCGACACCGTCCTGGTCACAACCTGCATCGCCGCCGTGATGGCGATGCTGCTGCCGTTTCTCCCATTGCCTCAGCTGGACAGTTGGCTGCATTTGGTCGCCTCGGTCCTGATCCACGTAGCCTATTTCGGGTTTCTGGTGCTGGCTTACCGCGGGGGCGATTTGAGCCTGGTGTATCCCATCATGCGGGGCACGGCCCCGGCGTTTACCGCTCTCCTGGCCGCGGCCGTGCTGAACGAACGACTCTCCTGGGGGGGCTGGGCGGGAGTCTTTCTGGTGTCGGGCGGGGTATTGATTCTGGCGGCCGACTCCCCGCAGTCCAAGGGTGACCGGCTCGCACCGGTTGTATTCGCCCTGCTGAATGCGGGAGTCATCGTAGGCTACACATTGGTCGACGGCGTCGGCGCCCGTCTTTCCGGGAATGCGTTCAGTTACACCGGCTGGATGCTTCTGCTGACGGGCGTTTTCGTTTTCGTTATCTCACTCGCTTTTCGCGGCCGGCAGGTCACCGACCATGTCTTGGCCCAATGGAAAAAGGGGACGCTTGGCGGCGGTTGCACATTCGCCTCATACAGCCTGGCGCTGTGGGCGATGACGAAGGCCCCTATTGCCCCGGTGGCGGCCCTCCGGGAAACCTCCATTATCTTCAGTGCAATCCTGGCCGCCTTTTTTTTAAAGGAGAGCATCAGCCCCCTGCGATATGCGTCAATTATCATTGTCGCTTTAGGCGCTATCGTTATCAAAGTCTTATGAATTCGGATCCCAGCCACGTCAACCGCAGTACCATGACCTGAAATTATCAAAAACATGATTTTAATTAGTTTGCTAATGCGTGCCGGGAAACCTATAGTTTTGCACCGAGGTGAATCTGAGTGCGGGTGCCAAGTTCGGAGACGGCCCGCCCTTGCAGAATCTGTAAGCAACCCCGATAGAGAATTAAATCTTATCGAACCGGAGGAATAGAGAATGAGCAGAGAACCTTTTTTTCGCAGGAAAACCGCCATTTCCTACAAGACGGAGGAAAAGACCGTCATGCGCGGGTACGACCTGAGCGAGCTGGCGGAAGAGGGCTACTCCTTTTGTGACGCCCTCTTCGTGCTCTACCAGGGCCGCATTCCTCCCGAGGCCGAAGAGAAGATGCTGAAGTACGAGATGGGTGTGTTCCTGGAGCACTCCATGTCGCCCTCGGCGGTCGCCGCGATCGGCGTCAGCGCCGGGCGGCCGAACCTGCCCTGCGCGATTGCGGCGGCGGTGAGCACTTTTGGCGGTGTGCACGGCCCGGGTGCCGCTCATGGCTACATGTTGAACAAATACCTCGAGCGTGCGGACCGCGAAGGCAAGACCGTCGACGAGATGGCGAAGATCCTGGTGGACGAGTACATGGACGCGGAAACACCGGTCATGGGCATGGGCCAGCCGCAGCACATCGACAGCGACCCCCGCGCCGAGCCGATCCACGTCAAGCAGGAAGAGTTGCGGTTGGAGGGTGTCTACCTCGAGTTTCAGCGGGCGGTCGAGAAGTATTTCCACGCCCGGCGCAAGCAGGAGGGACGCTCCAAGGTGGGCGTGAACGTGGTCGGTTCCGGCAACACGGCCCTGATGGAGATCGGGTTTTCCCCCAACGCGGGCTGGTGCCTCGGCAGCGTCTGCCGTGGGTACAGCTGCGCGGCCCATGCCCTGTTCAACATGAAGAAGGGCCGGGCATGGGGCGCCTCGCGCAACGAGCCCATGGTGCAGATGATCGATCTGTCCATGATCAAGTACGTCGGTCCGGAAGACCGGGTCGTGCCCAAGCAGGCCGAACGGCAGGAATACGCCCGGAAACAGAAAGAGGAAGGAGAATACAAGAAATGGGCGATCTGAACGAAACCAAGAAAGCGCGCGGCGTCGGGAACCTGGACAGCCCGAAGATGCCGTTTGACTATTTCAAGCGGGAGTACGGAACCGTGCCGCGCGACACCAAGCGGGCGCCGTTCCAGTGGGTGTCCGAGGTGGCCTACAAGAACGTTCACCGCATCGTCTCGCGCGGGTACGACACCACCGAGTTGATGGAAGAGGGCTACGGGATCGTCGACGTGCTGTTCGTCGACTACCAGGCCCGGATCCCGCTGATTGAAGAAGAGCAGATGCTCAACTACGTGCTCATCCTGGCTCTCGAAGACGGGCTCTCGGCGCCGGCCGCCATGTCGCGCATCGTCGCGAGGACCAAGACATTCCTCACCCAGGCCGCCGCAGCTTCGATTTTGGCCTTCGGACATGCCTTCGGGGCCTACTCCGCCTTCGGCAACCGTCTGGAGAAATACTTGAAGCGGGGCGAACAGCAGGGGCTTAGCACCGCCCAGGCCGCCGAACTCCTGGTCAAGGAGAACCTGAACGACGAGGCCCTGGGGGCTTCGAACCTCATGCTGAAGGACCCGGCGGCCAAGCGCATGTTCGCCCGGGCCGAGAAGCTCGGAGTGGCCGGGAAGCACATTGCCTTTACGAAGGAGATCGTCAAAGCCGCCCAGAAACAGAGCCCCGAGCCGGTGGACCTGGACATGCTCGGTGCGATCGGTGCCACGATGATGGATCTCGGGTTCTCGGCGGAAGCCACTTGGGCCATCCTGGCCGTGACGCGTGCCCTCAGCGTCGGGGCTCACTACATCGAGGAGACCGAACGCAACGGTTACACGCGGCTGGGGGAGGCCCTGACCCCTAAGGAAGATTACGACGGACCGCCGGACCGCCCAGTACCCCCGCTGAAAGACCGCGCCACGCATGCGCAGTCGGGCATCTGCCGCACGACGGCCGAATGGGTGCGGGCCCGGGACGAGCGGAAAAAACTTATCGGCAGCGGGCACGGCATCGTCGAAGAGATCCACGATCCAAGCAAAAAGTCCGGCATCAAGAAAGTCGGAAAACTGTAGGGAAGATCAGCCGCACCGGGACGGGGCGGGATCACCCCCTGCCCCGGTGCGGCTTCACCCGCCATCGTCACGCTGACGTTTCAAATGGAGAGGAAAAACCATGGCAACCCTTAAACCCGTCAAACGCAACGTGCTTCTGAACCCGGGCCCGGCCACCACCACCGACACGGTGAAGTACGCCCAGGTGGTGCCCGACATCTGCCCCCGGGAGAAGGAATTCGTGGACATCATGGATGAGGTCCGCCGCGATCTGGTCAGGGTGGTTCACGGCGACCCGAAGAAGCATACGGCCGTGCTCTTCACCGGCTCCGGGACGGTCGTCCAGGATGCGCTCGTCAATTCCCTGGTGCCCGCGGGCAAGAAGATCTGTGTCGTCAACAATGGCTCCTATTCCACCCGCATGGTGGAGATCGCCCAGTACTACCACATCCCCTGCGTGGACCTGAAGTTTCCCTCCACGGGGCTTCCGGACCTGAAAGTCCTGAAGGAAACCCTGGACAAGGACAAGGAGATCGCGGTGGTCGCCACCACCCATCACGAGACCGGCACCGGGGTGCTCAACCCGGTCCGGGAGATCGGCAAGATCGCCCACGATCACGGCTGCGTGTTCGTGGCCGACACGATTTCGACCTACGGGCTGCTGCCGATCGACCTGGAAAAGGAAAACATCGACTTCTGCATGTCCTCGGCCCAGAAGGGTCTGGCGGCCATGACCGGCGCCTCCTGGACGGTGGGCAAAATCGACGAGATCGTCAAGTCCAAGGCCTATCCCACCCGGTCCTACTACTGCAACCTCTACATGCAGTATGATTTCTTCGAGCGGGTGGGCGAGATGCACTTCACCCCGCCGGTTCAGACCATCTACGCCTTGCGGCAGGCCATCCAGGAGTACTGGCAGGAGGGGGAGCTGCCCCGCTACAAGCGGTTGAGCCAGTGCTGGGAGGCCGTTCACAAGGGCATGCAGGAGATCGGGCTGGAGTCCGTCATCGACAAGAAGATCCAGGGCAAGCTCGTGGTCACCATCAAGGCCCCCAAGGACGGCAAGTTTGATTTCTTCAAGCTGCACGACTACTGCTACGAGCGCGGCTTCACCATCTACCCGGGCAAGATGTTCGGGCTGGAAACCTTCCGGCTGTGCAACCTCGGCGTCATCACCCACAAGGATATCGAGGATTTCTTCGTGGTCGCCAAGGAGGCGTTCCGGAAGATGGGCTATTCGATCCCCATTAAATGACGCACGGTGCGCCGAAAGCGGCGATCGCGCCGGTTATTTTTCAACCCATGCAAATCAACTTCAGACGGAGGTTCGGAAGACACTATGGAAGACGACATCAAGGAAATGTACGCCAAGGCTAAGAAGGCATTCGAGGAATACCAGTACTGGCCCCAGGAGAAAGTCGACGAAGTGGTCCAGGCCGTGGGCTGGATGTGGCAGAAGGAAGAGGTGCGCAAGGTGCTGGCCCGGACCGCCGTGGACGAGTCCGGGATCGGGGTCTACGAGGACAAGCTCGCCAAGATCAAGACCAAGACCCTGGGCACTCTCTGGGACCAGCGCGGGGTGAAGACCTGCGACCTGGTGGAGGAAGACAAGGCCCGCGGCATCCGCAAATACGCCAAGCCGATCGGCGTCATCGCCGATGTCGTGCCCTGCACCAACCCGGAGTCGACCATCTGCTGCATCGGGCTGTCCACGTTGAAGACCCGCAACGCCATGATCGTCTCCCCGCACCCCCGCACCCAGAAGAGTTCCTACCTGACGGTGGAGTACGGCCGGGAGGCGCTGAAAAAAATCGGTGCACCGGTGGACTTGCTGCAGTGCATCAAGAGCACGAGCCAGGCAAAGACCCAGGAGTTGATGGCCTACTGCGATTTTGCCGTGGCGACCGGCGGTGCGGCCCTGGTCAAGGTCGTCTATGCGGCCGGCAAACCGGCCCAGACCGTGGGCGCCGGAAACGTGGTCTCCTTCGTGGACGAGACGGTGCCCGACCTGCAGGCGACCGCCCACAAGATCATGGTCTCCAAGATCGCCAACAACGCCGCCTCCTGCTCCTCGGAGAACGCTGTTGCCCTCCATTCCAGCATCTACGACAAGATGATCGAATGCTTGAAGAAAGAGGGCGGCTACCTGTGCAGCACCGCGGAGCGCGAGACTCTGCGCAAGTGCATGTGGCCGGACGGCAAGACGCTCAACCGCGACATCGTGGCCCACAGCGCCAAATTCATCGCCGATCTGGCCGGCCTTAAAGTTCCGGAGAACACCAAATTCCTCATGGTGATCGGCGAGAAGATCGGCCGCGAAGACCGTTTCTCCGGCGAAAAGATCTCCCCTGTGCTCACCGTGTGGAAGTGGAGCGACTTCGACGAGATGCTGGAGCGCGTGGAAAAGATTCTCGAGTTCTCGGGCAAGGGGCATTCGGTTTCGATCCACACCGAGTTGGACGAGCGCCGGGTGAAGCTCGCGCTGCGGGCCAAGGTCGGCCGGGTGGTCTGCAACATGGGGCACACCGCCGCCAACAGCGGCGGCTGGGGCGCGGGCCTGACCTTCACCGACACCCTCGGCTGCGGCACCTGGGCCGGCAACATCACGAGCGAAAACGTCAACTGGCAGCATTTCCTGAACTACACCCAGGTCTCCATGCCCATCAAGGAGGTCATCCCCGGCGATGAAGAGCTCTTCGGGGACTACCTCAAGAAGTGGGGCAAGGGTTAATTTTTAAGCGGAATGCCGATCGGCAGCCGGCACGCTGAAAACCGGAGAACGGGTGATGGCCGCTGCGCTGTTGCCGGTTCTCCGGTTTGCGTTTGGAATGCGCACATCCTGTCTCCCCACCCTTTGACAAAGGGGCAAAATGGGATTTGGGATAGACCATTGTGGTGAGCTTGAGGAAGGGATAAAAGCGACGCATGGAGCTGCAGGTGCTTTTCATCGGCAACAGCCACACCTTTCTGCATTACATGCCGCAGATGCTCACCGAGTTGGTGCGGGCGGCTGGGCGGGGGGTGCAGCTGCATGCCGAGCAGGGCGTGGGCGACGGCGCAAGCCTCGAGTGGCACTGGAACCACGCCGCCACGCAGGCGAAAATCGCAGCGCGGCGCTGGGACTACGTCGTGCTCCAGGATCGCAGCGCGGGGCCGCTGGAAAACCGGGAATCCTTCGAACGCCACGGTCGGCTGCTGGAGGCAACGATCCGCGCGCAAGGGGCGCGGACGGTCTTTTACATGACCTGGGCAAAACGCGCGCGACCCGAAACCCAAGTGCTGCTGGCGGAGGCCTACGGCGCGATTTCGCGAGAACTCGGAGCGCTTCTGGCGCCGGTGGGGTCTGCGTGGCAGCGCGCTCAGCAGCTCGACCCGGAGATCCTGCTGCACCATGCGGACGGCCGCCACGCCAACCCGGCCGGCTCCTACCTGGCGGCCTGCGTCTTTTTTGCGGTGCTGCTGGGGGCCAGCCCCGTCGGGCTGCCCGGCCGCATGGACATCCAGGGGAAAATGAGACCGGACCTGGCGCCCGGCGCAGCGGCGTTGCTCCAGCAGGCGGCCTGGGACACGGTCTCGCAGGGTCAATGAAAGGATGAAATCCGGCATGATCAAAGCGGTCATTTTCGATTTCGGTCAGACGATGGTGGATTCCGCGGACGGGTTCCGGCAGGCCGAAAAAGAGGCCCAGGAAAAGCTGTTCGGGCATCTGGCGCTGTCACTGCGCGAAAAATTTCTCGACCACTACCGCCAGCTTCGCAAGGAGTTTCACGGACGGTCGAACTTCTCCCGGCGGGTCCTGTGGCAAGAAGTCTATCACTACTATTGCCTGGTGCCCGACGCGGGGCTGCTGGGCCGCTGGGAGGCCGAATACTGGGATACGGTGAAGGCTCACTCCATCCTGTTTCCCGAGGCCATGGGCGTTTTGAAGGCCCTCACCACCCGTTTTGGCGTGGCCCTGATCACCAACACCCAGGGGCAGCCTGCCTCCGGCAGCCATCGCCTCAGCCAATTCCCGCAGCTTGAAACCTATTTCAAGCCCATCATTGTGGCCGGTGAAAACGGCATCCCTGCCAAACCCGACCCGGCCCCGTTCCGGATGTGTGTCGATGCGCTGGGTGTCGCACCGGCCGAGGCCGTCTACGTCGGCGACGACTGGCGTATCGACGTCTGCGGGTCCCGAGATGCCGGGCTCAACCCGGTGTGGATCAAACATGAAACCGTAAAGCGCAACTGGCCCGCGGTTAAGCCCGACGTGCCCGTGATCACGCGGCTGGACCAGCTCTTCGGGCTCGACCTGTTGCAGACCTGATTGCAGGAGGCTTGACATCTGAATGGACGCCGATACCGGTCGCCCCGCCGAGGCCCACATCCATCGCCGCACGGAAATCTACCGCGGCCGCCATTTCTCCTTCGCAACCGAGGACCTCACCCTGCCCAACGGCCGCCGGACCGAAATGGCCATGGTCCGACACCCCGGCTCCATCGCGGTCGTGCCGCTCACCTCCGAGGGCGGCGTGGTGATGGAACATCAATACCGGCACTGCGTCAGAGGCTATCTGCTGGAGATCCCGGCGGGGACCCTTGAACCGGGGGAGTCTCCCCTGGCGTGCGCCGGGCGCGAACTGGAGGAAGAGACCGGATACACGGCCGCGCAGTTCATCGAGATCGGCCGGACCCACATCCTGCCGGCGTATTCCGACGAGGTCATCCACCTGTTTATCGCCCGCGGGCTCACCTTGGCCCGTGCGCGACTTGATCCGGACGAAATCATCCGGACCACGATTTATCCGCTGGACCGCCTGATGAACATGATCGTTGCCGGCCAGATCACCGACGCCCTGACCATCCTGTCGCTACACCGCACGTGGTTTTACCTGCGATCGGACGGCGGTTTGGGACAACGCCCCTGACGGTGTTGCAAAGCAGTTTAGTCCTGAAAGGGACACGAAGGTCGGCACCACGTCAGTCGATACCGGCCGCCCATTGCGCTACCATGTCCATCAGCCGCTGCAGGGATTCGGAAATGTATTTTTCCTTGTGATGGATGAGGTAGAACTTGCGCTTGAAGGAGGGGTCCGCCATCGGGATGGCCCTGAGTCGTTTCTCCTCGATCTCCTCTTCGGCCACCTTCTGGGAAATCAGCGCAATGCCGATGCCGTGCTCCACGGCGCGCTTGATGGCGCGGTTGCTGGTCAGCTCCATGGGGATGCTCACCGTGACGGTGTGGCGCTGGATGAACTCATCGATCGCCCGGCGCGGCGCGGATCCTTTCTCGTGCATGATCACGGCCTGGCCCTGCAGGTCATGCGGTTTGAGCATCGTTTTGTGCGCCAGCGGGTGGCTGCGGGAGGTGATGATGACCAGCTTGTCCTCCAGAACATCCCGCACGGTCAGCTTTTCGTGTTCCACCGGGTACGAGATGAAACCGATGTCGCACTTCAGGCAGGCGGTGTTTTCCACGACGAGTTCGGTCGGCAGGATGTCCATGGAGACCTTCACCAGCGGGTAGGCCTTGCAAAACGGGATGATCACCTGGGGAAGATAGTAATCTCCGAAGCTTTCGCTGGAGAGAATGCGGATGTGCCCGCGCTGGCGCTGCTGAAAATCCCGAATGATCTCCTCGGCGTGGCCCTCCATTTCAAAGATCTTTTCGGCAATCGCGTACAGCGCCTCGCCGGCGTCGGTGAGGATCAGTTTTTTCCCGATGTGGTCGATGAGTTTGAGCTCGTAGTGCTCCTGCAGGCGCTGGATACCCTTGGTCACGGCGGGCTGGGTGATGCAGAGTTCCCCGGCCGCTACGCTCAGATTGCCCACCTTCACGGCGGCGTAGAATATTTTAAGCTGATTGAGGTTCATTTTCCCTGATCCATCGGGGTTGGAGTGAGTGCAGCGGCCTTCAGCGCCGCCCGGTCCTCGGGTGCCTCGCTTCGCCGGCCCATGACCAGCGGTCGACCATCTCCATCAGGCTGCGCAGCGGCCGTGAGATGTATTTGCTTTTGTGGTGCACCATGTAAAACTTGCGCTGGATCGGCGGGCGGCAGAGCGGCAGGGCTTTGAGTCTACCCGCCCGGATCTCCTCGGCGGCCGCTCTTTCGGAAATCAGCGCAATGCCCGCCCCCGCCGCCACGGCCCGTTTGATCGCCTCGTTGTTGGAGAACTCCAGGTAGTTGGACGACCGTGACCGGTCTCGGCCGAGCAGCTCGTCCATGGCCTTCTGCACGGCGGAGCCCTGTTCGTGCATGATGATCGCTTGCCCTTCCAGATCCCGCGGCTGAAGGGTTTTGTGACGCGCCAAGCCATGGTTGGGGGCGACGATGAGCACGAGCCGTTCTTCGAGCACTTCCCGCAGAATCAGTTGTTTGTGCCGGATCGGGTATGAGATGAAACCGACGTCGTTGGCGAGGGCGGCGGTGTTTTCCACGACCTTTTTGTTCGGCAGAATGTCCACCGAGAGCATGATTTCGGAGTTGAGCCCCTGGTAGCGGTTGATCAGCTCCGGAAGGTAGTAACCGCCGAAGGTCTCGCTGGTCTGGATGCGCAGGTGTTGCCCGCCCTCTTCCCGGAAACTGCGGATGCAGTCTTCCGCCAGGCCCTCCAACTGGAAAATCCGCTCGGCGATCCGGTAGAGCGCTTTGCCGGATTCGGTCAGTACCAGCTTTTTCCCGGGCCGCTCGACCAGGCGGACGTCATGATATTCCTGAAGGCGTTTGATCGCCTGGGTGACGGCCGGCTGGGTGATGTTGAGCTCGCCGGCCGCGGCCGTAAGGCTGCCGCGCTTGACGCCCAGGTAGAAAATTTTCAACTGGTTGAGGTTCATGGACGGTTCGGGTCTCTCCGCTGACGTCAGGAACATAGCATAACATGGAGTTATATAAAATTAAATATTTGTATTTTGACTTGGGGCGCGAAACCAACTAAGTTTCCGCACAAAATCCAAATGGGTGCCGGCGATATCGCCGGTTTCCCCAGCCGAGTCGAGACGCTCAACGGAAAGGAAGCCGCGGATGCAAATCTACGTGTGCGTGAAACATGTCCCCGACACGGCCGCCAAGATCACGGTGGTGGATGGGACCGGGTTTGCGGAGACGTGCAAGTTCATCCTCAACCCGTACGATGAATATGGGGTCGAGGAGGCCGTGCAACTCTTGAAAAAAAGTGGAGGCGGTGAGGTGGTCGTGGTCACCGTCGGCAAGGAGGCCGCCGTCGCCTCGATGCGTGCCGCCCTGGCACTGGGCGCCCAGCGCGGGATTCTCGTCAAAACCGGAGCCCAGCTCCTGGACAGCCGCACGACCAGCCAGGCGCTGAAGCAGGCCATCGCGGCCGACGGTGCGGCGGACATCATTTTCATGGGAAAACAGGCCATCGACAGCGAAGGCCTGCAGACGCCCTATCGGCTGGCGCAGGCCTTGGGGCTGCCGGTGGCCACCGATGTGGTGAAGCTTACCGTCGACGGCCGCCGCGCCGTCGTCGAACGGGAGATCGAAGGCGGCGGCCGGGAGGTCGTGGAGATCAGCCTGCCCTGCGTGATCGGCGCGACCCGGGGCCTGAACGAGCCCCACTACCCCAAGCTGCCGGAGATCATGCAGGCCAAGAAAAAGGAGATCAAGGTGATCGACATCGCCGAACTCGGTTTGAATTCGGCCGACGGCTGCACCGCGGTCGTCCATCTTGAGCCGGTTCCCGAAAGAGGCCAGGCCAGGATGCTGGAAGGTTCCACGCGGGAGAAGGTCGAACAACTGGTCGGCCTTCTCAGTGAAAACGAAAAAATCATTTAACACCCTGCTGACCCGATAGTTGACGAGACACATTGTCCTCTCTTTCGGCGGCAAAGGAGCGAGACCCTATGGCCCACATCGGCGTGTTGATCGAAAGCGGTACCGGCGGCATCAAAGAAACCAATTTCGGCGTCATCACCGCGGCCCGACGCCGCGCCGGCCACACGCTCTTCGCCTTTCTGCTCGACGGGGATGCCGACGCCGCCAAGGATGCGCTTCAATCCTACGGCGTGCAAAAGGTCATCGGCGTTTCCGCGGCGGCGCCGGATTTCGGCGAGCGTCCGGAGCTGCAGGCTGCGGCGTTGCAGGCGGCCTTGCAGCATTTCGAGATCACCGCCCTTCTCGGCCTGAACAGCCCCAAAGGCCGGGATCTGCTTGCGCGGGTCGCGTCCGCCCTCGATGCGCCCCTGGTTCAGGATTGTCTGAACGTCGATCTGGACGCCGGCACGGTGGTCAAATCTCACTTTTCCGGGCGCGCTACGGCCACCCTGCGGCTGACGGGACATCCTTTTATCTGCAGCCTGAGACCCAACACCATAGAGCCCGTCCCGGCGCAGGCAGCGGCGGAGGTCGCACGGTTTGAGGCACCGCTGCAGGACGCAGGGCGGATGCGGGTCAGGGAGATCAAGCAAGCCGGCAGCGGCGCGCTGGATCTGACCGAGGCCAACGTCATCATCACCGGAGGCCGGGCCATCGGCTCGGCCGATAATTTCAAGATGCTGCGGGACTGTGCCCGGGCGTTGGGGGCTGCCGTCGGCGCTTCGCGGGCCGCCGTGGACGCCGGCTACGCACCCCACAGCATGCAGGTCGGCCAGACCGGCAAGACGGTCAGCCCCAAGCTTTACATCGCCTGCGGGGTCTCGGGGGCCGTCCAGCATTTTGCCGGCATGAAGACCTCCAGGGTCATCGTGGCGATCAACAGCGACAAGGACGCTCCGATCTTCGGCAAGTCCGACTACGGAATCCTCGGGGATATTTTCGAAGTGGTTCCCCTTCTGACCGAAGTGGCAGCGAAGCGGCGGCAGCAAGGCTGACGGCGGCAGTTTCGTTTCGGCCGGCCGCCCCTGACCCGAAGGAATCTGCATGGCGACCTATCTGAGCCTCAAGTCGATCCTTATGGCGGCGGCGATCATCGGCGCGTTCAGTCTGTTTTGCATGCGGGTGAAGCGCCTGGTGCGGCTGATAACCACCGTGCAGGGCCGCACCGATGCCAAGGCCGACCGTCTGGCGGACCGCCTCGGGGTTTTCGCAACCGATGTGCTCGGGCAGGCCAACGTCCGCCGCAAGCTTTTGCCCGGGCTGTCCCACACGCTGATCTTCTTCGGCTTTCTGGCGGTGCAGCCGCATTCCCTGGAGTTGATGCTGCGCGGCGTCTTCCCGGGCATCCACCTGACCGAGGGGATCCCCCGCTTGTATGGGGCCTATTTGTTTGTCGCCGACATCCTGGGTTTCCTGGTCCTGGCGGGCCTCGGCTATGCACTTTACCGGCGCCTCGTCCTCCGGCCCGCTTATCTGACCAACGGCCGGGATGCCCGTCTGATCCTTTTTTTCATCGCGGTGATCATCGTCACCTTTCACCTCATCAACGCGTTCCTGATGCTGCCGTCCATCGGCGGCACGGGCTTTGACTACGGCCGCGTCTTCACGGTGTCGAAAGTTCTGGGAGACGCCCTCGGCCTGCAGAACCTATCCCCAGAGGCCGGTCGCGCGGCCTACGAAGCGGCTTACTGGATTCACGTCCTGGTGATCCTGGGCTTTCTGGTTTACATCCCGGGCTCGAAGCATCTGCACATGCTCGCGGCCATACCGAACGTCTTCCTGAAGCCGCTCGAGCGGCCGAAACCCGTGTTCAAGACCGACCTCGAAGCGGAAGGGGCGCAGACGTACGGGCTGGGCAAGGTGTCGGAGCTGAGCTGGAAGGCGGTGCTCGACCTCTATGCCTGCACCGAGTGCGGCCGGTGCGAGGAGCAATGCCCCGCGTCCATGACCGGCAAACCGCTTTCGCCCAAGCAGGTGGTCCACGACGCCAAGACCGATCTCCTGCAGCAGTCCGATGCGATCCTGGCCCGCGCCTTCGATAGGGTCAAGCCGCTCGTGCGCGAGGATTCGGCGATCACGGCCGACGTCCTCTGGTCGTGCACCTCTTGCCGGGCCTGCGAAGAGATCTGCCCGGTGAACATCCAGCACCTGGACATCCTGATAGAGGCCCGCAAGCATCAGGTCCTGATGGAGGCGAGCTTTCCGCCGGAGCTGCAGGAAACCTTCGCTAACCTCGAGAACCAGTCCAACCCCTGGGGCTTCGGCAGCGACACCCGTGCGGACTGGGCCAGGGACCTGGAGGTCCCGCGCCTGTGCGACCGGCCCCAGGCGGACCTTCTCTTTTATGTGGGCTGCGCCGGCTCCTTTGACGATCGGGGCAAGAAGATCTCCCAGGCCATCGCCCGGGTGCTGAAGAAGGCCGGGGTCGATTTCGCCATCCTGGGAGAGGAGGAGCGCTGCAACGGGGACCTCGCCCGGCGGGCCGGCAACGAGTACCTGGCCCAGATGATGATTCAGGAAAACGCGGCGGTGCTCAACCAGTACCGGCCCAAGCGGATTCTGGCGGGGTGCCCGCACTGCTACAACACGCTCACGCACGAATATCCCCAGTTCGGCGCTCGTTTCGAGGTTGTGCACACGACCGAGTTCGTTCTGCAGCTTTTTCGACAGGGACGGCTCTCGGTCGCATCGCGGGCCTGCCCGCCGGCGGTATTCCATGACTCCTGCTATCTCGGACGGTGGAACGGCATCCTCGACGCGCCGCGGGAGCTCCTGGGCATCATCACCGGGGAAGCCTCGCGGGAGCTGCGGCGGTCGGCCGAAAAGGGGCTATGCTGCGGGGCCGGGGGCGGCAGGATGTTCATGGAAGAGAGGATCGGCAAACGCATCAACGCCGAGCGGGTGGAAGACATCCTGGCCAGCGGTTCTACCCTGGCAGCGGCGGCCTGCCCCTTCTGCATCACGATGCTGCGCGACGGCCTGGCCGATTGCGGCAGCAAGGTCGAGGTGAAGGACATCGTTGAGCTGGTCGACATTGCGACCGGCTGAAATGAACCCCTCGGGTCCATTTCAGCGCTATAACTTATGAAGCCATCACTATAGGGAGACGTTTGCATGAAAGACCAGGCACGGGTTGTGGTGATCGGCGGCGGGGTGTTCGGCACCAGCGTGGCCTATCATCTGGCAAAGGCAGGCTGCACCGACGTCGTGTTGGTGGACAAGGGCGAGCTGACCAGCGGTACCACGTTCCACTCGGTCGGGCTGGTGTCCCAGTTCCGGACCTCACCGGCGCTGATGAAGATCGTGAATTACACCATCAAGCTCTTCGACGAGCTCGCACGGGGCGAGGGCGGGCCGTCGCTGGGTTGGCGCACGGTCGGCAGCATGCGGCTCGCCTCGAGCCCGGACCGCTTTAAAGCGCTGAAGCGCGAAGTCAGCCGGGTCAAGGCCATCGGCCTCTCTGCGGACATCATCTCGGCCAGGGAAGTCGTAGACCGTTGCCCGTTTGTTTCCAGCGAAGGGCTTTACGGGGCGGTCTGGGTGCCGGACGACGGGTATATCGACCCGAATGGGATTACCTACGAACTGGCCCGTCAGGCCCGCAAAATGGGGGTGGAGGTTCACACCAACGTGCGCGTCACGGGCATCGAACTGTCGTCCCGGCGTCACGTCACGCGTGTGATCACCGATCACGGGCCGATCCGCACCGAATGCGTCGTGAACGCGGCCGGCGAGTGGGCGCCGCGGCTGGCGGAAATGGTGGGGGTGTCGCTGCCCATGGTTCCGCTGATGCACCAGTACCTGACCACCAAGCCCATTCCCGGCCACGAACTGCCGCCGAACACGCCGGTCATTCGCGACCCCGATAACCTGTTTTACTGTCGCGAGGACACGGGCGCCTTTTTAATCGGTGGTTTTGAACTCAATCCCAGGGAGTGGTCGCCGGAAGGGGTGCCCTGGGAGTTCAACCAGCAGCTGCTCAGCGCGGAGTGGGACCTGTTCGGGCCGGTCATGGAAAATGCCATCCGCCGACTCCCGATCATGGCCGAGGCCGAAGCGGTCGAGTTGATCAACGGGCCGGACGGCTTCACGCCCGACGGCCACTACGCGCTCGGTCCGGTGCCGGGGCTGCACGGCTTCTTCGTGGCCGCCGGCGGGTCGATCAACGGGATTGCCGGCGCCGGAGGCGTGGGCAAGACCCTGGCCGAATGGATCCTCGAAGGCGAAACCGCCATCGATGTGCACGAGTTGGACGTACGGCGTTTCGGAGCCCATCTGTCTCATCAGCCTTATCTGGTGGAGGCCTGCAGGGAGGTCTACCGGTACTACTACCACATCCGCTACCCCAACGACGAAAACGAGTGGGGCCGGCCCTACCGTAAGAGCCCCTTCTACGACCGCCTGAAGGATCTCGGCGCTGTCTTCGGCCACAAGAACGGCTGGGAACGCGCCAACTATTTTGAACCCGGCAAGCCCGGGCGCCAAGCCGGCGCCGAGCAGAAGGCGTGGGGCTGGGCGCGGCCGTCCTATTCCAACCGGGTGGGCGAAGAGGTGCAAGCGGCGCGCGAGCGGGTGGCCCTATTCGACATGACCTCTTTCGGCAAGATCGACGTGCGCGGCCAGGGCGCGCTCGCGCTGCTGCAGAAACTTGCGGCCAATGACCTCGACCGGCCGGTCGGCAGCATCACCTACACCCAGTTCCTGAACCATAAGGGCGGGATCGAAAGCGATGTGACCGTGACGCGGGTCGCTGAAAACGAGTTTCGGATCATCTCCGGAACATCTTTTGTGGCCAGTGATATTGGCTGGATCCGGCTGCACCTGCCCGAAGATGGGTCGGTGCAGGTCGAGGACATCACCGGCCAACTGGGCTGCCTCGGGCTCTGGGGCCCCAGCGCGCGCGCGGTCCTGCAGTCTGTCAGCGCGAGCGATGTCTCCAATGCGACGTTCCCTTACATGAGCGCCAGGAACGTCGACATCAAGGGGGCGGCGGTTTGGGCCCAAAGGGTCAGCTATGCGGGCGAGCTCGGCTGGGAACTCTACATCAAACCGGCGGACGCGCTGCGGGTCTTTGACGCCTTGACAGGGGCCGGCAAGAAGTTCGGTCTCCGGCCGGCAGGCTACAAGGCTCTGGACTCCCTGCGGATCGAGAAAGGCTATCTCTATTGGAGCGGGGATATCACCCCCGCGGACAACCCCATGGATGCGGGTCTCGGTTTCTGCGTGCGGTTGAAAAAACCGGACTTCATCGGCAAGCAAGCCCTGCTCGCCATCAAGCAGAAAGGGCTGCGGCCGCGAATGTGCGCGCTGACCATGGACGCCGGCGGCAACCTCTACGGGGGGGAGTCGGTGTACACCGAAGGCCGTCTCGTCGACCGCATCCGCACCGGCGGTTACGGCCACACCATCGGCAAGGACATCGGTCTGGTGTACCTGCCGTCGGAACTGGCCAAGGCCGGGACCGCGCTCGAGGTGGAAATTTTGGGGGAAAGGATCAAGGCGCAGGTGGCCGACCTGCCGTTGGTGGATCCCAAAGGAGAGAAAATTCGCGCGTAGGCTCGTAGCACTGAAATTGTGCGTGTTTTGCGCAAAAAATTTTTAGACAGGATTAACAGGATTTTCAGGATGCTTGCCGGTTTTTTGTCGTCAGACTATCCTGTTATCCTGTAAATCCTGTCGAATGTAACATATCTTCAAAATCTTTGGTTCCGGCTCATCCGGGCCTGGTTTACCTCGGTTTTTCGACCTCGGCGATGCACTCCTCGAGGATCGCGAGCGCCTGGTCCATTTCCAGCCGTGTAACGGTGAGCGGCGGGGTGAGCGTGAGGATGTTGCCCATGGTGGTCTTGAAGCTCAGGCCGCGCGAGAGGGCCGCATACATGACCGCTTCGGCCGCGTCGCTCGCGCGTTCCCGCGTTTCGCGATCCTGCACGAGTTCAACCCCCAGGAACAGCCCCAGCCCGCGCACGTCTCCGATCAGCGCGTGCCGTTCCTGCATCTCTTTCAGGCGATCCAGGCTATAGCGGCCGAGTTCCCGCGCGTGGGCGACCAGATTGTTCTTTTCGATACAGTCGATGGTCGCCAGGGCCGCGGCGCACAGGACGGGGTTTTTTTCATGGGTGTAGTGGCCGAGGGCGCGGTCGGCGGCGACATCCAGCTCCTCGCGCACGATCAAGGCGGCCAGCGGCAAGACACCCCCGCCCAGTCCCTTGCCGATGACCACCATGTCCGGGACGACCCCGAAATTCTCGAAGGTGAACATGCGCCCGGTGCGGCCCAGCGAATGGGGGATCTCGTCGAAGATGAGCAGTGCCCCGTGGCGGTCGCAGGCCCGGCGGATGGTCTGCCAGTACTCGGGCCTGGGGATGGTGGGCGTGCTGCGGATCGGCTCGGCGATCACCGCGGCGACGTCGCCCTCCTTCTCCAGGATGTACTCCACGTAGCGCGCGCAGGTCATGTCGCAGCCCCCGCGGCCGCCGCAGCCGAAGACGCAGCGATACTCGTCCGCCGGCGGCGCATGCTCCGTGCCGGGCATGAGGGGCCCCATGTCCTGGCGAAAAATCGCCTCGCCGCCGATCGAAATGGTGTCGAGGGTTGCGCCGTGGAAGGCGTCCCACATGGAGATCGTCTTGTGGCGGCCGGTGGCGATCCGCGCCAGCTTCAGCGCGATGCCGATGGCCTCCGCGCCCCCGGGGCAGAAGAGCGATTTTTTCAAGGGATCGGGCGCGATCTCGGCCAGCTTCTTCGCCAGGTCGACGGCCACGCGGTTGGTGTAGCGGCGCGTGCAGAACGATAAGTCCTCGAGTTGGCGCTTGATGGCATCCAGCACCTGCGGGTTGGCAAAGCCGACCTGGTGCACGTTGTTGCCGTGGAAATCCATGTAGCGCCGGCCCTGCGTGTCCTCGATGAAGATGCCCCCACAGGTGCGCATGGTGTTGAGGCAGGGTGTGGACAGGGATTGCCTCAGGAAGTAACGGGCATCCTCGGCCAGAAGGGCGCGGCTTCCGGCGTCCAGGTGCTTTTCCTGCCAGGCGTCGCGCCGCGGTGAAATGTTGATGTCGCCTTCGGATTTGTGCAGTTTCGGCATGTCGTCGCTCCAGGGGAATTGAGGGATGGCGCCTGTCGGCGCAGCGATCTCCCGCTGATGGTCGTTCCGACTATATTTATTGAACGAGACGAAAGTCAAAGGAAACTTTCTCATGGGATGCATGAGGTTTGTTCATGTGTGCGATGACTATTTTTCCCTTGTGAAAATCAGGCCGGCACACTACCTTTGAGCGGCAGGTATCGGACGGCGAGCGGGCAGCCATTCCATTCCAGGAGGTACGGATTATGACGGGCGGATCGAAATTGGAAGAATTGCGCATGCAGCGCGAGCAGGGCGATGTCAACACCACGGCCAACCGCAGAAAATACTGGGAGCGCAACCTGTCGCCCGAGTCCCGCCGGTGGTTCGAGGAGGACGCGCGCTATTTCCTCCACCAGAGCCTGTCGACGCCGGTGTTGAACGTGCTTTCGGGCGCGGAGGGGATATATATCAAGGATCTGGAAGGCAAGCGCTATATCGACATGCACGGCAACGGCGTCCACAATGCCGGCTTCAACAACCCGGAGGTGCTGGACGCCGTCCGGCGTCAGTTGGACGAAGGCCTGACGTTCTGCCCCCGGCGGTACACGAACATCCCGGCCATCCAGCTCGCCAAGAAGCTGGCGGAAATCGCCCCCGCCGGGCTTTGCCGCAGCCTGTTCTGCCCGGGCGGCTCGGAGGCGATCGAGATGGCCCTCGCGCTGGCGCGGCAGGTGACCGGCCGCTTCAAGACCATTTCGTTCTGGGATTCCTTTCACGGTGCGGGCTTCGGCTCGGCCGCCATCGGCGGCGAGGAGCATTTTCACGGAGGCCTGGGCCCCCTGATGCCGGGGACCTTTCACGTCGAGTTTCCGAACTACTACCGCAACCCCTGGGGGTTTGAGCGTGAGGAAGACGTCGACGCCGAGTGCCTGCGGCAGATCGAGCTGGTGCTGCGGCGCGAGCCGGAGATGTCGGCCATCATCGGCGAGCCGATCTCGGCCACCCCCGTGATCCCCTCCCGGCGCTACTGGGAAGGGGTGCAGGATCTCTGCCGCCGCTACGGCGTCCTGCTGATCTTCGACGAGATCATCGAGGGCTTCGGCCGCACCGGCAAGATGTTCGCCAGCGAGCACTTTGTGGCGCCGGACGTGCTGGTGCTCGGCAAGTCGCTCGGCGGCGGGCTTCTGCCCTTTGCCGGGATCGTGACCCACGAGCGCTACAACACGCTGCAACACCGGTCGATCGGCCATTACACCCACGAGAAAAACGCGCTGTG
The DNA here is from genome assembly GCA_035467535.1 of Desulfobacterales bacterium. Classification (GTDB taxonomy): domain Bacteria; phylum Desulfobacterota; class Desulfobacteria; order Desulfobacterales; family SpSt-501; genus SpSt-501. Next base: position 22,920 of record DATITS010000109.1, read on the forward strand.
CGCGGCGGCCGCCCTGGCGGAGATCGAATACATCGCAGGCCACCGGCTGGCCGAACATGCCGCCGAGCTCGGCGCCTACGCGCTGCAACGCCTCACGGAGATGCAGGAACGGCACCCCCTGATCGGGCACGTGGCCGGGCTGGGGCTGCACATCGGGATCGACCTGGTCAGTGACCGCACGACCCGGGCCAGGGCCGTGGACGAGGCCGAGGGGGTCATGTTCAAGTGCCTCGAGAAGGGGCTGTCGTCCAAGACCATCGACGGAAATGTCCTGACCCTGCGGCCGGCCCTGGTCATCACGCGCGCGGAAATGGACCGCGGGCTGGACATCCTGGATGAGGCCATCGGCGAGATCGAAGGAGGGAATAGTTATTAAAAGTAGTCGGATTGATCATAGGGGGAGGATAATCTTATGGAGTTTTTGACAGAAGTTCGCTGGACGCCCTATGCGGTTGGGATTGGCATCGGCATCTTGAACTGGCTCAGTTTTTTTATCTCCAGGGAGCCGATCAGCTGCTCGACATCCTTTGCACGGGCCGGCGGCGGGATTGAATGGCTGTTTCGGGGCAAAAAGGTGGAATTGAAGCCTTACTACCGGGAGATAAAACTCGTTGTGGGCTGGCAGGGGATGCTGGTTTTGGGAATTGTGATCGGTTCGCTGATGTCGGCTCTGCTGTCCGGTGATTTTCAGTGGCAGTGGGTTCCCGCGCTCTGGGCATCCGCATTTGGCGACTCGCCGGTGCTGCGCGTCAGCGTTGCGCTGCTGGGCGGCGTTTTCCTCGGTTTTGGCGCGCGCTGGGCAGGCGGGTGCACCAGCGGTCATGGAATCGGCGGCACGCTGCAGCTTGCAGTTTCGAGCTGGATCTCTGCCATCTGTTTCTTCATTGGCGGCATTTTGGCGGCGCAATTCCTCTTCAACGTAATCGGTTAGATGGTGGGGAACATGCAGACAAAAGAGTCAGAAAACAAATCCAAGAAAGACAAATCGCCCCTGATACTGGGACTGGTTTTCGGTATTCTGTTCGGGTTTCTTCTCCAGAAAGGTGGCGCAACGAAATATGACGTGATTGTCGGGCAGCTTCTGCTCACTGATTTCACGGTTCTGAAGATCATGCTTTCAGCCGTTCTGACCGGAATGATTGGCATCTACCTGATGAAAACCCTGGGATGGGTCGAGCTTAGCCCCAAATCGGGTTCCATGGGGAGCAACATTATCGGCGGGTTGATTTTCGGGGTTGGGTTTGCCGTATTGGGCTATTGTCCGGGAACGATCGCGGGCGCTATCGGCAATGGTTACCTGGACGCTCTGGTGGGCGGCTTGGCCGGTATTTTAATCGGCACAGTTCTCTTCGCTGCCCTATATCCCAGGCTGAAGAACGGCATTTTGAAGAAAGGCGATTTTGGCAACGTGACCTTGCCGCAACTCTTCAAAGTAAATGATTGGGTTGTCGTTGTACCCGTCGCTGTTCTTATTTTTCTTCTGTTGATCTGGCTGGAACGCGTCGGTTTGTAACGGTCGGCTGGCCACCGGCGCCGACGGCGGCACGCAGCGTCGCAACTGAACCGGAGCGCTCATTTTTTGTGCAAACGATGCCAATTACGTTGCCTCTTGCACGTGGAGATTGGGTTGCCGCGTTCTCGGGCGTGCTGCGAGCATGTGCAACCGATTCTACTCTCAACCCTGACCATTTTCTCAGGGTAAGCCCGCGCGATGAGCCGGGCCGCGAGATCCTTGTCGCAGCTGCCGAACTCGGCGCTCGTCCCCCATATGAGGATGCTGCCGTCGGACTCGAAGACGGCATGGGCGCCCCCGAGCGGGTGGACCTGCGCATCGGGAAAGCCCAGATCGGCAATCTCCGCCCGGGTATTGTGCAGGATCTCCCGGTGCCAGCTGTCCCCCGAGCGCAGGCAGACCGTATCGTCGAAGCCGCCCCCCGTAATCAGCACCATCAGGATCTTGCCCACGTAGCCCTCAGGCAGCTCCGTTTCGGCCACCATGTGCGCGGGGTGCGGCCCGTGAACGAGAAGGCCGTTCAGTGCGGCCGCCCGGCGGGCCATGCGCCTGGCCTCTCCGGTTTCTCCGGCTGCCTGCATCTGGTTCGCGCGAGTTTCATGTCCCAGGATCAGCGCCTTCACGGCGGCGGAATCAATCTCGCCTCCTGAGCGCTTCAGCAACCGGATGGCCGCCTCCAGCCGCATCTGTTTCAGGAGGCGGATGACATCGCCTTCGGGAACCCGCTGCGATTCTGAACTTTTCATATCCAAGACATTGTATCATGTCGCGTCGCAAAATTCATGACGCACTTGCAATACTCTGCTCCGGGGGGCATCCTCAGAGCGCTGGTTGACGCCCACGTTGCCTTGGGGTATGGTCCCTGCAACTTTTTCAGCATGGAGGTCTCCCGCCGTGAGAATTGCCAGCATCCAGCTCGAGATGGCCGATCGCCCCAAGGAGAAAAATGTCGAACACGCGCTGTCCATGGTCGACCGGGTGCCGCCGGCCGATCTGATCCTGTTGCCGGAGATTTGGCCCTGCGGGTTTTTCGCCTTCGACCGCTATGCGGCCGAAAGCGAGCCCCTGGACGGGCCGACCGTGGACGCCTTCAGGCAGAAGGCGCGCGAGCGGGGCTGCCACATCCTCATGGGCAGCCTGGTGGAGCGCGCTGCCGACGGCCTCTTCAACACCACCGTCTTCATCGGGCCGGCCGGCGAGATCGTCGCACGCTACCGCAAGATCCACCTGTTCGGATACCTGTCCGACGAAACCAAACTTCTGGCCCCCGGCAAAGAGATCGTCGTCGCCGGCACCCCCTGGGGCCGGGCCGGCTTCTGCACCTGCTACGACCTGCGCTTCCCCGAGCTGTTCCGGCTCATGGTGGACCGCGGAGCGGAAATCTTCCTCATCCCGTCTGCATGGCCGCTGGCGCGCATCGAGGCCTGGCGGCTCTTCAACCGTGCGCGGGCGCACGAGAACCTGGCGTTCCTGGTATCCTGCAACTGCGCCGGCGAGAACGCCGGCAAGCGCTACGGCGGGCACAGCATGGTCGTGGATCCCTGGGGGAAGGTGCTGGCCGAAGGCGGCGAAGGCGGCGAGATCGTCACGGCTGAAATCGATACCCGTGACGCCGCGCGGGCCCGCGCCGAGTTCCCGGCCCTGGCCGACCGCGTCTTTCAATGAAATCCGAAGAAACACCCCTCTCAAAAGCGCGCCGTGAAACAGCGGCCGGCGTCTTGTACGCGGGCATGGCCTTTTTCATCTGGGGCATCAGCCCCGTCTACTGGAAGGCCATGCACCAGGTGCCGGCGTTGGAGATCGTCACCCACCGCGTGGTGTGGTCGTTTGTCTTCCTGATCGGCCTCACGCTCGCGCAACACCGTTGGGACGAATTCAAGCGTGTTCTGAAAACCCCCCGCACCGTGCTGATTCTCACCCTGACCACACTTCTTGTGAGCTGCAACTGGCTGCTTTACATCTGGGCCGTCAATGCCGGCTACATGCTGCAGGCCAGTCTCGGCTATTACATCAACCCGCTGGTGAACGTGCTGCTCGGCATGGTGTTTCTGAAAGAGCGGCTGCGGCGGCCCCAGGCCCTGGCGGTGTTGCTGGCTTGCGCGGCGGTCATCTTTCGCACGGTTTCCTTTGGCGAGCTGCCCTGGATTGCGCTGACCCTGGGTTTCACTTTTGGGCTTTATGGGCTGATACGCAAAGTGGCGCCCGTGAGTTCCCTCGTAGGCCTCACCGTCGAGACCCTGCTGTTGACGGTCCCCGGCATCGCCTACCTCGCCGCCCTCGAGGGCCAGGGGGCCGGGGCCCTGTTCCACGGCAGCCGATCGCTGGATGCCCTTCTGATCGGCACGGGGGTGATCACGGCGGTCCCGCTGCTGTTCTTCAACCTCGGCGCCCGGCGCATCAACCTCTCCACGGTCGGCCTGATGCAGTACATCGCCCCGAGCGGCATGTTCCTGCTGGCGGTCTTCGTCTACGGAGAGCCGTTCACGGTGGTCCAGTTGTGGACCTTCGCGCTGATCTGGGCGGCCCTTGCCATCTATTCGATCGACTCCCTGCGCGCCTACCGGCGGGTGGACGGAACCTCCTGACCGAATTAGAGATCCGGCCGGCGGCGGGGCAGGAAGTAGCGCATGGGGTGCTGGCGGACGGCGGCGAGATCCTCGGCCTTGAGGTCGGCGACGAGCAGGCCTTCCGTGCCGGCCGTGGTTTCGGCCATAACCCGGCCGTTCGGGCCGAGGATAACGGCAATGCCCGGAAAACTGAGGCCGCTGCCGTTGGTCCCGGCCTGGTTGCAGGCGACGATGAAGATCCCGTTGTCGAAGGCCCGCGCCGGCAGGTGCCGCATCCACGACGATCGTTTCTTCTCCGGGGTGCCCCGGGGGGAGGCGTGGGGCATGAAGATCACATCGGCCCCCTCTATGGCCATGCGGGTCGAAAGCTCGGGGAAGTGGGCGTCGTAGCAGAGCTGGATTCCGAATCGGAGCCCGCATGCCTCGAAAATGGGCACGCGGTCGCCGGCCGAAAACACCGGCTGCTCGGGGGGGGCAATGTGCAGCTTGCGGTACCGGCCGAGGAGGCCGGCCGGTGCGACGGCCAGGTGGCTCGCGCAGATCCGGCCGCCCTCGGCCCGCTCCGCCAGGCCGGCCAGGATCACTATGCCGTGATGGGCGGCCATGGCGCCAAGGCGCTCCGTGATCCGGCCGGGCACGGGCTCGGCCTCCTCCTTGACCCCTGCGTCAGTCCCGTATCCGGTGATGTTCAACTCCGGGAAGCAGACGATCCCCGCCCCTTTTTCCCGGGCGCCGGCGACCCAGTCTTCCATGCGATCGAGATTCGCACGGGTGCTGCCTCTCGGAGAATTGAAGACGACGGCGGCAATACGCACTGACCTCATGCAACACCCTGTCACACATCAAACTGCGCCCTGATCTTGAATACGTTTGTGGCGGGCAGGTTGAGGATTTCGGTGACACCGGTTTCAGCGGCGATGGCTTTCAGCTTGGCGTCGATGTCCGCCATGGAGGGGGCGATGAAGGTGAACCAGACGTTGAAGGGGTTGTCGCGCCGGTAATTGTGGGTGACGCCGGGGTGGCGGTTGACCACTTCGGCGAAATGCGCGACTTTCTCCTCCGGCACCCGGGCGGCGCACAGCGTGCTCACGAAGCCGAGTTTGCCCGGCACGAAATTGCCGCCGATACGGCGGATGACCCCACAGCCCTTCAGGCGGGTGATGCGCGCGATCAGATCGCGCTCGTCCAGGCCCAACTCCTCGGCCAGGTTCTGGTAGGGGCGGGGAGTGATGGGGAAATCGGACTGGATCCGGTTCAGGATCGCCCGGTCGACATCGTCCAATGCATTGTCGTTCTCGGCCATCGGCAGCTTCTCGAACGCATCCACAATTGTAGCAACTCAGGTGATTAGGCTGAAGACTGAAGGCTATAAGCCATCTCACAAAGCACGAACCAAGCTATTGAAAGCCTTCTCTGTCTTTACGACCTTCGGTCCAAGCGCCGGCTCAATTGCCCGAAGTGTCTTGGGATCAGGCATGGGTTGTCCCTGAAGGCCTTCAGCCTTCAGTCTATCTGCCTGAAGTCGCCCGCAGACGAACTACGGGTCCGGCCGCAAGCGCAAAACTCCGCAAGGACCTTACGGGCCGCCCCTATTTGAATTGCCCCTCCAGCACGCGCACGTGCACCTGGCGGCGGCGCGGGCCGTCGAACTCGCAGAAGAAGATCCCCTGCCAGGTGCCCAGCACCAAGTCCCCGTTCGCGATGGCGACCGTCTGGGAAGCGCCCACCAGGGTCGATTTGACGTGGGCGGGGGAGTTGCCCTCGCGGTGGCGGTAGCCGGCC
>DATITS010000110.1:0-3976 GCA_035467535.1 Desulfobacterales bacterium
GGCGAGACCGGCATTTATGCCGGACTCGCCGCCATTCCGCTCACGGCTTCTCCGGGCATGTCGGCGCTGAGCGTGGAATGGCCTGAAGGCGCCGCGCGTCGATCGGAACGCGTCGACTTCGAAATCACCGCGGGGCGCTACGGCGAGGACGTTTTGAAGGTGGACCCGCGCCACGTGAAGCCGAGCCCACAGGATTTGGAGCGCATCCGCCGTGAACAGAAGGAGTTGAAACAGATCTATGCTTCGGGCAGCCGCAGCCGGCTGTGGCAGGGGGGATTTCAGGTTCCCGTCCCGGGGGAGATGAACGGCGCCTTCGGCACCCGGCGACTTTTCAACAACGAGCTTCAAAGCCATCACACCGGGATGGATTTCCGGGCACAGACCGGGGACCCCATCCATGCGGCCGGCGCCGGGGTGGTGCGGCTGACCAAGGAGCTGTTCTATTCCGGCAACGCCGTCGTCATCGACCACGGCGCCGGGGTGTTCACGTCCTATTCCCACCTGAGCCGGATCGACGTCAAGGTGGGCCAGCGGATCGAAAAGGGGCGAACCGTCGGCCTGGCCGGGGCCACGGGCCGCGCCACAGGGCCCCACCTGCATTGGGGGGTGAAAGTCAACTCGGTCAACGTCAATCCACTCACCTTCATCCGGGTGATCGAAGCCCTGGGCGGGGGGTGATGTCATCCGGGTGGAGTCGATGCAACTGCACCGGTGTCGGGGTTCAGGGTTCCACGAGGAGATGCACCATAATCCTCGACCTCCTGCGGCATGTAAAAATCGGGCCGGCGGCGATCAGGCCCCGGAGACGGCTTCTTTCCTGAACCCCGTTTTTTCTTGACACCCCCCGGCCTTTCCTCTATGACCGGCCCGTCGAACGCTATTAATCGAAGAACCCTGCAGCAAGCTGAGGGATTAGCGCTCGCTGTTCGGTTCAATCGTGATTTCGGCGCCATCCGGCCGGAAATGAATTGAATGGATGCCACAACATTGAACCACAAACTCGTTTACCCGGCCGCCGTGACCGGTATTCGGGAGTTCCAGCAGGCCTCCACCGAAGCCTTCTGCAACCTGGCGGCCCTCACCCTGGCCATGGGCTCCCAGGATGCCTATACGCAGGGGCATGGCCGGCGGGTTGCCGCCTATGCCGAGCGCATCGCACGCCGCATCGGCCTGTCCGCCGAGGAGACCGAAACCCTGCGCATCGGCGGTCTGCTGCACGACATCGGCAAGATCGCCTTCAGCCCGAAGCTGCTGACCAACACCCGGACGCGGCTGTCCGCGGCCATGCGGGCCGAGATCCGCCGTCACCCGGAGATCGGCCGGGAGTTTCTGAAGGTGCTCAACATGGCCGAACCGGTGATCGACTGTGTACACTATCACCATGAGCGCATAGACGGAACAGGCTACCCGCGCGGCCTCAAGGCCGACCAGATCCCATTGGGCGCAAAAATCATCAGCGTCGCCGACTGTTTCGACGCCTTGACCACGGACAGGCCCTACCAAAGGGGTAAACGCCCCGTGGACGCCCTGCAGACGCTGAAGCACCTGGTGGGCCGCAATCTGTGCCCGGAGCTGACCCGGGTCTTCAGCGCCGATATCCGGGAGAACGGGCTGGAACGACCGCTTGAACTAGATTTACAATCCGCCCGATTTGGGATAAAATAAAGGTATTGTGGATATCTCCAGAGAAGCAAGACCGGTAATCAAGAAGTCCTTTGAGGGCTGGTTCAAGGCAATATTTTCGATGGTGTTTTACATCGGGCTGTTCAGCGGTCTCGGATACCTGATCCAGCTGACGCTGTTCTGAGCCCCGATCCGGCCCCCGTCGCCCGCACCTGCGCGCAAACCCCGCCCGTTTCGGCACCATTCCCGTTGTCCCATTTTATCCCGGTTCCTGCTACAGGGTGTTGAAAAACAGGCATCAGGCCGTCAGCCACGGCGTGCGGCGTTTTGGAAGAGGCAGGATCCGTTTTCGTCAATCGGGCTTTATTCCGCGGCAGCAGATTAGCGGCGAGTAGGTAAATCGGCGCGGATCATGGAAAAAAGTTTGAAATTCGGAATAAAACCCGTCGTAGCCTTCGGGGTATTCCTTGAAATCATAACCGGAATGCTTGGCCGCGATTTCAATCTTCCGGGTCCAGTTGAAGAGATCGACGCGGTTGACGGGCCCGTAGATGAGGTGATGGGCCAGCAGGTTGACTTTAATCTCGGTCATTCCCAAGTCGTGCAGGTATGAAAAGAGTTTGCGGCCGGCATACGGATCAAACCCGGCCCGGAGTTCAAGCTGGTTCATCACCCCGTGCATGGCCTGCTCCAAGCGGGGTGAAAGACCGAAGTGGGTCAAGCAATTGTAATCCAGATCGATCAGGCAGATAATCCCCCCGGGTTTGAGTGCCGTAGAGAGGTTGCGCACGATGTCGAACGCTGAGGCCCGGTGGTGTTCCAGCAGAAAGCGAACCCAAACGAAATCGAAAACCCCATACGGATCGAGCGATTTCCTGAGATCCCCGCGGACATAGTCGATGCCGGGGGCTTGATAATGCGCTTGGGCATAGCGGATGCGCACCTCCGAGATATCGATCCCGAGCACCGACCCCCCCGGCTGGACCAGCTGATTCAGGTAGTAGCTGGTCTTGCCCGGCCCGCAGCCGAAATCCCCCAGCCGCATGCCTGCCCGCACACCGGCCCAGCGGGCTTGTTTGCGGAGTGAACGCGGATCCGTTTTAAGATCGAGGCGGATCGACTCATCTTCGCTTTCCATTAGATAGCGTTGCTGGCGCATATCCCTCGGTCCATCGTTCAGCGGTGCAATGCGGTTGAAAACCATAGGGGCAGAACGCCGCTTGCGATGGCGGCTTATATCACCTTGTTTAGGTAATGCTCCCCGCCCATCCGGGTAAAGTGGCTCTCGGCAGGAAGATTCAGCGCCTTTTGGGCGAAATCGAACACTTCCTGGAAATCGAATTGCAGGTTCATGTGTTCGTAATACTGGGCAAAGAGACGCTTCGGCCGGTATTGCCAGTAGTCGCAGACGGTGGACAATACCGGGATCCCTTCGCTCTTGAGGACGCCCCTGATGTCCTGGTCATTGTAATAAATGAGGGGTTTGAAGACCGAGAAGCCGGCTGGCATTCTCAACATGGGGTAAAACCGCTGGAAGGTTTCCAAATAGCGCTCCTCCGCGGACTTGTGGCGGAAGGCCGGGACGGCTTCTTTGTCGTTGAAGACCGAGCCCAGAATATGTTCGATGGAGGCGCTCACGATGTCCCAGAGGGAATAGCTCATGACGATGACAAGGGAGTTCATGTCGACGCCCTGGGTCTTTATATAATCCATGAGAGCCTTTTTCTTCGCCGTGTTGCAGATCAGGCAAGGGCTCATCCCTTCTTCCAGCGCAGCGGCGAGGCGGTCGTCGGATTCGCGGACGTCATGCCAGTTGATCGGGATGCCGCGGTTTTTCCAGTACTGATCGAGCTTGTCCCGCTCGCTTGAAGGATAGACATGATGCGGGAAGACGCCGGCATGCGTGTCAAAGGTGAAACCATATTCCTTGCCGGCGTGTTGGAGAAAATGCAGGGCGACCGATGAATCTTTGCCTCCGGAGAAAAACATCATTACCGATTTGCCTGATAAGGACTCAATTGCCTGCTGGTGGCGTTGCTTCCATACCGGATAGCTTAAACGTTCCATTCGGCCTCCATTGAGAAATTGAAATCGCAGTATCTGTCACCATAGCAAGAAATGTAGACGCAGACAATGATGGGTGCTGAAAAACAAGTTTAAGGCCGTCAGCCAGGGCGCGCTGCGAATGCGGCACGAACACTCGCATCCCCCGCAAGCGTTAGCCGGTGCGTGATGCAGGCAGGAGTTTCGTCGGGCTGGTGGGTCACGTAGATGATGTGCGTGGCCCACAGGCGACAGATCCGGTCGACCATTTCAATCACCCGGCGGCGGTTGACCGGGTCGAGTCCCTGGC
>DATITS010000111.1:0-30368 GCA_035467535.1 Desulfobacterales bacterium
GCACTACAGAAATCTACGTGGAAGGGAACTACACCGATACCAAGGATGCCCTCAAGCTGTTAGAAATCGAAAACCTTAAAAATTTCCAAAAAAATTAACGCAGTTTTTCACTCAGTACGAAATAAAAATGGCTTAGGAATATGTCCTAAGCCATTGTTTTTATTGTGGTGGTCCCAACGGGACTCGAACCCGTGTTACCGACGTGAGAGGCCGGTGTCCTAGGCCACTAGACGATGGGACCTTTGCGGCGATTTCACAAGGTTGCCTATGTACAAAAACCGCGCTGGATTGTCAAATGGTATTTCCAGGCCGGCGCTTCCGCGGCCATGGGACACAGCGATCAGGGGGCGGCTTTTTTCCCCTTGCGCATGCCGAAGAGCAGATAAACGATGAACCCCACGAAGGGCACCGAGGCCACGAGCCACCACAAAGCCTTGCTGCGGGTGGCCCCGAAATTTTTCTGGGCCACGTCGAGGACGGCCCAGACCGTGCCGATGAAAAATGGGACACACGCTGCCAGAAAGATTAAGGTGGGTTCCAGGTCGTCCATGCTCAGCCTTTCAGCAGGTCCGCGATCTTCAGGATCGCGTTGACGTAATAGGAGCTGGGGTTGTAGGTGTGGACCACCTTTTCGGCCTTCTCGCGGCTGATCGCGGGTTGCCAGCCGTGGCGTTTGAGGTAGTTGGCAATGCTGGCGATGGCGTCGGCATGGGTGCGCAGGTCGATCCCTCCGTCCAGGTCGCCGTCCTGGGCGTAGGCCAGGATGCTGGTCGGCATGAACTGCGCAAACCCTACGGCCCCCGCGTAAGAGCCGGTGATGCCGGCCGGGTCGATCTTTTCGCGCTCCGTGTAGCGCAGCAAGGCCTTCAACTCGCGGTAGCCCCACTCCGTGCGTTTCTGGACCCGCTCGTCGTAATGGGTGCGTGAAATGCGCCGCTCGTCGGGGATGATCCGCCAGAAGGCCTCCCGCATCTCGGGGTCGGAGAGCGCGGCCAGGGTGGACAGGATGTTCAGGCACGAGCGGTTGCCGGAGATGGTCCCCAGGCGGCTTTCGACGAGCAGGATCGCGGTGATGACGCGCGGGTCGACTCCGTAGGTCTTTTCGGCGCTTTCCAAGCTGACGCGGTATTCCCGCATGTAGGCGCGGGCCTTCTGGATGGACTCGGGTGTCGTGAACTGGTCGTAGTTGAGCTTGGCCTCGCTGTGTACGAAAAACCGCGAGACACCGTCGGCCTCCAGGAAGACCTCGGGCCGGCCGTAGAGCTGCGCGACCGCTTCCGGGCTGAAGCCGTCGGTGACCAGGCGCTGCCGCACCACGGCGAAATAGTCGGGTTTTTCCTGCGCGGCGGACTGACTTGAATTTGCAAGGACGGTCAGAAGGGCAAGGCCGAGAATGATTGCGGTGCGGGTCGATTTTAAAGCGGGCATTCCGGGGTGTTCCTCCTCTGGCGCTGAGCGCTTGTCGTGCCGGGTCAGCAGGTTGTTGAAAAACAAGCATCGGGGGCCGTCAGCCGAGGCGGATACAAGCTTGAGACAAGAGGCTTGAGGCTCGAGGCACAAAACAAATTCAGATCCAGCCAGCCAGGCTTCCAGCTTCGAGCCTCCAGCTTCCAGCCGATTCCATGTGAGCATTTACAAGAGCCACGCAAAACCGGATCACGGCCTGATGCGCCGTTTTTCAACAGCCTGTCAGGATGGGCACCGGCGGCTTGATCCGGGTTCCATCCCGTGATAGTTTAGCCGCATCATAACATGGGTAGCGTGGATTTGAAATCGTGAAAAAGAGTGTAAAGACCATATTCAGCTGCCAGTCCTGCGGGTATCAGTCGCCCAAGTGGCTGGGCAAGTGCCCGGACTGCGGCGGGTGGGACGGGTTTGTCGAGGAGCGGCAGGCAACGGGGGCACTCGCCGTCGCGCGCAATGCCGCGGTGGCGCCGTCCATGCCGGTGCCCATCGACTCGATCGAGATCGATCATGAACAGCGGCTGCTCACCACCATCCACGAGTTCGACCGCGTGCTCGGCGGCGGCCTGGTGCCGGGCACCCTCATCCTGGTCGGCGGTGATCCCGGCATCGGCAAATCCACCCTGATGCTCCAGGCCCTGCACGGTCTTGCCGGCCAGGGGCGCAAGGTGCTCTATGTCTCCGGCGAGGAGTCGATCCGGCAGATCCGCCTGCGCAGCCAGCGGCTCGAAACCGTCTCTCCCGGCCTGCTGGTGGTCTCCGAGGTGGAGGTGGACGCGATTTTGGCGATGGTCGATTCCATCAAACCCGAGGTGCTGGTGATCGACTCGATCCAGACCATGTTCAGCAGCGAGTTGGGCTCGGCCCCCGGCAGTGTCAGTCAGGTGCGGGAGGCGACCGTGCGCTTGATGCTGATGGCCAAGCGCAGCGGTATCCCCACCTTCCTGGTCGGCCACGTCACCAAGGACGGTGCGATCGCGGGCCCCAAGCTGCTCGAGCACATGGTGGACACCGTGCTCTATTTCGAAGGCGACCGCAACCACATCTTCCGCGTGCTGCGGGCGGTGAAAAACCGTTTCGGCTCGACCAACGAGATCGGGGTCTTCGAGATGAAGGGCCACGGGCTGGAGGAGGTGGCCAACCCCTCGGCGGTCTTTCTCTCGGGCCGGCCGGCTTCGGCGGCGGGCTCGGTGGTGGCGGCCAGCATGGAGGGCACCCGCCCGATCCTGGTGGAACTCCAGGCCCTGACCAGCGGGACCAATTTCGGCACCCCGCGGCGCACCATCCTGGGCCTGGACCCCAACCGGGTGGCGCTTCTGGCGGCGGTAATGGAAAAGAAGATCGGCATGCACCTCATGGGCTACGACATCTTCATGAACGTGGCCGGCGGGGTGCGGGTGATCGAGCCGGCGGTGGATCTGGCGATCGTGGCGGCGATCGCCTCGAGCTTTCTCGACAAGCCCGTGCCCGACCGCACGGTGGTCATGGGAGAGGTCGGCCTGACCGGCGAGGTGCGGGCCATCGGCCAGGCGGACACCCGGATCTATGAATCCGCTAAAATGGGGTTCAACCGCTGCATCGTGCCCCAGAGCAACCTCGACCGGCTCCCGGCGATGGAAGGGGTTGCGATCGCCGGGGTCAGAACCGTCTCCGAGGCCGTCGAATCCCTGTTCTGAACTGCGTGTGCATTGACTTCATTCAACCGCCCGTAGTATAAAATCACATTTTTTAAATACAGGATGGACATTGCCTACCGACGGCCGGAACAAGCACATCAGGCGGGGGGCTGCGAAAACCAACCGCTGGGACGATGACCCCTACACGCGGCGGGCGCGCCAGGAACAGTACCCGGCCCGGTCCGTGTACAAGCTGCAGGAGATCCAGAAGCGCAGCCGCGTCATCCGGAGGGGCGATCATGTTCTGGACCTCGGCTGCGCGCCGGGCTCCTGGCTGATCTATGCGGCGGAGGCGGCGGGGCCGTCGGGCCGGGTGGTGGGGGTCGATCTCACGCCGGTGACCGTGGCGCTCCCCGGACACGCCAGCGCGCGCACCGCCGATGTGTTCGAGCTGGCCGAGGCGCCGGAGCGGTTTTTCGACGGCCTGTTCGACGTCGTGCTGAGCGATATGGCGCCGGCCACCACGGGCAGCCGGGTGGTGGACACCGCCCGGTCCTTCAACCTCTGCCAGGCGGCGCTCGCGATCGCCCGTCATCTCCTGCGGCCCGGCGGCGTGTTCGTCTGCAAGATATTTCAAGGCGAGGACTTCAAGCAATTCACCGAGGCCGTGAAGGCCGGTTTTTCGGAGTGCCGAGTTTTCAAACCCCAGAGCAGCCGCAAGGCGAGCATGGAAATTTACCTCATCGGCAAGGGCAAAAAAGAGACAGTTCCATCATAAAATAGGGGGACCCCATGTCAGGTCACAATAAATGGGCGAGCATCAAGCACAAGAAGGGCGCCAACGATGCCAAGCGCGGCAAGATCTTCACCAAGCTGATCAAGGAGATCACGGTGGCCGCCCGCATGGGCGGCGGCGACCAGCTGGGCAACCCGCGGCTGCGGGCGGCGGTCCTGGCGGCCCGGGCCGAAAACATGCCCAAGGACAACATCGAGCGCGGCATCAAGAAGGGCACCGGCGAACTGGAGGGCGTGAACTACGAGGAGATCGTCTACGAGGGCTACGGGCCCGGGGGTGCGGCGGTCCTCATCGAGTCCCTCTCCGACAACAAAAACCGCGCCGTGGCGGAGATCCGGCACGTCTTCACCAAGAACGGCGGCAGTTTGGGCACCGGCGGCTGTGTCGCCTGGATGTTCAAGAAAAGGGGCTACATCGCGTTGGACCGCCAGGCCGTGGACGAGGAGACGTTGATGGAAAAGGCCCTGGAGGCCGGAGCCGAGGACGTCCGCGAAGAGGATGGCAGCTGGGAGGTGATCACCGCACCGGAGGACTTCGAAGCCGTGAAGAAGGTCCTCGATGAATTGGAAGTGCCCTACATCGCCGCCGAGGTCACGATGCTGCCCCAGAACACCACGGCGCTCGCCGGCAAGGAGGCCGAGCAGATGGTGCGGCTGATGGACATGCTGGAAGACTGCGACGACGTCCAGAAGGTCTACACGAACGCCGACATACCGGATGACGTGGCCAGCCGCGCATAGCAGGCTGATGATAAACGCCCATCTGCGGCGTTACGCTTACCCCGAGTCATTGCGGCGTACTATCAGTACGCCTCATTCCTCGGGATTTCGCGTGCCTTGCACCTGAACGTTTCTGATCAGCCTGCTGAACCTGTAGAACATCGCTTTCAATCCGCGGGACGCCTTGCCCTTGGGCGTGATCTGGGCCTTTGAACGGCTCTTTCCGGCATTCTCAAGGCTGATTTCTAGCCTCATTCCGCGGGGTTTCGCGCGCTTGGCAGCTGAGCGTTAATATTCTGCCCGGGCTCGCCCGTATTATTTTCCCGTTTCACGCAGGAAGTTCCTCTCCGCCTTTCATCCTTGTGCAATCCCGATCTAAATCCGCGATTTTGACTTGACATTTGTCTTTGAATGTAGCAAATATTACATATACAAACTTTTATGTAATAAATATTACATTAAAAAGGGAGAGTGCCTTGACCGATCCCAGCGCGTTGTTTCCCCGGACGAAAACACCACTGACGAGACGCCAGGCTCGCCTGGCGGACTACATCCTGCAGAATGCCGACGAGGTCGTCTTCATGACCGCGGCTCAGCTGGCAGAGGCATCGGGCGTGTCAGACGCCACCGTCGTCCGCCTGGCCCAGACGCTGGGGTTCGAAGGGTTTCCGGAGATGAAGCAGCACCTGCGCGCTTCCAGGATGACCCGGCTCGACACCGTTTCGCGGCTCAAGCGCACCTCCCGGCGCATCAACAGCGTGGATCAGCTCGTTGCCGCGGCGGTTCAACAAGACGCCAGGAACCTGGCGGAAACGGCCGCGGACCTCAACCCCGACGCCATCATTCGCATCGCACGCGTCCTGAAAGAGACTGAGGCGGTCAACATCATCGGGCTGCGCTCCGCCCATTCGCTGGCCGTCTTGCTGTCGAGCACACTCGGGTTCCTAGGCAAGCGGGTGCGCCTGATGGTGCCGGGAACCGGAGAGCTGTGGCGGGAGGTGAGTGCGATATCGCGCGGTTCGGTCCTCGTGGCCATCTCCTTTCCGCGCTACACCCGCCTGACGGTCGAGGTGGCCGAAGCCGCCCGACGGGCGGGCGCGGTGGTTGTCAGCCTGACCGACTCGCCGTTTTCACCGCTCGCGCCCTTTTCGGATCACCTATTGACGGCGCGGTGCCGAATCGACTCCTTCATCGAGTCCTATGTGACGATTCTCAGTCTGATGAACGCCCTGGTGACCGCCGTTGCCTTTCTGGACGGCAAGAAGGCGGTCAGGCAGTTGAGGCGGATGGAGCAGTTGTGGGAGGAAAAAAATATCTACTACCAGGCTGAAAAAAAAGCTTTGCCGAGTTGGGCGGTAGAGGCGCAGCCCGAGCAAAGGGCATCCCGCAAGAAAAGGCGCTCTGCGTGAGTCGCCGGAACGGAGCAGATCGTATGGACACCCGGCAAGCGTTAAACCCCTTGTTCAACCCCGCTGCCGTCGCGGTCGTGGGGGCATCCGAGGTTCCCGGGAAGGCAGCGGAGCGCAGAACCCGCAGCCTGCTTGAGGGCCGCTACCCCGGCAGGGTCTATCTTATCAACCCCAAGCGCGATACCCTTTTCGGCCTCAAAGCCTACCCGTCGCTGACGGCGGTGGACGGCCCCCTGGACCTGGTGATGGTCGTCATCCCCGGCCGGCTGATCCCCCAGGCCGTCCAGGACGCTGCCGAAAAAGGGGCGAAAGGCGTCATCATCATCACGGCCGGCCTTGGGGAAACCGGTCCCGAGGGCAAGCAGATCGAGGCCCAGGTAATGAACATTGCCGACCGCCACGGGATCCATGTCATCGGGCCGAACTGCTCCGGCATGTATTCGGCCTCCGGACAAATGAACTTCCTGGGCATTCCCATGATTCAGCCGGGGCACCTGTCCGTCCTGGCGCAGAGCGGGAACATCATCGATTCCCTGACCCATTTTGCGCGGCGACGCGGAAGGGGGTTTTCACGGATCATCTCATCCGGCAACGCGATCGGGGTGCGGTTTCACGACTACATTGACTTCTTGGCGGGCGACCCCCAGACGCAGGTGATCCTGCTTTACCTGGAAAGCATCAAGCAGGGAGATGCGTTCATCCAGACCTGCCGAAAAGCGACGCGAACCAAACCGATTATCGCTATCAAAGTGGGCCGGACCAACGCCGGCAGGCGGGCCAGCGCATCCCACACGGGGGCGCTCGCCGCCGACGACCGCATCGTGGAGGCCGCCTTCGAACAGGCGGGGATTATCCGCGTTTCGAACATCGACGAAATGTTCGATCTGGCAGAGGGGTTTCTGGATTGTCCGAAGCCGAAGGGTAACCGGGTGGCGATATTGTCAGAGGGAGGGGGGGACAACTCGGTGGCCGCCGACAACGCCGGGCGCTGGGGGCTCGACGTGCCGATGCTATCCGCTGACATGCAGCAGCGTATCAAGGCCCACCTGTTGGCCGGCATGCCCGCCCACAACCCGATCGACTACGGAGGGACGGCCGAGGAAAACCCACCGGTGATCGCAGCCTGCGTGGAGGCGGTCATGGCCGATGATGAAGTGGACATGGTCTATCTCACCGGGTTTTTCGGCGGGTTCAAGGACATCATCGCGCCGCATGTCGGTCCCCTGGAGGCGGCAGCCTCCCGCAGGTTGGTGGAATTGGTACGGCAGTCGGGCAAACCGCTGGTGGTGCACACAAGCTTCGCCCTGGAGGACTACGAGGCGGTATCTATCTTAAAACAAGGCGGTATCCCAGTGCATGCCAGCTCCGACCGTGCCGCTCAGTGCCTGTCGGCCATGGCGCACCAGGCCGCCACCTCGAGCCGGCCGGAAGCGGTTAAACCGGCCGAGGCGGACGGGAGCCGGCGAAGCAAGGTGCTGAAGGTTATCGAAGCGGCGCGACGTCAGGGGCGTAGAAATCTACTCGAAACCGAGTCGCTCGAAATCCTCGGGCTCTACAATCTGCGGCTGCCCCCGGCCGCCTTCGCTCGCTCTCCCGGTGAAGCCGCTATGGAAGCGCGGAAGCTCGGCTTTCCGGTCGCCCTCAAGATCGTATCCCCGGACATTCTGCACAAGTCGGACGTGGGGGGCGTCAAGCTGAATCTGGCCAGCGCCACGGCGGTGAAAAATGCGGCCCGTGCCGCTCTCAAACAAATCGCGGCTGAGCGATCAACGGCGCGGGTCGAGGGGTTTTTGGTATCGCCCATGGCGCCGCCGGGGCAAGAGTGCATTTTCGGCATCTTCCGGGACCCGGGGTTCGGACCGGTGATCATGTTCGGGCTCGGCGGCATTTTCGTCGAGGCGCTCAAAGACGTAGCCTTCGGTGTAGCGCCCTTGAGCCCGAGCGACGTGGACCGCATGGTCCGCTCCATTAACGGCTACCGCCTGCTCACCGGCTTCCGCGGTGAGGGTGAAAAAGATATCGAGGCCGTTCATCGCCAGATCGAATGCCTGTCGCTGATCGCAACCGAAAATCCCGATCTGGCGGAGCTGGATCTCAACCCGGTCATCATCCACTCCCATGGCAGCAGCGTGGTGGATGCCCGCATCATACTCACCGAGTGATGGAGGAACGGACGCATGGAATTTGAAACCGTGATCTACGAGAAAAAAGAGCAGGTGGCCGTCGTCACGCTGAACCGGCCCAAAGTGCTGAACGCCATGAACAAGCAGCTTTGGCTGGACCTGCGGGAGGCCTTTCTCGCTGCACGCGCCGACGATGAGGTGCGAGTGGTGATTCTGACAGGCCAGGGACGCGCATTCTCAACCGGGGCCGACCTCAAGGACTCAAGGGACCGCACGCTCGGCCAATACCGGGACTATCTGAATCACCTGCAGGAGATGTCACGGCTGATCCTTCGCTTCGAGAAGCCCACCATCGCTGCCGTCAACGGGTATGCCCTGGGATCCGGGTACGAGCTGGCCCTTGCCTGCGATCTTCGCGTCGCTGCCGAGGGGGCCCGGTTCGGCTCGCCCGAAGCAAAGGTGTCTTCATCCGTGACGGGCGGGGCCATGCGCCTGCTGCCGCTTCTGGTCGGTCCGGGGAAAGCCAAGGAGTTGCTCTTTACCAGCGAGACCATCGACGGCCGCGAAGCCCTGCGCATCGGGCTGGTGAATCAGGTCGTGGCCGACGACCGGCTCGTGCCGGCCGCCCTGGAAATGGCCCGCAAGATCGTTCCCAACTCGGCCTTCTCGATCCGCCTGATCAAAAAGGGCGTCGACATGGCACCGGAGGTCAGCCTCGAGGCCCTCATGGATTTCGAAATCGAGACCTGCCTGGCAACGGTGTCCGCGCCCGAGCGGCAGGAAGCGCTGCGGGACTTTCAGTCCCGCAAGACCGCCAAGGAATGAACCCTTGGGTAACTGAAACCAATACAAGACAGGAGGGACATGCCATGAAACGAATTTTCAATAGCTTCGCCATCGTCACGGTATTGGCCGTGTTTACCGTCGTCGGCCTACCGTGGATCGGAGGCGGCCAGGCATCGGCCGCCATGAAGTTCGTCACCATCGGCACCGGCGGGGTCACCGGCGTTTACTACCCCACCGGCGGGGCGATCGCCAAGATCGTGAACACCAAGAAGGACCAGTACAACATTCGCTGCACCGTGGAGTCCACCGGCGGGTCGGTCTTCAACGTCAACGCCATCATGAAGGGTGACCTGGAGTTCGGGGTCGTGCAGTCCGACCGCCAGTTCCAGGCCATCAACGGCCTGGCGGAGTGGAAGGAAAGCGGTCCGCAGAAGAACCTCCGGGCCGTGTTCTCCATCCATCCGGAGACATTTTTCATCGTGGCCTCCGAAGCGAGCGGCATCAAGAAGTTCACCGACCTCAAGGGCAAGAGAGTCGCCGTGGGGAACCCGGGCTCCGGCCAGCGCCAGAATTTCATCGACATCCTGACGGAATACGGCATGAGCCATGCCGACTTCGCCACGGCCGAGGACCTCAAGCCGGCCGAAAGCCCCAAGATGCTTCAGGACGGCCGCATCGACGCCTTTATCTACACGGTGGGAAACCCCGCCGGCATGATCAAGGAAGCCACCGCCGGCCGGGAGAAGGTGCGTTTCATCCCGATCGACGATGCGCAGCTCGTATCCCTGGCGAAGAAATTCCCCTATTACGTCAAGGCCAAGATCCCCATGGCCTTCTATGAGCAGGCCGTCAACAAGGAAGACGCGCCCACTTTCGCCGTGAAGGCGACCTTCGTGACACGGGCCGACATGCCCGACAACGTGGTCTACGCCATCACCAAGGAGGTGTTCGACAACCTGGAGGATTTCAAAAAACTGCACGAGGCCTTCTCCGGTCTGAACAAGCAGGAAATGGTCCAGGGCCTGAGCGCCCCCATTCATCCCGGTGCCATCAAATATTTCAAGGAGGCCGGGTTGATGAAGTAGACGCCATCCGTTTTCTCCGATGGCCCATGTTCAAGTGATAAATAGATCGACGGGTCAAGGGGCCGGGAAGGTGATGGGTCGAGCGCTATGGCCTCTTGACCGTTCGAATACACCAAGGCCTGTTTTTCAACACCCTGTTAAAGAGTCGAGCCGGTTGCCGCCGCAACGCAGCGGATGCTCCCGGTTCGCCTCGCCCGCAGGGTTCAAAATTTTCATGAAATGTTCGGGCTGAAACAACCGCCGGACAATGAGATGAAACCCGGCCGCGGCCGCACGAGGTGACAGATGTCCAGCGAGCAGAGCAAAGAGCCGACAGGAGTCCCGGCGCCGGAGGAAGCGGACGGAGCCTTCCAGGCGCAGCGGATCGTTGAGGAGGCCGAGGTCGGGGGGCGCGATCCCGAAGGCTGGCAGCGCTGGATCATACCGGGGGTGGCCTTCACCTGGTCCTTCTTCCAGTTTCTCCTGCCCAAGGTGATTCTTCTGGAAACCGTCTATGTGCGGGCCATCCACTTGGCCTTCGCCATAGCGCTGGTGTACCTCAGCTGCCCGTTGCTTCGGACGCGCCAGCTCAAAGGCCCGCTGCGGTTTCTCACCCGTCGCCGCAGGATCAGCTGGTTCGACTTTGTGCTGGCCGGGGCCGCCGCCCTTTCCGCGCTCTACATCGTCATCGACTACGAGGGGCTGGCCGAGCGCCAGGGGTCGCCCCTGGCGCGGGACATGGTTTTCGGTATTGTGCTCATCGTGCTTCTGCTGGAGGCCGCCAGACGCTCGCTGGGTCCGGCGCTGGCCTGCCTGGCGACCGTCTTCATCCTTTATTCGTTCCTGGGGCCTCACATGCCCGACGTGATCGCGTTCAAGGGCGTATCCCTCAGCCGGTTCATCGGCCAGGAGACCATGTCCACCGAGGGCATCTACGGCATTCCGCTGGATGTCTCTTCGACCATCGTGTTCATGTTCGTTCTCTTCGGATCGATCATGGACAAGGCCGGGGGCGGAGAGTATTTCGTCAAACTGGCCTTCAGCCTGCTGGGCTCTTTCCGAGGCGGCCCCGCCAAGGCGGCGGTGGTGGCATCCGGCCTGAGCGGCATGGTGTCCGGGTCCTCCGTGGCCAACGTGGTCACCACCGGCACGTTCACCATCCCGTTGATGAAGTCGGTGGGCTACCCGGCCACCAAGGCCGCCGCGGTGGAGGTCGCCGCCTCAACCAACGGCCAGCTGATGCCGCCCATCATGGGGGCCGCGGCCTTCATCATCGCGGAGTACTGCAACCTTGCCTATATCGATGTCGTCAAAGCCGCGTTCGTGCCGGCCGTCATCAGCTACTGCGCCCTATTCTACATCACCCACCTCGAAGCCGGCAAGCTCGGGCTGCGGGGAGTTCCCCGCGCGGACCTGCCGCTTTTCTGGTCCACCCTGATTTCGGGGGTGCATTTCCTCATCCCGCTTGCCGTCATCATCTGGCAGTTGATGTTCCTCAGGCACAGCCCGGAGCTTTCGGCATTCAACGCGATCCTGGTGCTGATAGCACTCATCCTGATACGAGAGCCGATTCTGGCGCGACGGCGGGGGGAGCGCGTGACCGCGGGGTTGAAAAAGGCGTTCTTCCTTCTGTGGCTGTCGTTCGTCGCCGGAGGCCGCAACATGATGGGCATTGGCGTGGCGGTCGCCTCAGCAGGCATCATCGTCGGTGTCGTGACCATGGGGCTCGGCGGTCTCATCACCGAGGTGGTCGCCATCATCTCGGGCGGGAACCTGATCCTGCTGCTGATCATCACGGCCGTTGCCTGCCTGCTGCTCGGCATGGGGCTTCCCACCACGGCCAACTACATCGTCATGGCCTCTCTGACCGCCCCCATCATCGTGAATCTCGCCCCCGCCATCGGCCTGGAGGTCCACCTGATCACAGCCCACCTGTTCGTCTTCTTCTTCGGCATCCTGGCGGACGACACGCCGCCGGTGGGGCTGGCCGCCTTCGCGGCTGCGGCCATCGCCAAGAGCCCGCCCATCGCCACAGGGGTGCAGGGTTTCATGTACGACATTCGCACCGCCATCCTGCCGTTCATGTTCATCTTCAACGAGCGCCTGCTGCTGATCGGGGTCGATTCGTGGACGCTGGGCGCCTGGATCTTCGTGAGCGGGTGCATTGCAATGTTTGCCTTCGCCTGCGCCACCCAGAACTTTTTCATCGTCCGCAACAAGTGGTACGAGGGTCTCATCTTTCTGGGGATCACGTTCATCATTCTGAGACCCTTCGCCGTCGGCGATTTGCTGCACATCGACAACCCGGAGATCGTAAAAGTTATCGGCATCGCTATTTTTGGAGGGATATGGTTATTGCAGCGCCCCCGGCAACGGGCTGCCGAAGCGGCGCGGGTTTCTACGGGGTGTTGAACCGCGAATGCGAGCGAATCATTTAAAAAAACCGCATTCCTTACGGTCGAAGATTCCCTGCAGCTTGCTGCAGGGAATCTTCAAAAGCAGCGTCATCATTCGTCGATTTTCTGCACGTCCGCGCCCTTGGGGATATCGAACTTGAACAGCGCCGGGTCCAGCTCGACGTTGAACTGCGGGTTGACAAGGTCGATGCGCGTGTCGTCGCCGTAATCGTTCAGAGTGACGATCCGGGCGATGGTGAATGCGCGCGGGACCACGTACAGGCGGATTTGGGAGATGTTCAATGTTTTTTCGCGCGGCACCAGTTGCAGCTCGTAGAGATACTCGCCTTCCGGCGGGTGCAGGGTGATGGTGAATTTCTGGCGCACCAGCCGGATGTCCGACAGAAAACTCGCCCCCTTGCCGTCGCGAAAGAAAACCGGTGCATTGCCCGTCATGACCTGGTTGTCGAGCGGCCGGTAGATCCACAGCTTGTGGCCGTCGGTGATGATCACCTGCGGCTCCGGTTTCTCGTATTCCCAGCGCATCATGCCCGGGTAGCGCACGTAGATCCGGCCCGAGGCAAAGTCCGTGATCTCCATGGCTTTAATGGTGGACTCCTGCAGAAAGTCGGCGGAAAACTGCGACCCGGTGTAGCGTTTTTCGAGCTCCTTGAGAATGTAGTCGAGCGGCGGCATGGAGTCCGCGCTCAGCGGGGCGGGCAGGGCCGTCATCACGACCGCCCCTAAGAGAATGAAGATCCGAACGTATTTAGTGAAACAATGGCTCATGGCAATGCTCGCTTCGGTTGATGGAATGCGGTTCCGGCAACGGAACACGCGGGCAAGTTATCAGGGTGTTGAAGAACTGCGCCTCAAGGCCGTGATCGGGCGTTGCGTTGCTCTTGTAAATGCTCACATGGAATCGGCTGGAAGCTTGCGGCTCGAAGCTGGAAGCCTGGCTGACCGGATCTGAATTTGTTTTGTGCCTCGTGCCTCAAGCTTATATCTGCCTTGGCTGACGGCCTGATGCTTGTTTTTCAGCACCCTGTTAAAGGTTTCTTGAAAGGATGTCAAATCAAATAGCCGTTGTGCCTGGCGGCGCGCCGGCTATTTGAACCGCGAAAGCGAGCGCATTCCTCGCCGCTTGCGGCAGGGATCTTCAATGTTCAGTGTTTGGACCGGATCCCGCGGCCGGATGCCCGATTAGCCAGAATGCCGCCACGCGTCGATCACTTCTTCTGCGGTAAGCTCGACCGCAGCATCAGCGGCCCGCAGCGGGCCGGGCTGCGGCAGACGGCCGAACACGGCGGCGCAGATCCGGTCGATGCAGCCGATCCGGCGGCGGGTGTCGTCCTCGTCGATGACGGTCAGGCGCGCGCCCTGGCTCATGAGGGTTTCGATGTTGGCCTGGCCGAGAAGCTCCCCCTGCTTGCGGCCGCGGGTCAGGGCCTTGACGAGCCAGCGCTTGCGGTCCGCCAGGGCTCGGAAGAAATCGACCGGAGGCGCTTCGTCGGCCAGAACGTCCAGCGCGAAGTTCAGGCACTCCCACGCCTGGCTGTCCCGGAGGCCCACCTGCGTGAGACAGTTGCGCAAGAATGCCACGGTTTCGGGTGAAAGCTGACCGCGGGCGTTGCGGACGAGGACCCGCGCCCGAAGCCGGTCGCCGGCGGCCGCGGCGGACTCCAGCGCCTGCAGCAGGTCGGCGGGGATCGGTCGGTCGATCCTGAGCTGGGAGACGAAGTGCCGGGCGAGCGGCAGCGTCATCTCCAGCCCGAAAGCGCCCCGCGCATCCGGGAACCGGAACCGGACCTGAAGCGGCGGCCGGCAGAGAAGGCCGGCGACCCGTTCGGCATCGAGTCCCCGGCCGGCGAGCGTTTCTTCGAGCTCGATCTGGAAGGCTTCATCGGGGGTGAACAGAAGCTCGAGCAAGGGGTCATGTTCGCTGGCGGATTCATCCGCGGCGACGGCGCCAAGCTCGGCTGCCGTCGGGTTGAAGAAGGTCGAGTCGATGAAATGCAGGACCTCCGGCGCCAGGCTCACGTCGCGCGCCAGCATGTCCCGGATCCGGATGGCCAGATCCGTGCAGCCGCCCGCCGGGTGATCTTCAGACATAGTGGGCCATCTTAAGCATCAGCTCGTGTTTTTGAAGTGTCCCGGGCAGGCTTTCCTTCAGTTCGCCGTTGTCGAAGATGAACAGGAAGGGCACGCTCATGATGCTGAACCGGTTGGCCAGGTTCGGGTTGCTATCGATGTTCAGCTTGCCCACCCGGACCCGACCCTTGGACTCGGATGCGAATTGCTCGATAATCGGCGTCACGGCCCCGCAGCTTGGACACCAGGGGGCCCAGGCGAACAGCAGCACCGGGAGCGGGGACTTCTGAACCTGGGATTCGAAGTTGGCATCCGTTACCATGACGGGCTGCGGGGTGAAGAGTTCATCGGTCTTCAGGGGCGAGCCGCACTTGCCGCATTTGGCCCCGGATCCGACGCGGTCGGCCGGCACACGGTTGCGGGCGCTGCACTGCATGCAGCGTATCGTGTAGGTCGTTGCGGGTTCGGCCGCTGGTTTCTCCGGGAACAGGGGGGCTTTGCACTTGCCGCATTTAGTGGCAGGCGAGCCCCGCCGCTCGGCCGGGACGCGGTTGGCCACCCCGCATTGCGGGCAGTGGACTTTCTCAAGGTCGGTCATCGGGTTCATGGGCCTCTCGGGTATTCGATTGTCGAAAGCTAATCCTCTTTGGCGCGAAGTAAAGGTGAAGCCGGGCGAGCCGCCCCGCTTCATTTCATGACGCCGTAGGCCTTGAGCTTCTTGTGCAGCGTGCGGCGGGTGATGCCGAGCCGGCGCGCAGCCTCGCTCTTGTTGCCGTCGGCGGCTTTCAGAGTGGTGAGGATGGTGGTTTTCTCGACCTCCTCCAGCGGACGAGTGCCAGCCGCCGGCGGGTGCTCCGGTTCCGGCAGTGCGGCGGGCGGGATCAGCGAGACATCCTCCTCGGTGAGGAAGTCGCCGCGGGTCATGACGACGGCCCGCTCCACGGCATTCATGAGTTCGCGCACGTTTCCGGGCCAGGCATAACGGGTCAGGCGGTCCATTGCCTGGGGACTGAAGCCTTTCACCTCCTTGCGGTTTTTGAGGGCGAAGGCCTTTAGGAAGTGCTGTGCGAGCAGCGGAATATCCTCGGTGCGCTCCCGCAGGGCCGGGAGGGTGAGGCCGACGACATTCAGCCGGTAGTAGAGGTCCTCTCGGAACCGGCCGACAGAGACGAGTTCGGGCAGGTGCTTGTTGGTGGCCGCGATCACCCGCACGTCCACTCGAATGACGTCGTTTCCGCCCACGCGCGTGAATTCCCGCTCCTGAAGCACCCGCAGCAGCTTGACCTGCATGGGCAGCGGCATCTCGCTCACCTCGTCCAGGAGGAGGCTGCCCCCGTCGGCCTGGAAGAAGCGACCCTCGCGGCGGCGGTCGGCGCCGGTGAAAGCGCCCTTCTCGTGGCCGAAGAGCTCGGATTCCAGAAGGGTCTCGGTGATCGCCGCGCAGTTGAGGCGGACAAAGGGGCCCTCCCGGCGGGAGCTGTTGAAATGGATGGCGCCGGCGATGAGTTCCTTGCCGGTGCCGGACTCGCCCGCGATGAGTACGGTGGCCTCGGAGGGTGCTACCTGGGCCACACTGTCGAACAGCCGCACCATGGCAGCACTTTGGCCGATGATGTGGCGGCGGTCGAACTGCAGGCCAAGCCGTTCGCGCAGCAGGCGGTTTTCCGTCTTCAGGCGGCGGTGCTCCATGGCCCGCTCAAGAGTGATGCGGAGTTTGTCGAAGTCCAGCGGTTTGGTCAGGTAGTCGTGGGCGCCCTGCTTGAGGGCGGCCACAGCGGTCTCGACCGATGAGTAGGCGGTCATGATGACGACCGGGATGGCTGGGTTGATGGACTTGATCGCGGCGAGGGCCTCGAGCCCCGAGACCTTGAGCATGCGCACGTCCATCAGCACAAGGTCGTAGGGCTGCTGCCGGACCTTGTGGGTCGCGGCCTCCCCGTCGTCCGCCTCGGCGATCTCATAGCCCCAGCCGCCCACCAGGGTTCTCAGCATGGTGCGGTGGGCCGTGTCGTCGTCGACCACCAATATGGAATTGCGTATTGACATGAAGATGCCCTTTTGAACCTTAGAATTTGTTCGAATTTCGATATTTGAATTTCGAATTTCCAGCCCAGCGCTTTAAACCACCACGCCTTGATTAAGCGATGCAGTCTCCAGGGCAAGACCTTAGTCCGCTTTTACAAGCGGCACCCTCAGGGTGAAGGTCGTTTCCGCGCCGGGGCGGCTTGCGACCGTGATGCCACCGCCCATGGTTTCCATGATGTTGTGCGCGATGGCAAGCCCGAGGCCCGTGCCGGCCGGCTTCGTGGTGAAGTACGGGTCGAAGACGTGGGACAGGTCCTCCGGGCGGATGCCGTCGCCCGTGTCCGACACGCTGATCTCGATCCCGGGTGCGCCCTTCAGGTCGGCTACGCGCACGGTCAGGGTGCCGCCGGGCGCCATGGCCTCGACGGCGTTGAGATACAGGTTCAACAGCACCTGGTTGAGCCGGTCTGCGTCGAGGCGCGCTTCGGCCGCGGTGGAGCGGTCCTCCACCGCCACGGCGATGGACTTTTCCCGTGCCTGGGTCTCGATCAGCTTCAGCGAATCCGCGATCAGAGCGGCGATCGCGGTGGGCCGCGGGATGATGTTGACCGGCCGGGCGAATTCGAGCAACTGGCTGACGACCCGGTTCAGGCGGTCCACCTCCTGGATCATGATGGCGGCGGTTTGGGCATCCTGCGGGTTGTCGTGGTATCTCTCCCTGAAGTAGGTGGCAAACCCCTTGATCGAACTCAATGGGTTGCGGATTTCGTGCGCCACGCCGGCGGCGAGCCGGCCGACGGTTGCCAGGCGCTGGTGGCGCGCGACCTCCCGGCGCAGCGCGCGGACCTCGGTGAGGTCTTTGAACAGCAGAATGCTACCCTCAAAGCGGCCGCTTTCGTCACGCAAGGCGCCGGCGCCGACCTCCAGGGGGACCCGCTGGAGGTCGGCGAGCACGCAGTCGATCTCGGTGCCGGTGACGATCTCCGGCGCCGCGTCGGATCGGACCTGCTGCCAGAGCTCCGGCGGGAGGACCCGGGACGCCTCTCTTCCCAGCGCATCGGAGGCCGACAGGCGGAGCACGGACTCGGCCACCTGGTTGAAGACGGCGATCCGCCCGCGGCCGTCGGTCGCCACGAGCCCGATCGGCATGTTTTCCACGACGTGGTCCGAGAACGCCTTGATGCGCGAAAGGGTCGCGCGGGTCGCGCGATGGCTCTGGGCCAGCAACAGAAGGGTGATGCCGGCAAACCCGATCAGCAGCAGCACCCCTCCCATGACGATGGCATGCCCCACGTCCGATTGGCGCGCCTCCTCGAGGGCTGCCATGTAGAGCCCTACGAAAATGACGCGCGGCGCATCGGGCGGCGACTCGGCTCCCCCCGGATGCCTGCGCATCATGCCCCCCTGCGGTCCGGTCGGCTCGAACTTGCGGAACACCTCGAACACCCGGACTCCGCTCGACGTGGAGACCAGCCGCCATTGAAGGGCCTTGGAGCGGGCAACGGATGCAAGGTCCAGCTCCTTTCCATAGGCTGCGCCCACCTGGTCGAGGTCGCTTGCGGCGACCACCGTGCCGTCGGCATCGGCGACGATCAGGTGGGCGATGTCGGGCTGCTGGGCCGTTTCGGTGAGCAGGCGCTGCAGTTGAAAACCGCCCCGCTGCATGCCCATCATGCCGGTGCGGGTGCCGGCTTCGAACGCCCGGATCAGGGCCGCTCCCTTTTCAAGGAGCAGCCGGGTGGTGAACTCCTTCTCGCGGTGCACGTTCTCCATGGTCATGAACGTGAAAATTGGCAGCAGCACCGCCGCCGAGCCGATCAGGACCCAGGGCGGCACGCCAGTCCAGAATTTTTTATTTTTCAATCGTGGAAACATACTGGATACTAAGTATTCAATGTATCCATGTAAACAGCGTCCTTCTGGATACAAACTATCCGCTGCCTTGAAACCTAATCCAAGCTCGATCCGTCATGTAATAGCTGTCAAGATTTACTATTCTAAATAAATTCAATTTATTAAAATCAAATTTTCGTACTCGAAAATTGGATTGGCACAGGCCTTGCTCTACCGTATTGACGGGAATCAAATTCATCCATCAAACGAAACGGAGGTTCAATTCATGCGAACAAAACACATCACTGCGACTTTGCTGGTCCTGGCCATCGTCGGAATCGTCGGTTTCTCGGCGCCCTCCTTTGCAGGCTGGGGAAGAGGGGGCGGAGGCGATTGTCCTGCGGCGGGCGGTGGATACGGACCGGGCGGGGGCGCTGGCCGGTGGGGTGGCGCCGACCTGACGGACGAAGATATTGCCGCACTGCAGAAGGAGCGCAACGCTTTCTTCGAGCAGACCCGCGGCCTGCGAGACAATCTCTACCAGAAAGGGCTCGAGCTCAGGGCTGAAATGGCCAAGCAGAACCCGGATGCCAAGAAGGCCGCCGAGCTTCAGAAGGAGGTTTCCGGGCTGCAAGGCGAACTCGACCAGAAGGTCCTGGATCAACGGCTCAAGATGCAGAAAGAGAACCCCAAGCTGTACGGCAGGGGGTTCGGCCGAGGCATGGGACCGGGGTTTGGCAGAGGGCCGGGCGCCGGAATGGGCACAGGCGGCGGCTGCGGCCGCGGGCCCTGCGGGCAGTAAACCACAGCGCATCAAAACAAAGACCCGAGGAGAAAGATGTCATTTTCCTCGGGTCTTTGTTTCCCGTCCCAGAAGACCATTCCTTGTTTCCGCACAGCAACTCCGCCTTTTGGTTTTTACATTGCCGCTTTGCCTAAGTAGGTGTTTAATGATAAATTGAAGATCCCTGCAGCAGTGCGCCGCAGTGACAATGAGATGAAGCGCAACGCCGAAGTTGGACTTATTAAGAAGTCGTCACAGTTGGATCGTCGCGGTGTGGCGGAGGCATGGGTTTGGAAACTCAGGTACTGATCATCGGGGGGGGAATTACGGGGGTAGGGCTCGCCCGGGATCTCGCCCTGCGTGGCGTTTCGTCTCTGTTGGTCGAACGTCGGGACATCTGCGCCGGCGCTTCCGGCGCCAACCACGGGTTGCTGCACAGCGGCGCGCGCTATGTCAGCAGCGACCCGTTGGCGGCGGTCGAGTGCCGCGAGGAAAGCGCCCTGCTCAAGTCTCTGGCGCCCCATTGCATCGAGGACACCGGCGGGCTCTTCGTGGCCGTTCAGGGCGACGATGAGCAGTACGTGGCCGAGTTTCCAGGCGCCTGCTCCCGCTGCGGCATTCCTTGCCAGGCCGTCAGCGTCGCCGAGGCCCGGGAGATGGAGACCGTCCTTTCCGACCGGCTGATTGCGGCCTTCCTGGTGCAGGACGCCTCCGTCGACCCGTTCCATCTCGCCCTGGACAATCTGGCCGAGGCCCTGGAACTCGGCGGCCGGGTGCTGCTGCACACCCGGCTGACGGGGTTCATCATCGAAAACCGGCGCATCCGCGGCGCCCGCTTGCGCAACGATCGCACCGGGCAAGAGACGCTGGTCGAAGCGGAGGTGGTGGTGAACGCCGCCGGGGCCTGGGCGCGGGAGGTGGCCGGCCTGGCCGGGATCGACATCGACCTGCTCTACTCGAAAGGCAGCCTCCTCATCACCGACCAGCGCATCACGCAGCGCGTCGTCAACCGGCTGCGGCCGGCCTCGGATGCGGACATCCTTGTTCCCGGCGGAACGGTTTCCATTCTCGGAACGACCTCCATCCGCATCGATGCCCTGGATCGCATCGTGCCCACGGTCGAGGAGAGCGACGCGATCATCCGCATGGCCTCGGCCATGGTGCCTTCCCTTCAAACCACCCGCTACATCCGCGCCTACGCCGGCGTCCGGCCGCTGGTCGGCTCCCGGTCGCCGGAAGACGGCCGGGAGGTGAGCCGCGGCTTTTCCCTGATGGATCACGCCGCCGATGGGCTCGAGAACTTCGTGTCGATTGCGGGCGGAAAGCTGACGACGTATCGGCTCATGGCCGAAAGAACCGCCGACCTGGTCTGCCGGAACCTGGGCGTTGCGCGCCCCGGCCGCACGCGGGTCAAGCCGCTTGCGGCCTGCGCTGCCAACCGGTGGACCGCGGCGGGCATTGCGCCGAAGCTCTGGATGCAGGCGCAGAACCCGGAAGATCTCCTGTTGTGCGAGTGCGAAATGGTGCCGGCCAGCGCCGTGGATGCCGTCATCGCCGGGATCCGCCAGCAGGGCGGCACCCCCGATCTTTACGCCATCGGCCGCCGCAGCCGCGTCGGTAAAGGCACCTGCCAGGGCGCCTTCTGCGGCGTGCGCGTCTGCGCGTACCTCTACGACCGGGGCGAGCTTGCCGGCCGCCAGGGGCTTACGGACCTGCGCTCTTTTCTGAGCGCCCGCTGGCGGGGAATGCGCCCGGTTCTTTGGGACACGGCTCTGCGCCAGGAGGAACTGCAGGAAGCGCTGCACTGCGGTTATTTCGGGCTGGAACTGGAGGGCGCGCCGTGAAGGATCCCGCGCGCATCGCCTGCGACGTATGCGTTGTCGGAAGCGGCATGGCAGGCATGTCAGCTGCGCTCTTCGCCGTGAACCGGGGGCTTGCCACCGTGCTGGTAGGCCGGACCGGCGAGATCATCTTTGCCACGGGGATGCTGGACCTGCTGGGCGTGCACCCGCTGGAGGAAGGTAAAACATGGAGCGACCCCTGGGCGGGCATGGCCGCGCTGGTCAAGGACCTGCCGCGTCATCCCTATGCGCGCCTGGCAGCCGGTGACATCCGTGCGTCCCTCGACGAGATGCTGCGGTTTTTCGAGGCGAACGGCTTGGCATACGCGGGGCATCCGGAGCGCAACGTGGTCGTCCCGACGGTGGTCGGCACCCTCAAGACGACCTACCGGGTGCCCCGGACGATATGGCAGGCGGTTGCGGCCTGGGAGCGCCGGGCGCCCTGCCGGATAGTGGACATCCAGGGGCTCAAGGGATTCAGTGCCCGGCAGATCGCGGACACGCTGGGGCCCGCCTGGCCGGGCCTCCAGGCGGCGCGGGTCGTGTTTCCGGGCACGCATGCGGTGAGCGAGGTCTATGCGGAGCGCCTGGCCCGCTCCCTTGAACTTTCCCAAAACCGCGAAAAGTTCGCCGAGGCCCTCATGCCGCACGTCAAAGGGGTTGCCGCCGTGGGCCTGCCCGCCATTCTGGGGATTTCCAAGTCGATGGTCGTCATGCAGGATATCGAGCGGCACCTCGGGGTGGCGCTCTTCGAGATTCCCACCATGCCGCCCGGCGCGACAGGGATACGGCTGAAGGAAACTTTCGAAAGCGGCCTTGCGGCTTGCGGGGTGAGGCTTCTGCTCGAAAACAAGGTTTTTCGTGCCGTTGCCGATTCGTCCGGCGGATTTCTGATCGAGGCCGGGCGCAGCGAAACCGAACAGCGCATCGCGGCGGCCTCCGTCATCCTGGCGACCGGCCGCTTCATGGGCGGCGGCCTCCAGGCAGACCGGCGCGGCGTGCGCGAGACCCTGTTCGATCTTCCGGTGCACCAGCCGGAGGGGCGGGACGGCTGGCATCGGCAGGATTTTCTCGACCCGCAGGGGCATCCCGTCAACCGCGCCGGGCTCGAGATCGACGATCGCTTCCGGCCGCTCGCGGCCGCGGGCCGCCCGGCGCATGCGCATCTTTTTGCCGCCGGCTCGATCCTCGCCCACCAGGACTGGATCCGCATGAAATGCGGCGCGGGGCTGGCCATTGCCACGGCGTACGGCGCCGTGCAGGGGGTTGTGAAAGCGCTCAAGACGTAAAGCCCATGAGCCTCGTTCTGTTCAGCAAAGTCGTTGTCACCGTCGGCATGGTGCTTTCGCTCTCCGCGGTTGCCGAGCGTGTCAGCCCGCGGGCCGCCGGCCTTCTGTCCGGCTACCCGCTGGGGGCGGCGATCGCGCTGTTTTTCATGGGCCTCGAGATCGGCCCCGATTTTGCGGCCCAAAGTGCGGTTTACACCCTGGTCGGCCTGGTGGCCACCCAGGTGTTCGTCTACGGTTACTACCGGGCCTCGGCGGCACTGCAGAACCACGTCATCCCCGCCGCGACGCTTACGGCGCTGGGTGGTTATTTCGTCACGGCTTGGCTGCTGCACTTTATCCCCTTTTCGCCCACGGCGGCCGTCCTGGTACCGGTCGCATCCGTCCTGATATTCACCCGCCTGTTCCGCAAGGTCCGCAATGTCGCCATTACCCGCAGTGTCCGGTTTACGTTTGGCGTGCTGCTGTTGCGCGCCGGCCTGGCGGCGCTCATCATTCTGGCCGTCACCGGAGCGGCCCGGGCGGTCGGGCCGGCCTGGGCCGGGCTTTTTGCCGCTTTCCCGACGGCCCTGTTCCCGCTGATATTGATCGTGCACAGCACCTATGATAAAGCCCATGTGCACACGATCATCAAGAACTTCCCACTGGGGCTGGGCGCGCTGATCGCATACGCCCTTGCGGTTTCGCTGCTGTACCCGCCTTTAGGGATTTACGGGGGAACGCTGGCGGCCTTTTCGGCGGCAACCCTGTACCTGCTGGCCTACGGTGCCGTCGTCGCCAGATGGCGCCGGGCGCGCACCGATTGTGACTGAGCGTTCGGGTGATTTTTTCAGACGAGACACAACCGAAGGAGGGCTCTCCATGGACAAGAACCTGTTGACGCTGATCGACACGGCCATCCAGCGCGAAGAAGATGCCTATGCCTTTTACATGGCCATTCACGACCGGAATTCGGATGCCGGGGTGCGGGACACCCTGCAGTGGATTGCCGGGGAGGAGCAGAAGCACCGGGCGTTTCTGGTCGCGTACCGGGAGGGCGCTCACGGGCAGGGCGGGCTGCGGTTGAGCGATGTGGTGTACTACAAGATTGCCGAACACCAGGCGGAGCCGGCGGTTTCAACGGACATGAGCAGTTCGGAGGTTTACCTCGTGGCCGCCCACCGCGAATCACGCTCGCACCTGTTTTATGCCGAGTTGGCCAACCAGCACCCGGCCGGGGAGGTGCGGGACATGCTGCTTAAAATGGCCAACGAGGAGTTGAAGCACAAGGAGAAGATGGAATACCTTTATACCAACACCGCGTTTCCCCAAACCTCCGGGGGCTGAGAGCCGGCAATAATACCGGGGGCGCTGAGGACATTCCGAGCGGCCCGGCTCAATCTGCAGTCGTCATCCCTGCGGCGGAAACGTGACGGGATATTCGCCCGGGATCGGGATAAGCGTCGTGCCCCCTGGCCCCGCGCCGGATGCTTCCGACAGCGGTGGGCCTACTTCGCGGGTGCCACCGGTATGATCGTCACGGGTACGGTCGAGTTCTTGAGGACCTTTTCCGTCACGCTTCCGAAACGGTAGTTGCCTTTCGCGCCGTGGCTGGCCATGACCACGATGTCCACCTTTTCCGCGTCGGCCAGCTTCAGGATTTCCTGCGCCGGGTCGCCCACGGCCACGTGCTTGATGTACAGCGGGCAGCTATCCAGGTATTTCTCACATATCTGGGTGAGGCGTTTGGTGGCGGTCTTGCCGGCATGCTCCATGAGTTCCTTTACGCGCTTTTCCTCGAACGCCCCGTACCAGCCGTCGTGGTGGGCCACGTCCTCGATCACGTAGAGCACATGGATCTCGGCCCCATACTGCTCGGTGAGCGACTTGACGTGGGGCAGCGCCTTCTCGGCGATGCTGGAAAAATCCGTTGGCCACAGGATCTTCTTCACTTCCATGGTCGGGCCTCCTTAATTTGCGGTGAACGGTTGTTTGGTCGTGCCGTAAATCTGATGAACTACTCGTAATAAGTCATCCGAATCGATGGCTTTGTAAAGAGGCCAAGTTCAAGGCGCGCGCATCGCGTGGAGTGAGGCGTACTTTACGTACGCCGCAGCGACAACGCGCTGAAGCGCAACGCCGAAATTGGACTATTTACGAAGCCATCAAATCTAACTATCGCTCCGCCGTTGTAAAGGCACAGCCCATTCACCAAAAAAAATCCCGCGGGGGAGGCCCCCGCGGGATTTTGGTCAGGGCCGTGTGCGCCTGTTATTTTTTCTTGTCGTCCTTGACCTCTTCGAAGTCCGCGTCTACCACGTCCTCCTCGGGTTTGGAGGCTTTGGCACCCTCCGCAGCACCCGCGCCATCGCCGGCTTTCTGGCCGTCGGCCTGGGAGGCCTGCTGGTACATGGCCTCGGCCAGCTTGTGGGAGGCATTGGTGAGCTCCTCGCTCAAGCGGCGGATTTCGTCCTTGTCCTCGCCCTCCATGGCTTTGCGCAGCTTGTCGGTCGCCTCCTGGATCTTGGTCTTGGTGGCCGCATCCACCTTCTCGCCCAGGTCCTTGATGGAGCGCTCCGTGGAGTAAATGAGCGTGTCGGCATGGTTGCGCGCATCCACCAGTTCGCGCTTCTTATGGTCGTCCTCGGCGTGCATCTCGGCGTCCTTGATCAGCTGGTCGATTTCATCCTTGTTCAAGCCGGAGGAGGCCGTGATCTGGATGGACTGCTCCTTGCCGGTGGCCTTGTCCTTGGCCGAGACGTTCACGATGCCGTTGGCGTCGATGTCGAAGGTGACCTCGACCTGCGGGACTCCCCGCGGCGCCGGAGGAATGCCGACGAGCTCGAAACGGCCCAGCGTCTTGTTGTTGGCGGCCATCTCGCGCTCCCCCTGGAGCACGTGGATCGACACCGCCGGCTGGCTGTCCGTGGCGGTGGAGAAGACCTGGCTTTTACGCGTCGGGATGGTGGTGTTCTTTTCGATGAGTTTGGTCATGACGCCCCCCAGAGTCTCGATGCCGAGGGAGAGGGGGGTCACGTCGAGCAGCAGCACGTCCTTGACGTCGCCCTTCAGCACCGCACCCTGAATGGCCGCACCCACGGCCACGACCTCGTCGGGGTTGACTCCCTTGTGGGGTTCCTTGCCGAAGATGCGCCGCACCCGCTCCTGGACCGAGGGCATGCGCGTCATCCCGCCCACCAGGATCACCTCGTGGATCTCCCGCGGGCTCAGGCCCGCGTCCTTCATGCAGGTCCGGCAGGGCTCCTCCAGCTTGTCCAGCAGTTCGGAGACCAGCCCCTCCAGCTTGGCGCGGGTGATTTTCAGGTTCAGGTGTTTGGGACCGCTCGCATCGGCCGTGATGAACGGCAGGTTGATGTCGGTCTCCATCGACGTGGACAGTTCAATCTTGGCCTTTTCCGCGGCTTCCTTCAGGCGCTGCAGCGCCATCTTGTCGTTGCGCAGGTCGATGCCCTGGTCCTTCTTGAACTCGTCCGCCAGGTAGCTGATGAGTCGCATGTCGAAGTCGTCACCGCCCAGGTGGGTGTCGCCGTTCGTGGCCTTCACCTCGAAGACGCCCTCTCCGATTTCGAGCACCGAGATGTCGAAGGTGCCGCCGCCCAGGTCGAACACCGCGATCTTCTCTTCGCGCTTCTTGTCCATGCCGTAGGCCAGGGCTGCTGCGGTCGGCTCATTGATGATCCGCAGCACGTTCAGGCCCGCGATCTTGCCGGCGTCCTTGGTGGCCTGCCGTTGGCTGTCGTCGAAGTAGGCCGGTACGGTAATGACCGCGTCGGTCACCTTTTCACCCAGGTAGTCTTCGGCGTATTTTTTGATGAAGGCCAGGATGAAAGAGGAGATCTCCGCCGGGCTGAACTGCTTGCCGCGGATGGAGATGTGGGCATCCCCGTTGGAGGCCTGGTCGATTCGGTAGGGCAGCACTTTCTTGTCGTACTGGATTTCTTTGGAGGAGAACTTTCGGCCGATCAGCCGCTTGACGCCGAACACGGTGTTCTCCGGGTTGGTGATCGACTGGCGCTTGGCGATCTGTCCGACGAGGCGCTCTCCGCTCTCGGTGACGGCCACCACCGAAGGGGTGGTTCGCCCGCCTTCCGGGTTGGTGATGACCTTCGGGTCGCTTCCTTCCATGATGGCGACGCAGGAATTGGTGGTCCCAAGATCGATTCCGATAACCTTCGACATACCCTGTACCCTCCTTGATTCTTATGATTCAAATGTATTTTGACAAATCATTGACCGGTGCCACTGAACCGGGTTGAGCTAATCTGAATTCCGGGCCGCATCCCCGGGGGCGGACACCACCACCAGCGCCGGCCGCAGCAGCCGGCTGCCGATCATGTACCCCTTCTGCATCTCGCGCAGCACGGTGTTTTCCGGGAACTCCCCGGACTCCTCGCGCAGCATCGCTTCGTGAAATTCCGGGTTGAAGGGCGTTCCCACAGCCGCTACGGGCA
Source organism: Desulfobacterales bacterium (assembly GCA_035467535.1). Taxonomy (GTDB): domain Bacteria; phylum Desulfobacterota; class Desulfobacteria; order Desulfobacterales; family SpSt-501; genus SpSt-501. The sequence continues at coordinate 26,685 of DATITS010000111.1, forward strand.
CCACGTTGAATTTCTCGAAGATGCGAAGCAGTTCCTTGAGGGTCAGGTTCAGGCCTTCGGTCAGGTTTTTGTCCGGTGCGGAGTTGGAAGCCGCCGCTTGAATGGCAAGCTCGATGTGGTCCACGGCCGAAAGCATTTCCTTCAGAAGGGATTGAACGGCATACTTGCGGAAATCGTCCATCTCCCGGGCCGTGCGTTTCCGGTAGTTTTCGAATTCGGCGGAGACCCGCAGCAGCTTGTCGTGGGCTTCATCGTATTCCTTCTCCTTGGCGGCAAGCCTGTTTTCCATTTCCCGCAGGCGTTCTTCGTCGGTCGCCGCAAGAGGCTCCCCGGGTTTTTGCGCCGCTTCCGCTTCCGCGGGCGCCGCATCAGCGTCCGCCGGGTTGTCGTCCGTTTCGGTCACGATTTTGATCCGCTTGGATTCAGGCATTATGCAGTGATCTCCAGTTTCAACCAGTAATTCGTCGTGAAAGATAAGGCCGTCTGCCCGTCTGTCAAGAAAAAGCGACCTGGCTTTTGTCGGGATAATGTAGGTGCTTACGGAGGCGGTGAGAAATACGGCCGATGGGGTGAGCACTCACGCCAAGGGTCCCAGAAAGGGCCCCCGGAACACCGGCAACCGATACGGAGCACGACACAGCCTGCGTCGCTTATCGCTGCTTCCTTCCGGACCTGACGAGGTTCGTGACCGTCTGTTGCGTGGCGACCGGCCGGGATGATCCGGGAGCCCTTGCTGGGATCCTTGGTCTGGCATGGAAGATGTGGGCGTACAGGCAACCGTCGGCTCCCTAGTGTCGCACCTTCCGAGACTACCATACTCCATTGGCTCTTTTTTTCAAGGGGCAAGGTTGCCGGGCGCACGCGCCCGGCAACCTTGCGCGGGTTGACTTGTGAACGGGGGTAACATAGGTATTTAAAGGGTAACTGCTCAGGTACCCGGGTTCAGGGTCCAGGCAATCAAAGATTAAGGAGCGCCATGGTTCTCGCCATCCTCCCGTATGGACGATTGAGGCCGGCGGCGATCAGGCCCCGGCAACTGTTTTTTTCTGAACCCTTGAACCCAGAACCCTCGAACCATTATTTTTTGTGAGCATGGAATAATATGAGCAGGCAGGAATCGGCCGCCTTCGGCCGGCTGGACCGTCTCGTGGACGAGGCCCTGACGAAGCACGGCCTCATCGCGGAAGGCGAATCCGTTCTGATCGGTGTTTCCGGAGGTCCGGACTCGGTCGCGCTGCTGCACCTGCTGCTGGACCGGGCGCCGGCTCGCCGTCTGCATCTTGGTATCGCCCATTTGAACCATCAGCTGCGCGAGGGCGCCGACCGGGATGAGGAGTTCGTCCGGCAGCTGGCGGCAGACCTGGGGCTGCCGTTTCATGGCCGCCGGGCCGACGTTCGCGCCTGGCAGGCGCGTTTCCGTTTGTCCCTCGAAGAGGCGGCGCGCCAGGTCCGTTATGCATTTTTCGAGGAGGTGTGCGCGGCCAACGGCTACGCGAAGATCGCGCTCGGCCATCATGCGGACGACAATGCCGAGACCCTGCTGCTGCATCTGCTGCGCGGCAGCGGGCGGCTGGGACTTGCCGGCATCCCGGCCATCCGCGCCGGGGTCGCCATCCGGCCCCTGATCATCGCCACCCGCTCCGACATCGCGGATTACCTTCAAACCCGGAAAATTCCCTACGTAAGCGACCCCACGAACACGGACGCCGCCTTTCTTCGCAACCGAATCCGTCACCGGCTGATCCCGGAGCTGGAACGCGACTTTCACCCGGGGATGCGGGCCATTCTCAGCCGCACCGCCCTCATCCTGCGGGCCGAGGAAGAGTGGCTCGATAGCCTGATCGAGCCGATTTACGCAAGCCTGCTCACGGCCGACGGCGAAGGCCGTGTCGGTCTCTCGGCGGCAGCGCTCGGCCTTCTGCCGCTCGCCGCCGCCCGCAGGGTCGTCCGCAAAGCGCTCCTCCAGGTCAAGCATGATCTGCGCCGGGTCGCCTTCGCCCACATCGAGCAGGTGCTCGAACTGGCGAGGCGCGCGACCGACGCCGGCTCCCTGCACCTGCCGGGGCGCATCCATGTCCGCCGCCAGGGGGAGGAGATGATCTTCGCGCGGGCGGAGAGCGCCGGGAGCCGTCCTCTGCCGGATGAAACACCGCACGACTTCGAGTACCGCCTGGACGGCTGCGGCGGGCTGACGATCCCGGAAACCGGGGATTGCATCCGCCTGTCCGAGGTGACCGTCGCTGCGATCCCGGAGCGGGCCTGCCGCAGCCCGCAGACAGCCTTCATGGACATGGAGGCTGTCGAATTTCCCGTGGTTGTCCGCAATTTCCGTCCGGGAGACCGGTTTTCGCCCCTGGGCATGGACGGCACCCAAAAACTCAAGAAATATTTCATCGACCACAAGGTCCGTCGCGCAGAGCGTCGTCGCTGCCCGCTGCTCATCAGCCGCGGCCGGCTCCTGTGGGTCGCCGGCCACCGCCTGGACCACCGGGCCGGGGTGAGCCCGCAGACCCGCCGGGTGCTCAAGGCGGAGCTGTTTCTTGCGAAACGGTAGGAAGTGATCAACATCGCATGCCTTAAATTAAGGATGTTGCATCACGTAAACCGTCATACGTTGACCCGCTTTGTGCTGATGCCGCCCCCTAAAGAGGGTGCGCTGGGCCGCTGCCCAATTTGGCACTTGAATTTTTAACCCAGATAAACAATACTCGGCGTGGTATGCACCATTTTCCTGACTTGCCCTACAGTGATAGGAGGTAATCGGATTTGAACCCGTTTTATAAGAATATGGCGTTATGGCTGGTCATCACCCTCATGATGGTCATGCTTTACAACATCTTCAGCCAGCAGCACCTCAGCGAATCCGGCATGAATTATTCGCAGTTTCTGTCCATGGTGAACGACGATCGGGTGGCGGAGGTCGTCATCCAGGGACGGGAGCTGCTCGTGACCGACGTCAACCGTGCCCGCTACAAGGTATACGCCCCACAGGACCCCGAACTGATGCCCCTGCTGCGGCAGAAGCGGGTGGTGATCAGCGCCAAGCCCGAAGCCGACTCCCCCTGGTACATGTCGCTGCTGGTGTCGTGGTTCCCGATGTTGGTGCTGATCGGCGTGTGGGTCTTCTTCATGCGCCAGATGCAGTCCGGCGGCGGCAAAGCCATGTCCTTCGGCAAAAGCCGCGCCCGGCTGCTGTCGGACACCTCGGAGAAGGTCACCTTCGCCGACGTGGCCGGCATCGACGAGGCCAAGGAGGAGCTGGAGGAAATCGTCGACTTTCTGAAAGACCCCAAAAAATTCACGCGCCTGGGCGGCCGGATTCCAAAGGGGGTGCTGCTGATGGGCCCGCCGGGAACGGGCAAGACCCTGCTGGCGCGCGCGATCGCGGGCGAGGCGGGGGTGCCCTTTTTCAGCATCAGCGGCTCGGACTTCGTGGAGATGTTCGTCGGCGTCGGCGCCTCGCGCGTGCGGGACCTGTTCGTGCAGGGCAAGAAGAACGCACCGTGCATCATCTTCATCGACGAGATCGACGCCGTCGGCCGCCACCGCGGCGCGGGCCTCGGCGGCGGGCACGACGAACGTGAACAGACCCTGAACCAGCTGCTGGTCGAAATGGACGGCTTCGAGTCCAACGAGGGCGTCATTCTGATCTCGGCCACCAACCGCCCCGACGTGCTCGACCCG